>DZBG01000148.1 GCA_022729855.1 Bdellovibrio sp.
CACCTTATGAAGTTATGATGAAGAAAAGTTGCACTAGGAAATGGTAGTTGGGATCCAAATGGTGGATGGAATTTAAATTTTACGACTGCAAACTTTAAATTCATTCATGCAGACCCAACAAAAACTGATAGCGAAGGAACTGGGCACGCTCATTTGTATGTGAATGGTGAGAAAGTAGGGCGAGTTTACAATGATTGGATCTATATTGCTTTGCCTAAAGGAAGAAACAAAGTTGAAGTGACTCTGAATACTAATTCTCATAAAGATTATTATTTTAATGGGCAATTAATTAAAGATGAGATCATTGTTGAGGAAGACCGTGATGGAAAAGAGCAGCACCATCACTAAGTGAAAGAATTATTTTACTTTAATCATTAAATCGTGAAGGGTCTTTCCAGATAGAAAACGCTGGGTAGACTCTTCAATACCATCAACTATTTCATCTAGTACATCACCAATACAACAACTGACAGCACAGGCCTTAGTGATAGGTTTTTTGTGTACTGAAATAAGTTGTTTCTCGCCAGTGGCTGCATGATAAATTTCTTTGAGACATATCTCTTTTGAATCTCTGGCGAGTTTTATTCCGCCACCTTTACCACGATAACTACTAATGAGTTTTGCATCCACTAAATGAGTCACAAGTTTGCGAATAAAAGTGGCATTTGTTTTTAATACCTTTGCTAAAGCATCGGAGCTATAGAGCTCATCAGTATGGGCCGCAAGGGTCATCATAATTTGAATAGAAACAGAGAATCTCGTATCAACCATAAACTTAGTTTAGCATAATTTTAGTTTAAATGCATTTTTTATTGTTGCATTCTACTTTTAGGTAGTATAATGTATCTGATATTGATGCATTATGGAGATGTGCCCGAGCGCTTAAGGGAACAGCTTGCAAACCTGTTATTCGGTGGTTCAAATCCATCCATCTCCTCCAAACCTTAACAAGAGAATGCTTATGTCAGTTTTATTTGATCCCCTTAAACTTGGTGCTATTGAAGTTTCAAACAGAGTTATTATGGCGCCATTAACTCGTGCTCGTTCTGGGTCTGAAAGAATTCCCAATGACTTAATGGTTGAGTACTACAGTCAGCGTGCTGAAGCCGGACTTATCCTCACTGAAGCTACGGCCATCACACCTATGGGTGTTGGATATGCTGACACACCAGGGATTTGGTCTGAAGCCCAAGTTGAAGGTTGGAAAAAAATTACAACTGCTGTCCACGCGAAAAATGGAAAAATTGTACTGCAACTTTGGCACGTAGGAAGAATCTCTGATCCCATTTTTTTAAATGGAGAACTACCTGTGGCCCCTTCTGCGATTAGGCCTGCAGGACATGTGAGCTTAGTTCGTCCGATGAAAGACTATGTGACACCAAGAGCGCTAGAGCTAAGTGAAATTCCGGCCATTATTGAGGCCTATAGAGTCGGTGCTGAGAATGCGAAGAAGGCGGGCTTTGATGGAGTTGAAATTCATGGGGCCAATGGTTATCTGCCTGATCAATTCTTACATGATGGAACAAATACAAGAACAGACCAATATGGCGGTTCTGTAGAAAACAGAGCACGGTTTTTACTTGAGGCGACTGATGCCGCTATTTCAGTTTGGGGGGCAGACCGTGTGGGAGTTCACCTTTCTCCACGTGGCAACTCTCACGATATTAATGATTCAAATAGCGAGCAGACATTTACTTATGTTGCTCAAGAATTAGGGAAACGCAAAATTGCTTTTATTTTTGCGAGAGAATTTGAAGGTGACGATAGCTTAGGGCCCAAAATAAAAAAAGCCTTCGGTGGAACTTATATCGCCAATGAAAAATTCACAAAAGACAGTGCTGAAAAAATCATTAAAAATGGCAATGCAGATGCTGTGGCCTTTGGGGTTCAGTATATTGCCAACCCAGATCTTGTTCAGCGCTTTAAAGAAAATCTTAGTTTAAATGATCCAAATCCAAATACTTTTTATGCAGATGGAGCTACTGGTTATACAGATTATCCGTTTGCTAAAAACTAATGATGAGATGACCATTCTGCGATTTCCTCCGGAGTGTAGTAAAATCTCTTCTTTTTGAGTAATTGTTTTGGGGTAAGTTTTTTATAGATCCATTTTCGGTATTCTATGAGTCCTTGCCCCAATCCTTTATAGAGTGCTTTCTCATCTGTCGCTCTTTCATACTTTGTTCTAAACTTTCTTGAAATTGTCATCTTTATACCAAGGCCTGCAATCTGGGCCGAACTCATTTTAGTATAATCTTTAATATGCTCAAGTTCATGAACAAGAATTGCTTTCAGGGCTTCCTCGCTTGGAGGGCAGGCCAGAAGTTTAGTGTTGATCTGAACTGAATACTCACGCTTTGTTCTGTTTTTTGTCAGAGTTTTTAAAATCGGCTGAGACTGGAGGTAATAAGCGCTCGATTTAAAAAACTTTATTTTTAAAGGAGCAGAGTTTAATTCAGGAAAATAGGTCTCTTGGGCCTCTTTCACTAAAAGAGAAAGTTTCTCTTTTGGGATAGGTGAAGTGCACTCATAGGCCAATACGAGCGAGTGACTCATTAATGTCAGCACGATAAAAAAGAGTGATTTTTTCATTAATTAACACCTTATATTTACAAGATCTTAACCTAACCCTAACAAGACAGCACAGTTCTCAAAAGTTAAAAAAGCTTACCAAGAAATGATAAAGAAAAGAGGTAAAATGAAAAATTCTAGGTTGTTATTAGCATCAGTAATGATGCTGGGTGTTGCGTCTCAGTCTTATGCTGAAGACACTATAGGCTCACAAATTGATAAAATCCTTGCAAACAAGTGGTATGAGAAAATAAATGTAAAAGGCTATACACAATTTCGCTATAACCGTTTTGGCGAAACAAATTCTAAATTAACTAACCCAGGTGGAGATAAGTCTGTTGGTGATAATCAAGGTCTTTTTGTCCGTCGTTCACGTTTAGTCTTTTCAGGTGAACTTAATAGCAGAGTTTATTTTTATATCCAGCCAGATTTTGCAACAGCTGTTTCTGGTACAAATACTGACAATACGGGAATGAATGATAACTTTGTGAGTATTCGTGATGCCTATTTTGACTATGCTCTAACTGCTAATAAAGAATTCAGAATTAGAACTGGTATCAGCAAGGTGCCTTTTAGTTTTGAGAATATGCAATCATCTTCACTTAGAGCTGCCTTTGATCGTACTGAAGCAACTAATACTGCCTCTCCCAATGAGCGTGATACTGGGATTTATTTCATGTATGCCCCAACAGAAATTCGCGCTCGTTTTAAAGAGTTAGCGAATGCTCAACTTAAGGGAACGGGTGATTATGGGATGTTTACGATTGGTGCCTATAACGGCCAAACTCTCAATAAGCCTGAAGTAAATAATGATATGCATAGAGTGGCGAGATTCACTTACCCATTTAAATTAAGTAATGGTCAGTATATTGAAACTTCAATTCAAGCTTATGAAGGTCAATTCGGAATAAACAATAAAGACTATTATGACCAAAGAACTGGAGCGAGTATTGTTTATTATCCTCAGCCATTTGGATTTTCTGCAGAATACAATCAAGGAAGTGGGCCACAGTTTGATGCCACTCAAAACAAGATTCGCTCTCAAAAATTAAAGGGTGGATACGCTCAAGTGAATTATGCCCTTAATTATAAAAATGAGCGCTTCTTTCCTTACTTGAGATATCAGCGCTACCAAGGTGCACGTAAGAATGAGAAAGATGCAAAGTCTTACGATATGAATGAATGGGAAATTGGATCAGAATGGCAGCCAGTTCCTGCTTTAGAATTAACTGCTGCCTACGGGATTTCAAACAGAAAGACCTCAACTTCTGCGAGTCCTAACTATCATCAGTCAGGTAATATGATCCGCTTACAGGCACAAATTAATTACTAAGAAATTCCCTTAAAAAGCCGATCAGATAAAGGAGACATTGAACCTTTTTTATCTGAGAGGCTTTTATGAAATTTTTCTGCTTTTTCTCCCTTCTTTTATTCTCTTTCTCAAGTTTTGCTGATGACCTAAGCTTTGGATCATTCTCTGTAGAGGAGAAAGCTGTGGTTACAGAGACTACAAATTCAGAGATTGGTTTTGCGAGTTTTGATGTTACAGATAAGTCAGGAAGAAGCATCGCCAGCGTTGAGGAAGAAGTGTCAGAGTCAAAAATGACAGATCTTTCGTTTGGGTCATTCGAATAAAAAACGTGATTATAGTAACTTGTCGTAATGGAGCTTAGCCCCTTTCACTTTAAGATTGATTAAGGTAATCTTAATAATTAATGAGGGGTTTGTGGTATGACCTACAAAATTTTATTAGTAGATGATGAACCAGAAATTATTACTGTTCTTGAGTTCTTCTTAAAAAAACTAGGTTATACGTCAGTGAAAGCATCCAGTGGAGAAGAGGCTTTTAGTACTCTCTGCTCTGATAAAATTGATTTTGTTATTTCAGATTTCAGAATGGCCAACGGTTCAGGCCTTGATCTCATAAAAAAATGTATGCTTAATCAGATTAAAACTCCCATTCTTCTCATGACAGGCCATGCAGATCTTACTCTTGCTGATGTAAAAAACTGTGGAGGAATCGGAATTCTTCCTAAGCCATTTGATATTGATAAAGTGAAGTTATACTTAGATCAATATTTAAAGGTTAAAGATGAAGCAAGCTATCTATAGATTGTTTAACTATTTCCATTACCAGTCCAAATCTGAACAAAGCAATCATATTGAGTTAGCGACAATTCGAAAGCAAGAGTCTCTTGTAATAGGCTTTTCGTTTGTTACATGTCTTATGGTTTTAATGATGTTTGTGGCCCTTTATTTCTCTCCGGGAATGACTCCACACCGCTCAATTTTTCTTTTGCTACTCCTAGCAGTGATTTATTTTTTTCTACCTTTCCTGCTTAAATATACTCCCGAAAAATTTTTCCTAGTGCAACTCCACATTTAAGTTGCTGATTTCAGAA
>DZBG01000050.1 GCA_022729855.1 Bdellovibrio sp.
ACCTTATGAAGTTATGATGAAGAAAAGTTGCACTAGGAAATGGTAGTTGGGAAATCTTCGGAGTGATGATTTTTGGATTTTACGAATGAGAAGTTCAATATCACCTAATCTTTGGGCCAAAGGTTTAAGATCAAAGTGAAAACCTGAGAGGCGATAGTATAAATCTTCTCTGAAGTTTCCTTCAGCAATCTTTTTTTGAAGATCTTCACAAGTCGCAGAAATAAGAGTGAATTCAGTCTTGATTGGAGAAGTTGCTCCCACTGGATAAAAGCTTTTCTCATCAATGGCCTTAAGAAGCTTTTGTTGCATAGACATGGGCATAGTTCCCACTTCGTCTAAGAATAAAGTTCCACCACTCGCAAGCTTGAGTTTTCCATCTTTTTTCTGATCAGCTCCTGTAAATGCCCCTTTCTCGTGACCGAATAATTCTGATTCTAAAAGATTCTCTGGTACTTCAGAACAATTAAGGTGAACAAGAGGAGATTTCGCACCGTAAGTCATCTCATGGATTAATTTTCCAAGTAAGCTTTTACCTGTTCCCGTAGGACCCGATATAGTAAGAGTTTGATTCTTAAAATTGATTTCTGAAAGGCGCTTAAGTTCCCCGACCAGTTCAGGATCTGAGGTCACAAATTCGTCTCTTAAAAAGCTCTCGAAATGTGAGCCTTTTTGCTGAAGAACTTTTTGGATATAAACAGGCAGTTGCTGCTTTAATTGATTTTTTGAAAGATAATGCTTGGCCCCGCG
The DNA here is from genome assembly GCA_022729855.1 of Bdellovibrio sp. GTDB lineage: Bacteria > Bdellovibrionota > Bacteriovoracia > Bacteriovoracales > Bacteriovoracaceae > DZBG01. The sequence continues at coordinate 748 of DZBG01000050.1, forward strand.
CTCATAGGCCCGCTCAATAAAATCATCAGATTCATATGAACTTACAACGAGGCAGTGTTCATGGTTTTTTCGAATTAAAGGAATAAGGTCTACACCGTTATCATCTCCAAGCTCAATATCAGTTAATACAACGTCATAAACGCTGTTTTTGAGCTTTTCTTGGGCCTCAGCTGTAGTTGTGGCCTCTTCGATAATACCGAAGTCTTTAAGGATCTCACGAAGTGTGAGCCTAAAGTACTTATCATCCTCAATAATTAAAAAACGAAGAGCTTTCATGATTCGGTTATAGCCCTAAGTTATTCGTACTCCAAATACGATGTTCGGATTCCGAATTTTTTACATAGTGTTTAGTTGAATGAGTGACCAGAGCTGGTCTAATATTTAAGAAACGTTAAGTTTTAGGGAGCATTAAGTGAGAGTGATAAATTCGATAGGCCAAGATCAAGCAGTAAAGGCCATGGCCGAGATCATCTATGATCATTTAATGAGTCATCCAAAAACAATAATAGGTGTGGCCACAGGGAATACCATGATTCCAGTCTATGCCGAACTTGCGGAAATGCTTCAGAAGAATTCTTTAGACCTAAGTCTGGTTCGTTGGTTTGCTTTAGATGAATATATTGGTGTCCCTAGTAATCATAAAAGCTCGTTCAGATCATATTTAATTAAACACCTTGTGATTCCACTTAAAATTGATGAATCAAATCTCTCGCTTCCGGCAGCAGATTTAGCCTATGAAGGAGCGATTAAAACTGCTGGAGGAATTGATCTTCAGCTCCTAGGTGTGGGAGTAAATGGGCATATAGGATTTAATGAACCGGGCTCTCTTAAAAACTCACGAACAAGAATTGTAGATCTTGATAGTAAAACTCTTGAGAGCAACAAACCAGATTTAAAAGATCTCGCAGAGATTCCTACTCAAGCTATTTCAATGGGAGTAGGGACCATTTTAGAAGCAAAAAAAATTATTCTTCTCGCTACTGGAAGTTCAAAACGTGAGGCCATTCATCATCTTCTCCAGTATTCAGATAGAAAAGAGAGTCCAGTGACCTATTTGAAAAATCATGATGATTTTATTTTGATTGCTGATGAGCTGGCATTACCAGAGGAATACTTGAAGCTTTAAGAGATTTAAATTTTCCATCAGAAAAATGTTGAACTTGATAAAGAACACCAAAGGCAAAGTCTGGGGCTGCTGAGCCAGGGCTCGCTACAAGTTCTGACCCTCTACGTACATTATCCATCATCCAAGCCGGTAGACGTAAGTGAAACGGATTTCTTTTTACTTCACCTAAATGAAAAGTAAGTGCTTGCATTTGGGCCGCAATAATATTGAGGGGAACTTCTAAAAGAAGATTTGCTTTCGTGTTCATTCCCCAAAATTCAGACCAAGCCACAACACATGAGAACTTGTTTCCTAAGTTTGGGAGTATTTTCTTTAATAACTCACCAGTCTTAATATGTGTGGGATGTTGATCTTTTGTGTGAGGAGCAATGATAAGATCGGGCCTATATTCTTTAAAAATCTTTTTGAGTTCAGATTCTTTTTTTGTCCATGATTCACTTAGAACTGTGTTTTCAAAATGGAGATAAGCACAAGCATTTTTTAGTTCTTTAGTTCTTTCTGTATGACGAAGTTTGTTGCTACCTAGAGTGACAGCAATATTTTTAACTTCTGCTTTGTACTCATTCATTAAACGTAAAGCAAGAGCACCTGATATGACTTCATCATCAGGATGTGGAGAGAGAAGAATTATTTTTAAGGGAACCGTAGACTGAAATGCTGAGAGCGAAGACTTAAGTTTTAGAGCTGTCACAATATCCTGAAGGATAACGGTGAAATCCGTTTCACCAAACATAATCTAAAACCTTGTAAGCGTTGTAAGGACGTAACAAAAAGCAATAAGAATCAAAACTGATCTCATTAATGTATCTCCGGTGTGTGTATAGATATAATCTACCGGAGTTATCTTCAGAACGTCTAGAGGTTGAATTAAAGAGAAAAATTAATCTAAACAATCTTTTCAATTAGTTACGTTTATAGTCATCTTGTAGACGCACAATGTCGTCTTCTCCTAAATAGTCTCCTACCTGCGCTTCAATCAAAATAAGGTCTTCTTGTTCTTCGTTTTCGAGACGGTGAACTTCTTCTTTGGGAATATAAGTTGATTCATTTTTGTGAAGCTTAAATCTTTTTTCGCCGACAGTGACAACCGCAGCTCCACTCACAACAATCCAGTGCTCTGAGCGATGTTGATGTTTTTGAAGTGAGAGTTTAGCTCCAGGCCGAACAACAATTCTTTTTACTTTATACTCGTTAGAATCTTCAAGGATTGTATATGTTCCCCAAGGTCTGTGCGCAGTTGTGTGAATATTTGTAAGTTCATTATTATGAGCTTTTACTAAACCTACTAAATCTTTTACTTTTTGAGTTGAACCTTTTTTGGCGATGAGAAGAGCATCATTAGTATCAACAATCATCATATCTTCAATATCAATCGTTGTAATGAGTCTCTTTCCTCCAACAACTAAATTATTTTTTGAATTCACGTGAATAACTTGTTCTTCTTTTGTGTTTCCAGTTTTGTCTTTTTCTAGTGCATCGTAGAGTGAATCAAATGAGCCAAGATCAGACCATCCAATATCTGCGGGGACAACTTTCACTTTTTGACTTTTTTCCATGACTGCATAATCAATACTCTCAGAACGAATGGCTTCCATATCATGCTTTGTAATTCTCAGTGGAGATTCTTTCTTTGCATGATTAAAGGCCGTTTCAGAAGCCAGGTAGATATCTTGAGCATGAGCTTTAAGCTCTTCAAGATAGGTAGAAGCTTTAAAGCAAAACATTCCGCTATTCCAATAATAGTTTCCAGCTGCAAGGTACTTCTCTGCTGTTTCTTTTGAAGGTTTTTCTTTAAAACTTTTGACATCAAAATTTTGGCCTTCAATATATCCATAACCTGTTTCTGCGTAGGTTGGTTTAATTCCAAATGTGACTAGATTGCCCGCTTCTGCAAACTCTTGGGCCTTTTTTACCGCCTCTGTATAAGCTCTTTCATCGCTAATCAAATGATCAGAGGGAACCACTAAAAGAATATCATTAGGATTTGATTGGAAAGCAGCAAGAGCGATGGCCGGAGCAGTATTACGCCCAATAGGTTCAAGAACAAACTGACGATTGAATTTAATTTTTGATTCATCTAATTGATCAAGACCCATGAAGTATTGATCCTGATTAATAATAATCGAGAGATCTTTGGCCAAAGGAGCATTTCTTTTGAGAGTTTTTTGAAAGAGAGATTCATCTTCAAATAATTGAACAAATTGTTTTGGATAGAGTGTTCTTGATACTGGCCAGAGTCTAGTTCCAGACCCACCACAAAGAATAATGACTTTCATAAAATCTCCTAAGAAGTACTAGGTGATTTTAGATTCCGAGAGTGAGTGAGGCAATAGTAAAGTAGATCAGAAGACCTGTAATATCTACAATTGTTGTAATAGCGGGACTGGCCACAACGGCAGGGTCACCACCAAGACGACGCACGATGAGTGGAAGGCCTGCGCCAAGAAGAGCAGAGCTCACAACCTGAATGGCAATAGCGACAGAAATAACAAATCCTAAATAAGGCAGAGTAAATCCGACAGGAAGATGAGCGTTAAGTGAGAGATAAGCAATTTTTAAGAATGTTAAAGCTGCCACAGAAAGAGAAAGCATTAACGAAATTTTAAATTCTTTGAAAAGAATTTTTGCCCACTCATCATCAGTGACTTCTCCTAATGAGAGAGCTCGAATAACAACCGTGGCGGCTTGTGATCCTGTATTACCACCACTGGCCGCCATCATGGGCATATACATGGCCAGAATAATAAAATGTTCAAGAACACCTTGATAGGCGTTAATAATCATCCCAGAAATAATTCCAATCGCTGCAAGTGAAACGAGCCAGACTACGCGTTTTTTAAAATGGTGAAATGAAGATGTAAGCATATACTCATCATCATTTGCTGAAGGCATGATCCCCATGAATTTCTCTAGGTCTTCTGTGTGCTCTTCACGAATAACATCAATAGCTTCTTCGTGAGTTACAACTCCTACAAGTTGATTGAGAGAATTAAGAACGGGAATCGCTGCTAAATCGTATTTCTCAATTTTTTGAGCAACAGACTCTCTGTCTTCATTCACTTCTGCATAGACAAAAAATTCATTAAGCAATTCTTCAACTTTTTGCTCAGGAACATTCATGACAAGATCTTTAAGAGTCACAAGACCCTTCATGACCATAGAGTGATCGACAACATAGATATAATAAATCATATCTTTTGTAGGCGCATCGATACGAATTTTAGTAAGTGCTTGACTGATATTCATATCAGCAAAGATTGTTGCAAAATTTGTGATCATAATACCACCGGCAGTTTCCGGAGGGTAGGCTGAAAGAATAATTACATCTTCTCGTGTGGCCTTATCTAAATAGGGGAGAAGTTCAATTTGCTCTTCTTTAGCAAGCTCTTGATATAAATCGGCGCGAATATCTGAGTACATTTGTCCAAAAATTTGGGCAAATGTACGACGGTCCATAGAGTGAAATAAATCAATTTGACGATCAAGTGAGAAGTCAGAAAAAATTCGTCCCTGATCTTCTGTATCAAGTTGAGAAAGAAAATTGATGGTCTCCTCAAGAGACTTCTCTTCCATGAACTCCGCTACGTCCATAGTAGGAAGTTCTTCCATCATCTCAACGAGCTGCTCAGTTTTACCTTGATCAGAAAGGCCTTGGAGCATCTCTTGATTTTCTATTTCTTGAGAATTTTCGTTTTTATCTTCCATCTTAAATCTTTCTTAAAATTAATACCTTATTTTATCGTCAATATCGATGTTTCGGTAGGTTGGAGCTTTTTGCTGGTCAAGCTTACATTCAATCAAATCCATGCACATTCAAGTATTTAGAAATAATGCCGATATATTTAGGTGATCTTAATATTGTAATTGTTTTAGAGGTTTATGAGCAATACTACCGTTGTTCAATACTTATTTAATGAGGAGTGGGCACCACTTGTGGAGTCCCTAAATAGTGCGCCTCAATTAAAAGTAGAAGACCTTCAAGGAAACCCTCAAGATATTGTGACTTTTCTCTCTGGAGAAGAGTCTGCTCTTATTTTTATTTCTCTCGCTTCAAAAGATGATCTCGTTGCTCTCGCTAATCTCGTAAAGATGTCTCGCAAAGTATTGAGAGATGTTCCTCATAAATTTATTGTTGTGAATTTTACAGGAAATAAGAATGTTGAAAGGGCCATCATGAAGATGGGTATCCTTGATATTTTAGATGCAAACTTAAAGTCTCGAGCTCTACGTTTTAAAATAGATTTTTGGGTAAAGTCACTTGCTCACAGTGTGAAAAATAAACCACTAGCGGATAATAAACGTGAAGTTAAAAAAACTGAGACAGCACAGACTGAGAAAAAAAATGATGTACCACTATGGATTAATCCTCTTGAGTTAGAATCAGATATTTGGTTAGTTAAGAATGAACTAGAAATAAAAAAGATTCTAGGACGATGGCTTGTTAAGTTGATGGGGCCAAGTTCCCATGTTGCTACATGGGTTGAAGTAGAAGGCCAATCAAATTTTTGGCGATTTCAGGTAAAAGACTCTTACCGATCTGATCTTCATGTAGGTGATGGTGATTGGTTTTTCAGGGGAGATAATAAGCCCGACTATAATTGGAAAGAGCATCTTTGGACAATGGCGGGAGATAAGATTGAACTTATTTATCTCTATGATAAAAAGATTACACCTCGATTTGTTATAAAAGATAAAGTTCTTCATATTGCTAAAAACTCTGATTACGCAAAAACGAAAATTCAAATTATCGAAGAAACATTTAAGCAGGAGCATATTTTTAAAAAAGATGCTGAGGCCGCTGACATCGGACGAGGAATCGAGGCTGAAGATGAGTTACCTGGTCACTTAAAAGGAAAATCAAGTACAGAAAATTTAGGGAATGATAACCAGTCGGGGAAAAGTAAAACTGGGAGTGATAATCTCTCAGATATGTCAGGTAAGGGAAGTACTGATTCTTTAGATTATGGGGCCATGAAAGGTAAAAATAAGGGAGATCAAAGTGAAAGTGGCTATCTCGATGGAGAAATAAAAAAAGAGTCAGTAAGATCAGAAAAAGATTCAGATGATTCTCTTAGCTATCTTGAGAATAAGAAAAAGTCTCACCTTAATGGAAAATCTTCTACTGACTCAATTGAAGAAAATTATTCAAATGCTAATAACAAAAGATCCTCTTTTGTAGATAGTGATATTAATGATAAAAAATCAAATTCACATTCTGAGAAAGAAAATAATGGAAAAGAAGGAAGTGCTGGGAAAAATCAATATAATGCAGAAGAGTTAAGCGAAGAGAATAAACATAAAAATGTAGATAAGTTTTATAAAAACCATAATGAAGCGACTTCGTATGAAGGAAAAGACCTCTCAGGTAAAGGAAAGCGTTCAGACGAAATTGATGGGCACTTAAGTTCACTTGAAAAGAATAAAAAAAGCGCTTCTGATTCACAAGACAGTGAAGATGACTATAAACGTTTTAAAGAAGGATCAGCGAATGATTTATCAGGCAAAGGAGGTCGGGCCGATGAGCTTGATGGACATCTTTCATCAAAAGATAAATCCTCTTTCGAGGACAAAAAACAGAATGCAACTAAAGGTAGCGAAGGCTATCATGATAAATTAGGGAACGACTTATCAGGTAAAGGAAGTCGAGCAGACGATCTAAATGGTCACCTTACTTCAAAAGAGAAGCAAAACCGAATTTCAAGAGATAATAACTCTAGTGCGACAGAAAGCTATCAAGAAAAAAATCTTCAAAAATCAACTAATGACGAGAACTCATCATCTGATAAAAAAAATCGTGATTTAAAATCAAGCAGCAGTTCAAGCAATAACGAATCCAATGAAGCTGAAGATAGTATTTACCATCCAAGTGCCAATTTAGATTCTTTCTCTGGTACAGGTGAGAAAAAGAAAAAAACTTCAGACACTAATGCTGCTAATAATTCAGAACCCCCTGTAAATATCTATCCAATTAGACCTTCTTTAAATGAAGGAGAAAGTTTTCTTGATACTGAACTCGAAGATGAAAAATTAGATGCAGGAGAATCTTCACTTGTCGAGATTTCCCAAACTGCAAAAATTTATTCTTTCATCTCTCAAGGATCAATCAAGCGTCTTTGTGATCTGGATGATTATTTTGATGATATTGTGATGCTAAGAGTTTCTGGTGGAGATTTTGTAGAACTTCAAAAGGTTCAACTTGATTTAAGCTTTCACTACTTAAAAGAAAAAACACCTCTCAAGGTGGAGGGAATTATTGAAGGGATTGATCCCGATGAAAATAATTTTGTCTTTGTGACAGTTCGTTTAAAGAATGAAGAAGTGACAAACTTCGAAAAGTTTATAACTAAGTTTCAGAAAAGACAGTCAAATATAGATCAATTTATGAAGAGGGCCAAAGGGCTTTAATTAGGTTTCTTATGGATAAGAAAGAGTTATTTAAAAAATTCTTAGATGAAAACGATGTCCTTATTGTAGACAAGAATCCATCTTCAAGAAATCGTTTATTAAAAACAATTTCAGATTTAGGATCTAAAAGGCATATGATTCACTCTGTAGGCTCAATGGCCGAGGCTGAAGATATTATTGCGAATAATAAAATAGGTCTTGTTTTGTCTGATTATTTTATTACCGGTGGTTCAGGGTTTGATCTCTTTAAAAAAGTTCGTGAAACACATCATGATGCAAATAAACTATGCCAAATTCTTGTCACATCGAATATCTCTCAAACAGCAGTGGCCAAAGCCGCAGAAGAAGATGTTGATTCATTTATTATTAAGCCCTACACGATTCAAATTATTCATGAAAATCTAATTAATACAGTAAATGCTAAAATTTATCCATCGCCTTATATCGTTAAGGTTGAGCAGGCCAAAGCTTCAATTAAAGCGGGCAATTATGATGAAGCCATTTTATTGCTTAAAGAAGCAATTACAATGCATTCTAAACCTGCTTTGGCACTTTTTTATATTGGTCAAGCAGAGTATTTAAAGAAATCTCTTGAAGAAGCAGAAGGGAATTATTCAAAGGGTCTGAGTTTCAATAATATTCATTTCAAATGCTTGATTGGACTTTATGAGTTATTTTTACAAGAAAATAAGATTCACGAAGCTTATCAAGTTGTTAAAAAAGTAGCGAAGTTTTTCCCTGCCAATCCAGATCGTCTAACTCAAATTGTGAGACTAGCTATCCAGACTGAGCACTATGATGATATGCCTGCTTATTACGATATTTTCACAACACTTGATGAGCGATCTAAAGTTCTTATTAACTATATCGGTGCCGGACTTTATATTTCTGGAAAGCATCAACTGCTAAAAGGAAATATTAACGAGGCCTTGAGATGTTTTGAGTGTGTGGCAGTTTCTTGTTCTGAGTTCACTAAGTTCTTACGCGCCATGATTACTATTATGGTTGAGAAAAATCTTATTTCAGAAGCAGAACCATTTTTAAGTCGATTTCCCGCAGGTTCGCTAGATCATGATGATTATATGGTAAGCGAATATCTTGTTTACTCATCTAAGAATAAGGACCCGAATTTTTCTGTCCGCCGTGGGCTTGATCTCTATAATAAAAAAATCAGAGATTTTAGTTGCATGAAAGAAATGGTGGGAGCGATGAAGGTATCCGGAGTGAAGGATGATAAACTCAAAGAGTACGAAGTAGAGATAGAAAATCTCTTTCCGGATAAGTTGGCCTCAATGTAATAGTGGTTGGTTTTTGTCAGATATTCTTTGAATTTCTTACTCAATAAAAAATACTTTTACTAACGATTCTCCTTTGTGGTCTGCTAAGTCAGTTTAGCTATTATCACAAAGGAGTGTGAATGAAACTTCAAGGACTATTGAAGACTGCGCTACTATCAACTCTTGTTTTATCAGGAAGCCTTTTTGCTTCAGAAGACAAGTTTTTAGTTCGCTTTGATCTTACGGATTCTGTAAAAGCCTTATTAAAAAAATCTGATCTTGATGTTACTGGTATTAATTACAATGAAAACATCATTGAAGCATTAGTAAGTGAAGATGAGCTGGGTAAGCTTCAGTCAAATAAAGCAAATTTCCATTATATGCTTCCTAAGACATTACTTAGAGGACCAGATGAGGAATATAAAACTCCACAAGAAATTGAAGAATATTTAAAAGATGTTCACAGTCGTTTTCCTGAAATTACAAAACTTAAAGTTATTGGGCAGTCTCTTGAAGGCCGTGATATTTGGGCGATGAAAATTTCTGATAATGCTGAAATCGAAGAAGCCTCTGAGCCTGCGATTCTTTTCAATGGTATGCACCATGCAAGAGAAGTAATGGGGCCTGAAGTTATTATTGATATCATTGATACATTAACTCAAGGCTATAACACTAATGACCAATCAACGAACTGGGTAAACAATAATGAAATTTGGGTCATTCCAATGTTCAATGTTGATGGTAACCAAAAAGTTTGGGACGCCGATTCTATGTGGAGAAAAAATACTCGTGGTGGATACGGTGTTGATATTAACAGAAATTATCCTGGAAGCTGGAATACATGTAATGGTTCAAGTTCTCGCCAAGGGGCCCAGGATTACCGTGGCCCATCTGCCGCATCAGAGCCTGAAACTCAGGCCATGATGCAATTTGTTTCTGAAATCACACCAGTTTTTGATATTTCATACCACTCGTACTCTGAGCTTGTTCTTTATCCTTATGGATGTAGACCACTTAAAGCTGAGCAAGATGTTATTTCAGTTATTGGTAAAGAAATGGGGACAATGCTTAAATACAAAGCAGGAACACCGTGGGAGCTTCTTTACAATGCCGATGGAGGAGATATCGATTGGATGTATATGGAACATCAGGTAATTCCTTATGTGATCGAAGTGAATAGTACTTCTCAAGGATTCCAGCCAAGTTATTCTAAATGGCGTCAAGTAACTGTGGAAAGAAATCGTCCAGCATGGATGCATATTCTTAATCGTGTTGAGGGGTCTGGTTTTAAAGGTGTGGCAAAAAATGGTGAGAAATCAATCGTTATTACTGCTGCAAAAACTAAGGCCATTATTCAAAACTATAAAATTAAGAAAGATGGCTCTTATGTTGTCATTCTTACCCCTGGTGAGTATGAAATTAAATTCCAAGGTGAGACTCCAACTACAATGAGTTCTAAGAAAATTACTGTTTCATCAAAAATGATTCAATTATAGATTTTTTAAGAAGCTCGACTTAATCGTCGAGCTTCTTTTTGATATACTTCTTCACTTCTTCAACATCATCCAAACTTACTTCTGTTAACCATTTCTGCTGTGGATGCATCACCATCGCAACTCCCTCAGAGCACTTTCCTAAGCACCCAGAGCGAGTGACTTTAACATCACTTGAATGATGTTCTTTGGCCCATTTTTTAAGCTTATCGCAGACTTCTGCACCACCGACATTCGCGCAGTTATCACGCCCTTCCTTATGATTGGTGCAGACAAATAGATGAACTTTATAATCTTTGGTTTCTTTTTTCATAAATTTCCCCAAGTGAGATTTAGACACATGGTATACTATTTTCATATGAAAGACTAGCAATCAGTCCTAATCTTTGATGAGAATTGTCCACTTTGTTTAAGATTTAAACAAGGGCTGGAAATAATGGATATCTCAAAGTCCATCAGGTTTGTCCCGCTTCAAGATGAGAGTATTTTTATTGAATTCCCTGAGTTAAATCCTGAGGATTGTTCGGCCCAAGTTCATCTCATCACAAGTGAGCGAAAAATTTTAAAGGGTCATGATGTCGTTGAGTATCTCATTAAGACACTTCCAGGTATTTCGAAATTGTCTTGGCTGTTAGATTCAGAGAGTGGAAAAAAAGCCTCTCAATTCTTCTACCAAAAAGTGGAAGAACTGAGAGAGATCATGAAGGCGAAAGATGATTGCAGGGAATGTCCCCACGATACCAAAAAATAGTTTTAGTAAAGTGCACTCGCAATTTTAGTAATGGATGTGGCCTTACCCATTGAATAAAAATGGAGACAAGGAACTTTATTCTTAATAAGTTCGCGGCACTGATTAATCGACCATTCAATGCCAACTTGTTTTACTTCTTCATCATTTTTGCATTTTAAGACTGCATCAGTGAAATCCACAGGGAAATCAATAAAGAAGCGGCTTGGAATATCATAGAGCTGAGATTTTCTTGTAATAGGTTTAAGTCCTGGAATAATTGGAACATTGATACCCTCGGCCCGGCATCTCTCAACAAAGTCAAAAAATTTCTTATTATCAAAAAACATTTGAGTCACAATATAATCAGCTCCTGCAGCCACTTTTTGTTTCATGTGGAGAAGATCCGTTTTTATATTTGGAGATTCAAAGTGCTTTTCTGGATATCCTGCCACTCCAATACAAAACTTAGTCGGAGTAGGGTTCATAAGTTCATCGTCAAGATAAGTTCCCTTATTCATATTATGAATTTGAGTGACTAGGTCGGCAGCATACTTATGTCCACCAGAAGTAGGGATAAATGAAGTATCAGACTTCATAGCATCTCCACGTAATGCCAAAATATTATCAATTCCTAAAAAGTTCAGATCAATTAAAGCATATTCAGTTTCTTCTTTTGTAAATCCACCACAAAGAATATGAGGAACAGTATCTACATGAAACTTGTGCATAAGTGCAGCACAGATTGAAATAGTACCCGGACGCTTACGAACAGATCGCTGTTCATAAAGTCCTGAAGGAGTTTTTTTCATTAGCTTTTCTTCACGATGATAAGTCACATCAATAAATTTAGGCTTAAACTCCATCAGAGGAGTAATATTATTAAAAAGCGTTTGAATGCTCTCGCCTGTAGTGGGTGGAAGAATTTCAAATGAGAAAAGTGTTTTCTCTGCTTGCTTTAAATGATCAATAACTTTTGCCATCGTTTTTCCTTAAAATAAATTAGCTGATAACCATTTTTCAGCGTCACCTAAACTCATCTCTTTTCTTTTTGCATAGTCTTCTAGCTGATCTTTTCCAATCTTCCCAACATTAAAGTATCGAGCTTCAGGGTGAGAAAAATACCAACCACTTACACTTGAAGCAGGAGTCATGGCCATAGAGTGAGTTAATTTCACACCTATCTTATTCTCAACATCTAAAAGACTAAAGAGTTTTTTCTTCTCTGTATGATCAGGACAAGCAGAGTAACCAGGTGCAGGTCTGATACCTTGGTATTTTTCGCGAACAAGGTCTTCATGTGGCAAGTTTTCTGTCGGGTTATAGGCCCAGTATTCCTTACGAACAAGGAGGTGAAGCTTTTCTGCAAAAGCCTCCGCCAGACGATCGGCCAGGGCCTTGGCAAGAATTGATGAGTAGTCATCATTCTCATCTTCAAACTTTTTACAGTATTCATCTAGGCCAATACCCGCAGTCACGCAGAACGCTCCAATAAAGTCTTTATGCCCAGTCTCTTTAGGAGCAATAAAGTCAGCCAGACAAGAGTTAGCAGAATTGGCATCTGTCATTTGTCTCTGAGTACGGAGCATATTTAAAGTCGCAATTGTTTTTGAGCGATTTTCTACTTCGAGTGTCTTTTGATGTTTACCATGCTTCTCACAAGTCCATTCATGAGTTTTATCTTCAACTGCATAGACCTCAATATCATCCTTAACTGCATTGGCAGGAAAAATACCTACAACTGCATTGGCCTTAAGAATCTTTTTTGAAACAATTTCTTTAAGCATTGCTTGAGCATCATTAAATAATTTTTTTGCTTCTTCTCCCATCTCTGGATCTTTAAGAATCGCTGGGTAGGCACCACGGAGTCTCCAAGTCATAAAGAAAGGAGTCCAATCAATATAAGGAATGAGATCAGCAATATTATAATCATCTAAAACAGTGAGACCAAGTTTCACTGGAGTTTTCATCTGAGCTTCAGTCCAATCAATTCGAACCTTATTTCTTCTGGCAGCTTCAAGAGATATACTTTTCTCTTCTCTTGCTGCGGCAGCATGGGCTTCACGCATTTTTACGTATTCAGTTTTTTGATCATTGTGAGTTGTTAGCTTTGTTTTATCATTAAGAAGTTTTTCAACGACGGGAACTGATCTTGAAGCATCGGCCACATGAACAATTGTTCCTGAGTAATGAGGATCAATTTTTACTGCAGTGTGAACACGAGAGGTAGTTGCTCCACCAATAAGAAGAGGAACTTTAAATCCAAGTCGCTCCATTTCTTTTGCCACATGAACCATTTCATCAAGTGAGGGCGTAATAAGACCAGAAAGACCAATCACATCAACATTATGCTTTTTAGCTTCTTCTAAAATCTTTTCACAAGGAACCATCACTCCGATATCAATGATTTCGTAGTTATTACAACTTAAGACAACTCCTACGATGTTTTTTCCAATATCGTGAACATCACCTTTCACTGTGGCCATCAGGATTTTTCCGGCCTTCTGAATAACTTCACCTGTCTTTTCTGCTTCGATATAAGGCTGAAGATAGGCTACGGCCTTTTTCATTACGCGAGCAGATTTTACAACTTGAGGAAGAAACATTTTTCCCGCTCCAAAAAGATCTCCTACGATATTCATCCCACTCATTAGTGGGCCTTCAATAATATCTAGGGGGCGTTTTGATCTGAGGCGAACTTCTTCGACATCTGGTTCAATAAAGTCAGCAATACCTTTAACGAGTGCGTGCTCAAGTCTCTTTTCAGCAGGAAATGATCTCCATTCCTCTTCTTTCTTTTCAGACTTACCTTTAGATTTTACCTGTGTAGAAAAATCAATAAGTCTCTCTGTTGCATCTTCGCGTCGATTAAAAATAACATCTTCGATATGTTCTAGTAGATCTTTGGGAATATCATCATAAACAGGGAGTGCTCCTGCATTTACAATCCCCATATCCATTCCACGTTTAATAGCATGATAAAGAAAAGCTGAGTGCATGGCCTCTCGTACAACATTATTCCCTTTAAATGAGAATGAGAGATTTGAAACACCACCACTTACTTTACAGTAGGGAAGATTCGTTTTAATCCACTCAACAGCATTTAAATAATCAACGGCATAATTATTATGCTCCTCCATCCCTGTTCCAACTGTAAGAATATTTGGATCAAAAATAATATCTTCAGGCTTGAAGTGTACTTGATTGACTAAAATATCATAAGCGCGTTTACAGATTTGAATTCGGCGCTCGTAATTGTCTGCTTGGCCGGCTTCATCAAAGGCCATCACCACAACAGCTGCTCCATACTTTTGAACTAGCTTTGCGTGTTCAATGAACTTTGCTTCTCCCTCTTTGAGAGAGATAGAGTTTACAATACATTTTCCTTGGACTCTTTTTAGTCCAGATTCAATGACTGACCATTTTGATGAGTCGATCATCACGGGTACTTTTGAGATCTCTGGTTCAGAGGCCACAAGATTAAGAAAATCAACCATGACTTTTTCAGAGTCGATCATTCCTTCATCCATGTTGATATCAATGATTTGAGCCCCATTCTCAACTTGAACTCGAGCAATCTTAAGTGCTTCTTCAAAATTCTTCTCTAGAATAAGTTTTTTAAAAGCAAGTGAGCCTGTGAGGTTTGTTCGTTCTCCAATATTAATAAAGTTAGAGCCTGCAAAAATAGCTAAGGGCTCAAGCCCCGACCATTTTGGAATATGCTCTTCTTTTGGAATTTCTCTTGGTGCAAATTTTTCACAGGTCTGGGCAATAGAATAGATATGCTCATTGGTTGTTCCACAACAACCACCAACAATATTAACAAATTTATTTTTTAAAAATCCTTGAAGCGTTTTGGCCATATCATCTGGGGATTCATCATACTGACCAAACTCATTTGGAAGACCAGCATTTGGATAAACTGAAACATAGAATGGCGCCTTACTTGAAAGGACTTCAATATAAGGTCTCATTAGTTCTGCACCAAGTGCACAGTTAATACCAACTGATAGAAGAGGGTAGTGAGAAATAGAATAAAGAAAGGCCTCAATGGTTTGACCTGAAAGAGTTCTTCCTGAATTATCAGTAATAGTTCCTGAAACCATGACAGGTAGAGGAGTCTTTCCCGATTTCTCAAAATAATCGGCAACAGCAAAAAGTGCTGCTTTACAGTTTAGTGTATCAAAAACAGTTTCAATAAGAATGAGGTCTACACCACCTTCTACTAAACTTTCCGTTTGCTCATAATAATTTTTAACGAGTTCATCATAATCAATAGCGCGAAAGCCTGGATTGTTGACATCTGGAGAAAGCGAAGCTGTTTTATTAGTTGGACCAATGGCCCCCGCAACAAAGCGAGGTTTGTTTGGATTTTTTTTAGTAAACTCAACAGCAACTTTTTTAGCAATGGCCGCTGCTGTTCTGTTTAATTCAGGGACAAGCTCTTCCATGTGGTAATCACCCATAGAAATTCTTGTACCGTTAAAAGTATTTGTTTCGATAATATCAGCACCAGACTCAAGGTACTTTCTATGAATCTCTTCAATCACTTCGGGTTTTGTTAAAACTAAGAGATCGTTATTACCTTTCAGTGAGTGAGGATAATCTTTAAATCTCACTCCACGGTAATCAGCCTCTTCGAGCTGATATCGTTGAATCATGGTCCCCGTAGCACCATCTAAGACTAGGACGCGTTCTTTTAATAAGCTTTGTATATCCACTGCCATAAATCCTTCTCAATGTTGAATACTCTAGGGTATATTTTATTTAGTTGAAATGTCAAGAATAAAGCCTGTGATTTTAGATAGTTGAATTGTGTTTATAAATAAATAGTGTATACGTCAAAATCAAATAGCGAGTCTTTGAAGTCTAAGCAATGGCCATCAAATAAAAGCCAGTTAAGAAGAAACTGAAGGCCATGAGTAGTAATCTACTAGGCAATCGTTTGTGGTAAATGGCTTCAAGGATTGTGACCCAGACTGGCCCTGTAATTGAGATAGCCGTCAGTGTGCCCACGTGAGCATATTTAAGAGCGGCCAGATAGAGAGTAAGTGAAATAAATGTTCCGGTGAGACAAGCACCAATGAGAATTGTTTTATCTCTATTTGAAAGTGCCATTACATCTTTAGTGACCTTGAGATAGCTTTTCGGATTAATTAAAACAAAACCAATTAAAGCTCCCGCACATCTAATAACATTTACCTGAAATGTTTCCAGATTTGGGGTCATCTCATAGCTAGATCTTGAAAGCATGACACCAATGGCATCTAAAGCAATTCCTAGAAATGCCCAGAAAAAATTTCTCAGATCCCATGAACCCGTTAATTTGCTTCTCTCAAACATAAAAATAAAAACACAGATCATCATACAGATAACTGCGAGTGTTTGGTTAATGCTAAATACTTGTCCTAAAAAAATAAAGCCGTAGATTCCCAGAAGAAGAGGCTGAAAACTATAAAGAACTAAAGTTCTTCCTGCTCCAAGAGTAGCGAAGGCCCTGAATAGAAAAATGTCACCAATGCAAAGACCCACAAATCCACTCATAAGAAGGAGGCTTGCTGAAACAAGAGATAATGAAGTCCACTGAGAGGTTGTAAAAAGAGCAATGGTAAAAGCAAGAAGGGCAATCGCCACCTTGACTTGATTAATCCACATTGAATTAAAGCGAATGGCGTATTGAGAAAAAACCACGCTTGCAGTAGAGAAGGCAAGGTTTGCACCTACTGCAAGAGAGTAAACTTCAAATGAGTTCATTAATGTGTCTTATTTAAAAAGAGTTGATTTGATTCCCCACTGCTCATATATTTTTGAGTCGCGGAAGAAGTTTTTATGTAAGCAAGCACGGTTCGAGAAGTCACTTTGAGCAAGCTCTTTGTTAATGACTTTTCCTACCGGACCACCTGGAATAATCGTTTCGTATTTAAGACCTTCACAGTACTTAAACTTAACTTTCTTTGGCCATTCAGGAGCAGCAAGAAGAAGGTAGCAAAGATCAGTTCTTGTTTGTTTCTTAGCGTGGGCGACTGTTCCACTTGATTTAGATTCTTCTTTTACCAAGCGCTTCAATATTTTATTTATATTTTTCCCAAATACTTTTGAGAAAGCTTGAAGATTGCTAATGGTCATTGGCTTCGCACGATTAATATCTGCTTGAATGAGAGCTAGATTATCGGTTCCACTCATTTTAGAGAGAACATCTGTAAATCTATCCGACGCCAGAACCTGTGCTGCCCAGTTTTGATCTTGTGGTGAGCTTTCTTGAATTAATTTTAATACGGCCTGACGAATAATCATATCAAGTCTTGTTTGAAGAACTACCACTCCGAATGCGAGTTGTGCAGTATCATAAACAGTCTGAATTGGTGAGTTATCATAAATTCGAGCATCAGTGTTAATCACACCATCTTCTACAGCATTATAAATTTTCTCAAGTCTTACTAGAGTGTCAGCATAGATACGTTTGAATACTGCTAAGTTATCTGTCTCAGGTGGAACGCTTTCAAGGAATTCTCTGATGTTTTTAATAGAATCCATTGGAGAGAGTTTCCAACTATTATCAGATTTATCATAGGCACTAGTGAGTGTTTGAAGTGTGTCTGGCTGAAGTACGTTTGTAAGTTCAAGATTCACACGAACTCTTGCTAGCTCTACCCATTTTAAGTACTGCTCTTTAAGTTTATCTAAAGTAGGAGATACTGCCGGAGTATAAAAATCGAGTGGAATATAGTTTCCATCCCCACTACGTGGAATTTGTGCGGGATCTTCGATTCCTGTGAGAAAATACATCGCTTGAGTAATTGGGAATACATCATAGAGAGGATTCCCTTCAGATGTTGAAAGAATTAAACGAACTATGAGTGTTCTAATGAGTGCCCAACGATCTTTTATATCCGTTAAGTCATAAAGACGTCTGTTCTCTTCAATAACACCATATCCAAGTGCATCCGCTGCTCTCACCATTGAGTCACGTTGGAAAACTAATTTTTGGCGATCAGAATCTGAAATAGTAGATGGTTTTACACCAGCGCGAACTTTTGCAAGCCAGTTAAGTAGAACAGGAATCTCTCTGTCGTTAAGACGGATTGCGCGGGCCAGATCACCTTTATCAAAATTTCTTTGTCTTTGTTTCGCTTTGAAACGAAGAAAGCTTTCTGCATTATCCATATCACACCAACGGTATGACATAGTCTCGATTGCACATTTATAGGCTTCCATCGCAATTGATGTATCTGCAATCCTTCTAATTTTTCTATTGAGACCATTGATACGGAATGTTTCCACTGTTTGACCTAGAAAAGTTGCACCAGCGGCAAGACCTAGACCTAAAGCAGGATTCACGACAGCAGCAGCAGCTCCTACAGCAGCAACAACTGATGTAATAGCAGTTAGAATCTGAGGATTTTTATTAATCCCCGAAAAATTTTTCCTAGTGCAACTCCACATTTAAGTTGCTGATTTCAG
>DZBG01000051.1 GCA_022729855.1 Bdellovibrio sp.
TATTGCATGCTCCCTCATATGGATGAAGGTTGGCAAATGAGGACACGCCCTAGTGCCAGAATTGATTTTTTCATAAACAAACCCTCCTACAGGTTAAATTGATAGAAATTTAAATCTACCTTTAGTTTTTTAAGTAATTGAACAGTTGCTTCCGAATCTTGAATTTCTTTAATATCTTTTGCATATTTTGAATGTTGTAATTTCTTAAGGAGCTCAAGCATCTCTTCGTTAAATTCTGCCTGCGACCCTACAAGATCAATCTTTTTATGCTCAACTGCTTCTTTCATCTCTTCAGCAGATGGAATTCCGTATTTTGTATCGACAAGGTCCCATTGAGTGGCAAAGAGATGACTTGCCTTTCCTTTAATTCTATCGATATCAGCTTTAAGGTCTTTTTGCTTAGAAGCTTTAAGCATTTTTTCAGGTAACTTCATCATCATGGCATCACGAAGATAAATCTCAAGAAGCATAATTTTATTAATAAGTGACGACTTCTGCGCATTTGTCATTTTCTTATTTTTATCAATCGCCTTCTTGTATAGGCCCTGACGCTCTAGAGAATTTGATTTCTTAGCTAATTTTTTAATATCTTTATACTTACTGCCAGTCTCTTCTTTTACAGTGAGATAAATGCGTTGATAAAGATCATATTTTGTCGGGTAAAGAAGACCCATTTCAATAAGTTCATCACGACTCTTATTTTTGATATTAATTTCAGCAAGTCCTAAGTCATCTTTTAATAGATCACGGTACATCTTACGTGGTGTGATTGAGTGCACTTTTTCTACATTGCTATTTTCAGAAACCACTCTTAGTTGTCTGAGAGCTTCAGTTCCACAATTATTCGTAAAGAAGATATACTTCGATTTATAATTCCAGTATCTATCGATTGAAAGATCCACAAAGCTCTCAATTTCATCTCGAGAGAAATTAAGTGGCACACTATAGAGATCTCTAAATTCAAATTTATTATATTCTTGAAGAATATCAGAGAGTCTGTAGATGAATAATTGTGACGGCAGCTTTCCTACCATCCCCTGCATAAGATTTGAATCCACTGAAGCAAAGTGAGCTCTGTAACTTAGCACTAAGTGATCAAGCACATCGTTCATACACTCTGGACCTACGGTCTTTCTCCAAGGAGCACAGATGACTAGTCTGAACATGGCATGTCCCCACTTACTCATCATCGCTTTACCTTCTCCTGCCCAAAAATAATGAACTTTATAAACTCGTTTTGGATCGATATCGGCAAGGATTGTTAAGTTTTCTTCTGTAATATTAGAGTGAAGAAGAATTTGATGCTGACTTGAGCAATCCTTCCCTTCAGGGGCGATTTTAAACTCTTTTGAGAGGTAATTATACATCGCTGGACGGCGACATTTATAATCAGAGTCTAAAAGAAAATACTCCATATTAACGGCAAGATTCTCTCTTAGATTTTCAAACTCATAAGTATCTGGGCTTGTTGAATAGTTTTGATTCATCAAAACACCACGACCCTTGTTTTTCCACCAAGACATACGGCCGCCAACTAAATTGCGATAACTTTTTGAAAAAGAAAGCTTGGCCGTTAAGTCATAAACGTGAGTGAGCTCATGGGCCAGAGTGGCCAGAGCATATTGTCTGATGGTTTTGTGAGGACACTTAATATCACGTGAAATCTGTCCACTCTCCGACTGGCGAAGAAGCTCTAATAAATTATCATCCACAACCAGGGTTGAATTTTTAATTTTATGATTCACAAAAGCATACTGAATTTTATCATTATCATTTTCAGGACAGAAGTAACGCTCACTAGGAATGAACTTATCTCCATTTAAGCGACTTTCAATTTTTACAGATTTAATTGAATTAAGAATTGAAGCAGGGAGCTTTGTTTTCACTTCTTTAAGAAGATCTTGGAGTTCTTCACTATAGTGAGAGGTTGTCGAGACAGTTTGTGCAAAACTGACTGACGTCACTAGAAGAGAAAGCATCAAAACTGATAGTTTAAACATAAGTAGGTCCCATTGTTAATGGTGACCTTAAAAGCAAGTTCTATGCCAACTGATGTCAAATATGATGACAGCTGGATGTAACAGTCTGTTTAAACTTTAGACAATTGTTATTTTTAGCTTACAACCTCTGTCCCAGGAAAATCCTTCTTAAGCTCTTTAAGCAGGGTCTTAAGATGGTTTGGCCCCTTAGTCTCCAGGGTAAAGAAGATATTCGTTCCATAGAGGCCAGTTTTAGCTGACTCGCGGTCATGAACGGCCTGGAGAATATTGGCCCCGACATCTTTGATAATGCCAGTAATTTTATTGAGTGATCCTGGTCTATCTAGAATTGGAATCATCACACGGACTTTTCGATTAGATTCAATCATCCCTCTATCGATAATTCGCTCAAGAAGATTCACATCAATATTCCCACCACAGACAACGATAACAATTTTTTTATTTTCGAATTTTTTTGGATTCTTTTGATAAAAACTATCAAAGAGTGAAAGTGGAAGCGCTCCAGCTCCTTCAGCTATGATACGGGCCTTCTCTAGAAGTTGTAAAACTCCCCAAGCAATTCTCTCATCCTCAATATATCCAACTTCATCAACGACTTTTCGAAGAATATTAAAAACTGGTTCGGCGACAGTTTTGACTCTGATCCCATCCGCAAAAGTTTCCGCCAACCCTGTTTGATGAATCTTTTTTCTTTTGAGTGATTCAACCATTGAACGACAGCCAGCTGCTTGTCCTGCATAAACTTTTACTTTGGGTTTAAGCTCTTTAATCACAGATCCCATTCCACTTACAAGACCTCCTCCTCCAATAGAAGAGAAGACAAAATCCATATCTGGGATTTGCTCAATAAGCTCAAAGCCAACTGAGCCTTGTCCTGCAATAACTGCTGGATCATTATAAGGGTGAACAAAAACCATTTTCTTTTTCTTCATGAGCTCTTTGGCGTGAACAAATCCATCTTCAATAGATTGCCCATAAAGAATAACTTTTGCCCCAAGACTTTCTGTATTTTTAATTTTTGTTAATGGTGATCCCTCTGGCATGATGATTGTTGCCTTGACACCGAATTTCTGAGCGGCCCAGGCCACACCCTGAGCGTGGTTTCCTGCACTCACTGCCAGTACACCTTGTTTTTTTTCGGCAGCAGTAAGTTCAGATATTTTATAAGTGGCCCCACGCATTTTAAATGAACCAATAGGCAGCATATTTTCTAGTTTTAAATAAATTTGGCAATTGTACTGCTTCGACAACCACTCATTATAAATCAGTGGAGAAGGAGAAATATATTTTTTAAGAACTTCTGAAGCAAGTTGAAAATCTGAAAGCTGAAGTTTCATAGACTAAATCCTAATCCGTTTTTTAAATGAAAGTTTTCACAGCAAGAAAAAGCATTAAGCATCCAGCCACTCTTAGGGTCCAAGCCTCAGGCATATGTTTAAAAATCCCTGAAAAACCATAGGCCACACAACAACTAATAAAGGTCACCACACCGATGACCATACAGTCATAAAAAGCACTAGGCAGTGTTCCGAAACTAATTCCCACCCCCAGAGCATCAACACTAGTTGCGAAGGCCACACCCAAAAGTACATGCCATTCCATAGAAAGAGTTTTTTCTTCACTATTAAAGCTGTCTTTGATCATTTTTAACCCAAGAATGGCAAAGATCACAACGATCAACCACTGAGACAAAGGCCCAAAATGAACAAAGGTTAAGTAATGTCCTGCTAAACTCCCTAGGTAACTCATCCCAAACTGAAAAATACCAAAGAGCAGAGCAAGAATTCCTCCCTCTCTCACGCGATGATGCGCCCCTTTGTCAGAGGAAATAAGCCCGTAGCTAAAGCCCACAATAGAAGCATCAGCCGCCAGTGCCAAAGATAATAAAATAAGGTCTAAATTCATGAAAACATTTGACCATCTTCATCATGAAAAAGCAAAATGAGATTCATGAGTAACTTCCGCCGTTTTGTAACTTTGACTATTTTTATGACTTATTTGGTGATTTTGGCCGGAGCCGTTGTCCGTGGGACAGGATCTGGCCTTGGTTGTCCGGATTGGCCACGATGTTTTGGGAAATGGATCCCACCTGTGGAGCTCTCTGAATTACCTGAAAACTATAAAGAGGTTTATCAAATTGCGGGGAAAACCATTGCAGATTTTGATCCCTATAAAACTTGGACTGAGTATCTTAACCGTTTAGCAGGGGCAGTTCTTGGCTTCATGGTTCTTATCCTCTTCATCAAATCTCTGCTTTTAAAAAATAAAGAAAAAAATCTCCCTTGGTTTTGTGCTGGTCTACTCTTCTTAGTGAGTGTTCAAGGTGGAATTGGCGCTTTAGTTGTCTCAACTCACTTAAAACCATTTCTCATTACGATCCATATGTTCCTGGCCATTGTTCTTCTTTTTGGGCTGACCTATTTGAAGAAATTTTGCTCAGACCTAGGCAATATGAGTATTGTTCAAGCAGCACCTAAAAATCTTCAACTCTTGAGCAAGCTTCTTATTAGTTTTACTTTCGTTCAAATTTTGATGGGAACTCAGGTCAGACAAATGGTTGACCATCTTATGCGAGATCTTGGTATTGCCACCAACGAAACAATTATTGGCCAGCTAGGAGTGACTTTTTATATTCACCGCTCATTCAGTGTCATACTTATTGCTCTTAATCTTTATCTGATTTTTAAAATTCACCGCATGGCCTTTAACCGAGGCCAATTCGTGGCCGCAGTGATGAGCTTTTTATGCTTAATGTGTAACGTCTTTACTGGTATCAATCTCAATTATTTTGAATTTCCGGCCAATATGCAGCCACCGCATCTCTTTTTTGCGGTTCTTGCTATTGGACTTCAATATGGGCTTTATTTAAAAATGAAAGGCAGCCTCTTAGGTGACTGAGAGTGCCTTTTGTCTGGTAAATTCATACATCACAACTGAAGCGGCCACACTTACATTTAAACTTTCTACTTTGCCTGTTTGAGGAATCTTAATTTTCTGAATTTCAGGATAGTCATTAAAGTCAAAACTAAATCCAAATCCCTCATGGCCCAAAACAAAGGCCGATTTCTCTGGGAACTTCGTTTCGTAAATCGTATGACTCGCTTCTGAATCAAAGGCATAAAATGTATAGCCCTGACTCTTAAGCTCTAAATAGCTTTCAATAAAGCTTTTCATCATTTTAAAGGGAACACGCTTCATACAGCCATTAGCAGGCATAGGATCAAAAAAACTGGTTCCTATGATATGAACGGCACTTGCTCCAAAGGCCTCAGCTGAACGAATTATCTTTCCAATATTAAAATCAATTTTTAAATGGTCCAAAACGATCACGTAGGAGTTTGGGCCAGGTGTGGCATGAATTTTATTTAAAAGGCGCTGTCGTTCGAAGGTTTTTAGCATATACTGACGTTTATTCATGGGCGTTATTGTATAGGTGTTTTTATGTTTGGTCTAATCACTCTTGGCCTAATATTGGTGATGATTTACGGTTTGGTTTCTCAAGCGGTAAAAGGAAAAGTAGCAAACTCAAGTGCTGGGAAGGTTCCTGGTAAACTCTCTATTTGTATGATCCTTAAAGATCAGCACAATCTCACTCCCCTCCAGTTAGAAAATAATTTGAAAGTTTTCAGTCAGCTACCGGATGCTGAGTTCTTACTTATGGTTCAAGGAATTGAGGCCGAGGTTTACGCCTATGAAGAACTTCAAAAACGCTATCCAGTCCTTAAAGTTTTTATGGTCCCCAATCATCCTCAGGTCAGTTCAGTTTCGGGCTGGATGATGCAAGAGTTACTCAAACTTGCAAAAGGTGATTATTTACTTCTTCTGCAACCACAGCTGGATGTAAATCTTGAAATGATCAATAGTGCCATGAGCGAGTGTGCCCACGAAGAGATGGCCGTTTATGGCTTGGCCCAAGTGAAGCGAGAATTTTTCTTGGCCGAGAGTGTGTTCGCGCTTAATCCTCAACTCATTATCTCTTCTTTAAAACTCCCTCTTAAGTGGAAGAAAAATATTAAACTCTCAAGTCTAAGTGACTTCACTAATTATTTTTTGCTTTTGAATCGTAAGCAACTCACAGAACTCGGTCCTCTTGATTTAACTCAAACTGGCCCGGTCTCTAGTCTTGTAGATTCACTGATGAATCTACAGCAATTAAAGCTTATGTATGGGGAAAGGCATCTTAGCCGAAGAGTTCCTCAGCATCGCTCACTGATTTTATTTGAGATTCGCCAATTTTGGTCAAGACTTCTGAATTCAAGAGAGAAAACTCCCCTCATTCTTTTCAGCATTGCACTGTTTGTTTGGTCATTCCCATGGTTATTTGCGGCAACTCACCTTTACTGGGCCCTCGTTGGATTTGCTTTGATGGGAATTTATCGTTTTTTTACAAAAATCGTCTTTCAAGAATCATGGCCTAACTTAGTTCTTCATCCACTGGCCTGTATTTTTTGGTGGTATGGCCTGGCCCAAGTGATCTGGGCCAAGCGCAAGAGCTAATATTCTATTTCTTACAAGTACTAGTGATTGGAGTCACAAGTTCAATATCTACATTTGGCCAAGTGACACCCTCATGTTTTTCAAAGCATGCCTTCGTTAAAGCACCAAGATTCTCTTTCATTCCGAAATCTAGTACATCAATAGCTCCCGAAAGGATGAGATTCTTCCCCTCGTCAGTCACTGTTGATGTCATAAGAATTTTCTTAGTCACACCATTAAAAGTTAACTCAACATCAATTTTATCAGCATTAACTTTTAAAACTTTTCCTGTGATTTTTGAGCCCTTCACCATTGTTTTAAAGAAAAAATTGAAAATCTTAACATCACGGGCCTTATCACCTGTATCTGTAGATTTTGTATTGATCTCAAATGTTGCCGAACTAAGTAATTGCTCTAGATCCGCTGATTTTTGAGTATTAATTTTAAAATCAGTGAAATGCCCTTTAACTCCAACTTTCTTAGGTGTTTTAAAGGCCGTCCAATTGATAACAGCTGATTTTTTACTAAATTCAACACTACACATTGATGTAGCGGCCATCGCACTGAAACTTAGACTCATTGCTAACACAGTAAATAATAATTTTTTCATTTTGAACTCCCTCGTTAAGAATAGAGCCATTATAGGCCACATTCCTAATTAGGGAAGTCTTTACAAGTGAAGTCATTTAGTAAAAAATCTTACTACTATTAAATCCTCATTAATCTTAACTAAAAAGGTCAAACAATGGGCTACGGACGTAAAAGCATCGCAAAAAAAATGGATCAGAAAAAAAGCCAAGCTAAGAAAAAAGCTAAGCTCAAAGCTAAAATTAAAGTAAGTCTTGCTAATAAAGCAGCTGCTAAGAAAAAATAAAAAAAGGGCCAGATTTGGCCCTTTTTTTATTTTTTAAATTTTTTCTGTTTCAGCGAAGAAGTTAAGTGGCTGTCTCACATCCACAACTCCTCCACCTTTTGGTTTTGGAAATTCAATCACCCCAAGCACTTGCCCCATACAATCAATTCCATTTCTAGAAAATCTTGCATCTTTAGCACGAATATTCATCTTACCAACTCGCCCTGTAGCAGTAATTGAAAAGTTCAGATCAATCACTCCTTTAATCTTCTCAGAGTTTTTAATTAACTCCTGTTGATAACAATGACGAAACTGAGGAATATATTCGCGAAGAATTTTTCGTAAGAGTTCTGGGTCCATTGATCCTAAAACCACTGTTTTAGTTTCTAGGTATGAAGTATCAAAACCTTTTTTACTCGCCAGTCCTCTTGAGCCAAATGAACCAGAACCAGATCCCGTTTTATCTGAACCATTAAACTTAGAAACTCCCACATCACCACCAGCAACTAAATCTCCACTAGACTCAGTCCCAACATTAAACTTCTCTCCCGCTCCACCTTGAGTGGCGGCTACGGCCGAAGTATTAATCTGAGGAGCATCTCCTACAGCGGAATCAATTCTCACATCAGAGTTGAATTCATAGGCCTTAGCAGGTTTTGCTTGGGCCACTGGCTTTGCCGTTTTTGGGGCTTCAGCTTTAGCGACAGTTTTTTGTTGCTGAGAGGCAGCTGCAAACTCCACTTTTTGTGGATCTTGAGCAGTCTCTTTATGTCCTGTATTCTCTTTTGTTGAACTAATTTCTTTCGCTGCCACTTCCTGGTTTTTATCAGACTCAACCACTTCTTTTTGAACCACTTTTTCAGGAGCAATTTTATAAATCACCGCCACCTCTTCTTCAACTGGCTCATTACTTGGTAGAGTCACAAATAATAACAATAAGAATGGAACAAAAATTCCGGCAAAAACTTTTGAAGCTTGTTTGTAAAAATCTTTATCACGCATCCAAAGTGGAAGAGTTTTAAATTTTACAGACTCTTTATTCACATGGACGGAGACTTGATGAACTCCAGCAGTAAAGAATACTGTTTCTTTGAATGGATCAGTCGCTGTCGAGCACACTAAATCAGAATGTTGATTAAACTCAATCTTTTCACCATTAATAGTAAAAAATTTAACCTCAGATTTTAGTCCATAAAAAGGAAGAAAGTTCTTTTTCTCAACTCCTGAAGTAAGATAATAATCCCCTGCTTTCCATGCAAGATATTTAATATCGATCACTAAGCCGTTTACATAAGTCACAACTTCAACCTTCCAGTCAGAAGATCTCTCAGAGGCATCAATAGATTCTAAAGTGTCATCAGTTTGCTCGTAATCTTTGTTTTCAAACATAGCGAATGGAGACGCATTAATTGGAGCAAACCCTGACTCATCAAATTCAATATCGCAATAATCACCATCGATAAAAGTCAGACCTTCCTTCATAGGAAGTGCAGGAATCTCGTCCCCAGAGACAGGAGTTAAATGCTCATCTGCATTGAACAGAGGCACCTCTTCCTCAAGAGCAATAAGCTCAAAGGCCACATTCCCCATCATGATAATATCACCAGGAGAAATAAAGCACTCACTTACCTTTGTTCCATTAACAAAGATCCCTTTTTCAGAGCAGAGATCTTTTACCTGAATTCCTTCATTTGAGTTGATATAAATAAACGCGTGATAACTCGAAATACTAGAGTCAGCTAAAACCACATCACATTGTGGGAGTGAACCAATAATCAATTTTGTTTTGCCTAAGACCAAGGCATCAGAAAACCTTTGATCAAGGCACTTTAATGAATATTGTCCTAAAAGATGCGATGAGCTTTTCATTAACTTACTCCTTCTGCTGCTGGCTTAAACGAGTTTTAAGAATCTTAGAGGCCATTTTACTCATTTCAGTCAGCTGAGGTATTTGGCTGCGCTCACGTTTTGCTAGAACTTCACTGGCCAAGCTTAGTTGGCCTTTTTTAATAAGATAGAGAGAATATGTAATAGCGATATCTTCCCGTTTTAGATAATCAGAAGGAATTTTTTTAAACCATTTCTCTGCAGTCTTTAAATCATTTTGATAAAGAGCGATATTGGCAAAAGAAAACATAAGATCCACATCTCGTTTACCTCTAAAAAGAGGACTATTTAAAATAGCGAGTGCTTCCTTATAATGACCAAACTGGATATAAAGTTGCGCTAGATTAAAATGAGGAACTTTTGCATTCGGGGCCAGGGCAATTGATTTCTGAAGATAGTCTTTCCCTTTTTCCCATTGCTCATACTTAAAACTAAGAAGGGCCAAGTTATTCATAGCAAGGGCCTTAACAGAATTCTTCTTAGATTCTTGAGATAAGTGATAGTAAAACTCCGCTTTACTCCATTGATTGGAAACAAAATAACAATTCCCAATATGCACCCAGTACTCAGGATCTTGGTCTTTTTTAAGAAATTGTTCTTTATACTCTTTTAAAACTTCATCTGTTTCACCTTGATAACAGCGAGAAACAAGAGTCTTACTACTTGCAAGACGTGCATCATTATAACGAAGAAAAGTCTCATCACTCAAGGCATCCAAGTCTTGATCCGAAATTTTTCGGTCCAGACGCTGAGAAGCGCATGAGCAAAGTGTTAATAATAAAAGAAGATAAATAACTTTCATCTTCATTACTCCTTAATAAAGTCCATTGTAAGACCACTTGTGAAAGACATAATTGGGTTCTCAATTCCCTCCACCGAGGCCAGAGATCTAGTTCCCGAAGTTAATAACTTCTTAGCTGAAATAGCAGACTTAATTGAAGTCTGATAATTAAGACTGAGACGATCAAATTTCATCGCTAATTGCCCCATTGCTGCAGAAAAATCCTTGTAAACCTCTGCACTCATATTCTGAGGTCTGAGAGTCTTAATTTTAAAAGCAACTTGATGATAAAAATCTTGGTAACGAGCTAGTAGTTTAAGGGCCAAGTTAATCTGAGTTGAGGCAGTGAGGTATTCATACTGATCCTTCATCCCTTGAGCCTCTTTAAGAAATTGATTGAGAGAATTATTAAAAGACTTTGCCTCAAAAAATTCTTTATCCCAGATTACTTTATCCATAATGAGTTCTGTTTTACTCATAAACTCTTGAAAGCTTACAATCTCTTTATAAATTTTATTGGCCTCAGGTTCTCTCATGTTCTTAAACTCAGTAAGAATAAGAGATTTCATATGAAAATCAGATTTATCCCAGTACCAATTTTGCAGAGTAAGAAAGTATTGCTCACCTTTAAAATCAGGATGACGAGTTACAAATTTCTTCAGAGAGAAAAAATTCCCTCTTTTAGCATGGTAATCATAAATCTTCTGATTATCGCGAGCAATATTACTTTCAGACAAACAGTGCTGATATGTTTTGACCATTCTTTCTGTTTCATCTGGCTTATCATCAACAAGACTCATCATGAGGGCCACTTCGTAAAATCTGTCTTGAATTTTATCTTTAAAAGAGCAGTGATACTTCAGAAAGATTTCGGCTAACCCAAATGAGCGAGTAATATCTTGAAGTAAATAATAACGTTCTGTCATTTTCTGTTGCTCTTCTCTGTAGCCAATTTTTTCCTCTTTAGTCATAAGTGGTAAGGCTTCACCTAACCATGTATAAGACTTAAGAGTATTCCCCGCATCTAAATAGGCCAGTGATGCGAAATAGGCAGACTGAGCTTTAATCTTACGTGGATAAATAGGGTCATTAAAAATTGATTCAAATCCTTCCGCTGCTTTTTGTTTGTCGCCATTTTTTGCAAGGTCCTGGTAGTTCATAAATAAAATCTGTCCAAGAACAAGCTCAGTTTGATTAACCTTATCAACAGGGAATGTCAGAAATCCCTGACGAAATTCTTTAATCCATTTGGCCAGCATCACAGTATTTTTTGATTCGATATACTGATCCAATTTTTCAGTCATTAACAATTGCTGATGTTCAAGATTCTCAGGGTAGCTCGCATGATATAAACGGAGTACACGAGTACTATCAATATCTGATTTGGCACTCATGTATAATCCAAAAAGCTTAGGATAGATCAGAAGTGATTTCTCATCTCTAGGCCAAAGCTTAATATGTGATTCATACCCAAAAGCGAGGTATTTATTATTATCGGTTTCTGGCAGGGCTTCTTGAGAAGTTAAGCTTAAAATCGAGTTAATACACTTCCTTGCAAGATCCAAATTCTTATTTTTACCACTGATTTCAGTACATAAAACATATTGAGGAGCAGCCTCAGCAAACGAGTGAATTGAGAAGTAAGTCTCCCCTCTGAAATAATGATACTCATCAATTTTTGCTGTATCTAAACTTGTGAGAAGATTGAAATACCCAAGAACCATTTTGAGTTCACCTTTATCAAAAATGGCAGTGTCTCTTTTCATATCTTTAGCTAGTTTTAACTGAAGGTATCCAGCAGTTGAGCGCATTTTCTCGATAGCATCTTCTCTCATCACAACTGGAAGACGATTTTTCTCTTTTGGAGATTTTTTATCTTCAGAAAGATAATACTGAGTTAAACGACCTGAGGCCTTAAGGTGGTCATCGATACGTGAATAATGACGATAAAAATCTAAATATGAATGAAGCAACTCTTCCTTAAGATCCTGTGAGTACCCTTTATCTTGAAGATTCTCTGCGGCAGCAAAAATCTTTTCAGTTTCTTTCTCATGACCTTTTTCATAGGCACGACGAGCAAAAGTAATCAGATACTGTGATGGATCTTTTTCATGCTCAAGGTAAAAATCAAGTCCTTCTTGAACTCGTCCTGTATAAACATGGAACGAACCTAGGTTTTCTAATATCTGATCTTTGATATTGATATAACGAGCATCCTTTGAGAGAAAATAACTTTTGTGAATAGTATTAATGGCAGCATCAAACTCTCTGATTTTTAAATAACACCAGCTTAAGTTAAAAAGATGTTTTGTTAACCAATCATCATCTTGGTTGGTAATTACTTTTTCATAATAACTAACTGCTTTAGAAAATGACTTCTCATTATAATAATGATCGGCCAATGCTGACATAGCATGGTGTTTAAGGGTAGCATCTTTGATAGTTAAAAGAGAGAGTGATTTTAAGAGGTATTTTTCTGTAATATTATCGCGACTAAAATCTCTCGAATTGAGAGCAAGAGTATAATAAATTTCTGGGAGCCTTTTATATCGCGGATAGTCCTTAAGGAGAGCATGACCAAAGTCTTTTACTTTTTGATAGTAAAGTCTTGATTCTAAGAAGAAATGTTCTTTGTTTGATGCTGACTTACTTACTTTTGCTGATTTCAAAAATTCGTTATTATTCTTTTCATGAATAAGTTTAAGCTTTTCAGAGTAAGACTCTAAAAGTCGGTAACGAAGATCAGGACCTTTATTCTTAGCATTTTCTAAGACTTTAATTTCCTGATTCACTAAATAGAACAGCTCTTGCCAACGGGTTTGTACATTCGTATTCTTGGCGGCCATGGCGCTAAAGCTGAAGATAAAAGCTAAAAATAACTTCATTAGTAATTACCCTTAACTAAAAATTTAAATTGTGAATACCCTGCAAGTGCTGAAGCATGCATTACTTTTTGGACAACTGCATACTCATGATCTTTATCAACAACAAGATTAACTAATTCGAAATTCATTTTATTTTTTTGCATAGTCGCGTCTGATTCCATTTTTGATTTCTCAGAACGAAGAGCACTGCTTAAGAAGTTTAAATCATCCCCACTAGCAGGAAGACGACCTATTTCTTTGTTATTCAAATAAACTTTAGCTTCCTTGCTAATCTGAACAACAGGAGCAAAACGAGTCATTCGTCTTGTTTCTGATTCAGGCATCTCAACCTTTTTTGCGAGATCAAGTTTTAAATCTGAAGCGTTGTAATTTTTAAGTAAAAACACTAGTAAGATAACAAGAACATCTAGAAGAGATGTAATATCTACATCAGCTGCTTCCGTATTTCTTTTTCTTGCAAAACGCTTTTTCATAAAACCTCTTAAAGTTTGTCGAAAACAATTTGTTCAAATAACTTAACTTCCTTGTTCTTAATCTGGTGACCTTGAGAGTAATCAATCACTCTCACCACTTCCTGAAAATTAACTTTAGGACTTGATTTTAAAATCATTGTGTTTTCATCAGGATTTTTCACTTTGAGTTCTTGAAGATAAACCGTCATCTTATCAAGCTCTTCTGATGTAAACGATTTTGAGGCAATCGACCTCATCCCTGTTTTCACAATAATTTTATCCTTGTCCAATTCGATCACCAGATTTAAAGGATCCTTCTTCTGTTCTTGTGTCACTTCCTTGGCCACAGGAATATTTGATCCAATTTCAAAGACATCAATAAACTGTGCTGACATTAATAGAAAGAAGATGAAAATAAAGACGGCATCCAAAATTGGAACCAAATTTAGTTTTTCCATCTTTTTAAGTTTTCTACCTTGTTTCATAAAACCTTGCCTTCTTAAAATTAAGCAGCTTGACTAGGAGCTTGTACCTGAGAACTTTTCTTCGTATTAAGTAGATCGAGAAGCTTCACTGAATTTTCTTCAATTTCCTTAATCATTTTATCTCCCTTACTCATTAAGAAAGCATGCACAACCATTAAAGAGATGGCAGAGATAAGACCGAAAGCCGTTGTATTCATCGCTAAGGCAATACCTTCTGCAAGGAGCTGCGCTTTTTGTGAAGCTTCGGCATTTGCCACAGCAGCAAACGATTGAATAAGACCTTGAATCGTTCCAAGGAGTCCTAAGAGAGTTGAAAGGTTGGCCATCAGGGCAATATAGGCAAGACGTTTCTCAATCATGGGAACCACTTCAAGAATTGATGCTTCCAATGCATCTGAGATTTGTTCTTTAGATTGGTTTGCTCTTTTTAAGCCATTTTTCATGACAAATGAAATGAGTGCCGATGAATCTGAACAAGTTTGAATGGCCATTTGAACTTCATTAGAAAGAACATTCTTTCTAATATTACCCATTAACGTTTTTCCATCAGTATCATATTTAAAATAATGACGGAGTCTCTCGACTGCAATGGCAATTCCGATACACCAAACAACAAGAATAATCCACATGAACACACCACCGTCATTCATGAACCGAGCGGCCCATTGTAGTGTGTTTTCTTGTGTTGCAACTTGAACAGCGGTACTTTCCATATAGTCCTCCTAAGGAAGATAGCTAGTTATCTTCTGAATAAACCAGAATTGATTGTGATTGTTTTTTTGGTAAAATTAGGGATACGAGTAGACACAAACAAATTGTGAAAACCACAAAAGTTGCTCTAATTAAGTATGTCTGCACGACTTACTCCATAAAGAGCGCTATAGATCTTTTTAGGCATAACAAATAATTTAAGACGAAAGCAAATCGACTCTACCGTTGTCTTAATTTAATGTGATGACTTTATGACCTTGCGGTATTTCCCGATTTTGTTTTCCACATACGTGCGAGTTCAACAAACGTCCAGCTACAAAAATCTTGGGAAGATGATTATCGAGCCTAATAATAATGTTTCTAAAAATTTTTATCAATGGAAGAATCATAAGATAATTTAATAAAGTAACAATAAAGCCAACTTAACAAGTTAGACTTAAACTCAGTAAGCAAATGAAATTTAAAGTGCAAACTTAATGGGTCATTTTCAATTACTATCACTTAGCACTGGCCCTTCCTTAGGCCATAAACTGTCTATAAATTAGACAGTTTATCGTAAGCTTTTAATATCTTCTAAGATTTGAGGCTTGAAAGAATCTCTCACGTAAAAATCAGAGCTAAATCTCTTTCGATTCCTTTCCCTAATTGAAATGTCCCCTGGAGCAATGAGCTCACCTTTGACTTCAAGGTTCCCAAGGTCAAATTTTTCATACTTTTTGTACTCGTATATAACCTGCTCTCTGACCTCGGCCTTTAGTCCCTGAGAAATGAATAACACAATCATCATGATTATAAGTTTCATTCTTCTTCTCCTTCGCGTCTCACAGTTTCACAATTTGATTTTAGGCCAAATGAATAGTCCCCTAGCTCATCTGCCCAGAATGGCCCATCAAAGCTCCAGAAAGACTCTTTTTTGTCTCTCTGAACCTGTGATAAGTCACCACGCCCACGATTAGCGATCAATTTCTTATTAGAGTAAACAAGATCTTTTTTCTTCGAAATAATTTCTAAGTTAATCTTAAACATCTCTCCCGAAAAGTATTGAACCTTCTCTAACGTCTTAAAGACATCTTCTTTGGCATGATAATTAATTTTCTGAACGAGATTTTCTTTAACCTGATTTAAGTGAACCAGTAATTCCTTCTGAACCTGAGGAGTTTCCGTTTTCATGATCAGGTTTACTTCTGCATTAATTCTTCTGACTGTATTAAAATCTAAACTGAATCTTACCTGCTTCTTAAGACGAACCATGATTTTTTTTACAAAGTCATCATCTAGGGGCTTCTCAGCTTTTGGACGAAACATAATATTGTAAAAATAATCATTAGAAAGTCTTTTTGAGCTAAAAAATGCTCCTAGCTCTCTAAAGCGTGGGTGATAAACTTCGTAGTACTGCTTAATAACCGTATACGTATCATCCCAAAGGCAGAGTTGAAAATAATTGAGAGAAGTCAGATACTCTGCTTCCGGAAAGAAATAAGAATCAAGAAGTGGTGATTTGTAAGTAATCAAAAGCCCCAAGGATCTATTATAATCTTTTAGGTGATAATAAACCCAAGCTTTCTCTAAGATTAGAGATGGCCACATATAAGAGCTCTTAGGAACTTTATTATAGCCCTTTAAGGCCTCATCAAATTTCCCTTCTCCAAATGCATATCTTGATTTGTTTACAACACAGAGTTCATAAATCATCTGATAATAACGCTTAATTCTTTCAAGCTTTTGTTGATCACGATTAATCTGCGCCGAAGTTTGGCATGCCAATAGATTCAGGGTTGTTTTATTATAATCATTTTTATTTGCATTAATCTGAGACAGCAAAAGCTGAGACTCAGGATAATACCGATGATTTTTCTCCAGCTGAGTTAAATATCTCATCGCTCGACTATCGTCTTTCCCAAAGAACTTCTTTCCTAAAATAAAATAAACTGAATCAGTATTTACTTTGTCTAAAAACTTTGGATTATAGTCTTCAAGGACCTCAATCCCAGTCATCGTAAGCAATTTCTCAAAATACTGTTTTTCGCGGTCGTTAAGCTCGCCTTTACTTTTTGTTAGTAGTTCATTTAAAGCAGTAAAATAATATCTTTTCTTTACCCAATCAGTCTTGGCCTGGAGGCCAGATGAGAGAATTAGTAGTACTAATACTAATTTCATTTGGCACTCCTCTTAATATGAAAATCCAACACTAAAAATTAAATCATTATTCCAGCGAAGAATATCATTCTTCGGGTTCTTAGGTCCTGGGGCCATATAACCTTGAGTCATATACTCCACACCGATATTTACATTCTCTGTCACATGAAATTTAAGCTTTGTTTTAAAGGCGGCTGCAGTATGTTTCTCTGATTTAAATTTAGAGATCGTTGTAGAGGAAACAACTGTATCTAAATTCGACTCCGTCGTGAGTTGACTAATACCAGCTCCAAATGACCAATCAAAATAAAAGATCTTATTAAAAGTATTAATCTTACCATAAAACGGAGACCAAATCGCCATAGCACCATAACTTTGTTTTGGTCGTCTAATAAAAGGCTCAATAGTATTAATCAAACGAATATTTTTATTTTCATCATTATCCTTATTGGCATACTCATTCAAAAAAATCTCAACTCCCCATTCTTCATGAAAGTAATATCCTGCTCTCAATCCAAATCCATTGGTGTCTTGAAATTTTGATGACAGATGATTGATATAACCAACATCTGCATAAAAAGTATTTTCTTTTTTATAAAGCTTATTCTGTAAAACATAAACCTTTTTATCAGGATCCAACCACAAGAACTCATAAAGAGAATCCTCTCCGGCCTTAACCGGAGAGGACATTAACCATGAACAGGCGATCAACATGAACAGAATAAACTTCATACTTTCCTCTTATTTAACAACCTTATAGGTTATTTTAATCGTAGCTCCCGCTGGTGGAAGAGAATTGGGATCAAACTTAATTGAATTAGAACCACCATCGTAACTATATCCAGATTGAACTTGTACTCCATCAACATAAACCTGAAGCGATCCTGCAACAGGGGCCACTGCGAGTGCAAAACTATCAAGGAGATTAATAATACTAGTTCCCATATCTACTAGATTTTGGAACCAGTCATCATCAATTTCTGCTTTTGTTCCAGAAGTTAAATCTGAAGCTTTTTGATAACGAAGAGACCCAGTACTTAACCCACTTCCTGTATTACTATTGTCTAGATCTACAATCGAATAAATTTTTACAAATCCAGAATTTGATTTCAATGATTGAAGATTTGAAACATAGCTTGCAACAGAATTTGGAGACGAGTCTTCCTCATCAGAAATAATAACAACAGCAAGATAGGCGTCTTCGCGGAAAAATGAGCTACTATATCTATCTTTAAAAACACTTGCTCCTGCAAGACCTTGCTCATTCCCTGAACCACTTGTTCCAACTTTGATAAGATTTTTAAAATCACTCATAAATTGAAGTGGATCTTGTTTCGCTTTCGCCGAAGTTAATTTAGAGTCAGAGCCTGTAACCATCACACCTTGGCGATTTGAGCGATCATCAGTTGTTGTAATTCCCATTTTGAAATCGACATCACGATTAATAAATTCGTTAATGAAGGCATCAAAATTTCTACCGAGTGAATCTTGATCATCACCCATTGAACCTGAGCTATCCATAACCCATAGGATGTCTAATTTTTTAGTAGCTTCAGCAGTCTGAGTAAATGTTTCCTCACGATCTTCATACTGAACTCCACCAGTTGTTCCACCAACTGTAGATCCACCATCAGTTCCGCCAACAGTAGTTCCTCCGTCAGTTCCACCAACAGTAGCTCCTCCATCAGTTCCACCAACAGTAGCTCCTCCGTCAGTTCCACCAACAGTAGCTCCTCCGTCAGCTCCACCAACAGTAGCTCCTCCGTCAGTTCCACCAACAGTAGCTCCTCCGTCAGTTCCACCAACAGTAGCTCCTCCGTCAGTTCCACCAACAGTTGTTCCTCCGTCAGTTCCACCAACAGTTGTTCCTCCGTCAGTTCCACCAACAGTAGCTCCTCCGTCAGTTCCACCAACAGTTGTTCCAGGATCTTCCGTGTCTACCTTGTACGGATTTTCCAAATACTCTTTTTGATAAAAATCTTCTTTTTGACAAGCCGAAAAACCGAGACACAAACAAAGTGTTAAAACCACATTATTTGCTCCTGAAAAGTACGTCGTCATGACTTACTCCTAAGAGCGCTATAGATCTTTCAAGTAGGACAAATCAAATAAAGACGTGCGAACTCCAATGCAGAAGCACATACAGTCTAAATTTAGATTGATTACTTTTTGACCTTGCGGCTTTTCCTGATTTTGGTTTCCACATACGTGCACTAACAACAGACGTCCAGCAACAAAACCCAGGAAGTTGATTATTCGACTCAATCTTAAGATGCTCCCATATTAATTACAATTAAAGAATCACAAGATAATTTAAGAAAGTAACAAAAAAGAGAGCTTACCTTACTAGACTTAAAATCAATAACCTTCTGATTAATTGAGATCAAACTGTTGATAAAAAAGACACCTCTAACTAGGGCGTGTCCTCATTTGCCAACCTTCATCCATATGAGGGAGCATGCAATA
>DZBG01000149.1 GCA_022729855.1 Bdellovibrio sp.
GCATGCTCCCTCATATGGATGAAGGTTGGCAAATGAGGACACGCCCTAATAAAAAGCACTTAGTTTTTTAGTTTATATCCTAGGAGGGGTAATGAATAAGATGTTACTTGCCGGTGCTGCCGGCCTAATGGTTCTCTCGACTGTTTCATTCGCAAAAACGTACCAAACGAATGCTCCAGCAGCAGTTGCTGGTGAATATATCGTGAAGATGAAGTCATCATCAGCGCTTAATAAATCTACAATGAAGCTCTTAGGTGACACTAAGGAAGTGATTTCAGCAGAGGCGGGGACTTTTGTTGTTGTCAATGCTTCGAATAAGTCACTTTCGGCCATTCGTTTAATGAATGAAGTTGAATATGTAGAACCTAATTATATTTATCAGGTAATTAAATCTGCACCGGCACTTCCTGGAACATATTCAGACGTTACAGCAGAATATTTCTCAGCAAATGCTCCTACAGATCCTGAGTACGGAAAACTTTGGGGCCTAAATAATACAGGAAATAATGAACCAGATAAGTCTGGAAATATTTCATCAAACGTTGGTGTAGTGGGTGCCGATGTGGCCGCTCATAAAGCATGGGATATCACAAAGGGTTCTAAAAAAGTTGTGGTTGCCATTATTGATACAGGAATGGATTGGAATCACCCAGACCTTAAAAACCAAGTTTGGACAAACGAAGGGGAAATTCCAGGAGACGGAATTGATAATGATGGTAACGGATACATCGATGATGTTCATGGTTGGAATGCAAACGCAAACAACGGAAATCCGATGGATGGAAATTCACACGGAACACATTGTGCAGGAACAATCGGTGCTGAACATAATAATGGTATCGGTGTTGCTGGCGTGATGAGTGAAGTTCAAATGATGCCTGTAAAATTCTTAACTGATTCTGGATCAGGATCACTTGCTGATGCGATCAAGGCGATTGATTACGCGACAAAAATGAATGTAGATATCATGAGTAACTCTTGGGGTGGCGGTGGTTACTCTAAAGCACTTGAAGACGCTATTAAGAGTGCTAATGATAAAGGGATCGTTTTCACAGCAGCTGCTGGAAACGATGGAACAAATAATGATTCAGCTCCACATTACCCATCAAACTATCAAGTTGATAACGTGATCTCTGTGGCCGCTCATACTGCTCAAGACGGCCTTGCTAGTTTTTCTTGTTATGGACGTAATACTGTTCACGTAGCCGCTCCAGGACATATGATTCTTTCATCAGTTCCAGGAAATAAATATGCAGTGTACTCTGGTACTTCAATGGCCACTCCTCATGTGAGTGGTGTTGTTGGACTTCTTATCGCTCAAGAGGGAAGAATGAATCCAAAAGATCTTCGTGATCGTTTAATTCAAACTTCTGTTCCTGCTGCTGGATATAAGCGTAAGCTTCAAGCTAACGGACGTGTTAATGCTTATAATTTCTTAACTAACACGAGAATCCCTAGTTCTGAGCCAGATTTCTCTGGGGCACGCACTGAAGTTTTAAGTGAAGCATTTGAAACAGCTCACCCTTACGTAAGTGGTTCAAAAATTTCTAAGACGTATAATTTTGCAGGAGCAAAGTTCATTAAAGTTGTTGTTGAAAAATATGATACTGAAAGCAATTATGATTTTGTGATCTTGAAAAACTCTGCGGGTACAATCGTAGAAAAAATCAGCGGTAAAGGTGAAGACTATACAACTGATTATGTAGAAGGGGATTCGTTCACACTTGAATTTACTTCTGACTCATCTGATAACCGTTGGGGAGCTTCAATTAAAGAAGTGAAAGCCATTTACTAGTTTTTGATCTTCTCTAAAAAGATAAAAAAAAAGCCACCTTACGGTGGCTTTTTTTATTTTAAATTTCTTTAAAAATTACTTGTAGTATTTTCTTAAGAACTTAGAAAGTGATCCTACTTTATCAAGAGTCTTGATAGTAGAAGCAGCTAGCTTAAGTTTAATTGTTGTTCCTGTTTCAGGATCATAAACTTTTTTAGTCTTAAGGTTAACTTGTTTGAAAACACGTGTCTTAATATTAGAGTGAGACACTTTATGGTTAGCTTGACGAGCTTTACCTGTTAGATCACATTCGCGGGCCATGGATAAATCCTTTGTAAATTCTATAAATCGGAAAAAAAGTTATTCAACACTACACGTCTTAAAATGAACTTTCAAGCTCAAATATCAATTTCTTGTGGGTTTAACGGTTTTCGGGTTTAATACTCTCAAATCGTTTAACTTCTCACTCACTCTAAGGATAACAATGAGCACTTTGAAGCCTCTTAACCTTCCTACAAAACTTCATAAGGCCCCAAAATCTAAAGCGCATTATGAAATTTCGCTAAAAGACGCAAAGCAAAAATATATTAGTTTTGCTGACCCAAGAGCAACTCGTTCGATGCTTGCTTTAATGGATTTAGCTGCTGTGAATGGAGGAGCTGCTTGCCACTGGGGTGGACCTTCAGCGATGACTGAGACTTGGACGGCCCTACATACACTTATGTTTAAGCAGGATGATTGGTTTAATCACTTCAATTTTGTGAATGATATTGGACATGCTGAAAATGGAATCTATGCTCTGAGATGTAATCTCGGTTACGGTGATTTGACACTTAATAAACTTAAAACTTTTCGAGCGATGAATTCTGAACTGACAGGTCATGGTGAGTCTCACTTATATCCTGAGGGTGTGCTTTTGAGTAATGGGCCACTTGGTTCTGCATTCCCTCAAGCTCAGGGACTAGCTGTGGCCGACAAACTTATCGGAAATAAGCGTGTGACGGTTGCCTCTCTCTCAGATGGTGCTTCGATGGAAGGCGAGGCGAAAGAGGCCTTTGCCGCGATTCCAGGGCTTGCTTCAAAGGGAAAACTAAATCCATTCGTCCTTTTACTTTCTGATAATAATACAAAGCTTGGTGGAAGAATCGATAAAGATGCTTTTGCAATGAAGGGACAATTTGAGGCCTTGAGTCTTCTTGGTTGGAAAGTTGTGATGGTTGAGAATGCTCATGACATGATGAATGTTTATGAGGTACTTGAAAAGGCCATTCAGATGGCAAAGTCAGATGATTCTGCTCCTGTGTGTCTTTGGCTTAAAACAGTTAAAGGATACGGAATTAAATCGACAGCTGAGAGTTCAAGTGGTGGACATGGATTCCCACTTAAGGCCCATGATGAAGGGATTCATTCATTCTTAAAAGAGATCTGGGGAGAGGAAGCGGTTCCTTCTGAGTTTTCTGAATGGGCCAAAGAGCTCACAGTAAAACCAGAAAAAAAATCAGCTTCTAGTTCAATCGCAAAAGATAAAATTCAAGTGGGTGTAGCAAAAGCACTTTCTAAAGCGGCTAAAGATGGTCTGCCTGTTTACTCAGTGACTTCAGACCTGGCGGGATCAACAGGAGTGAAAGCTTTTCACTCTGAATTTCCTGACCGTGTTCTTGATGTTGGTGTGGCCGAATCAAATATGATCTCTACAGCGATTGGAATGAGTAAACTTGGTTTTATTCCAGTGGTTGATACATTTGCGGCTTTCGGTGTGACGAAAGGAAATCTTCCA
Source organism: Bdellovibrio sp. (assembly GCA_022729855.1). GTDB lineage: Bacteria > Bdellovibrionota > Bacteriovoracia > Bacteriovoracales > Bacteriovoracaceae > DZBG01. The sequence continues at coordinate 3,552 of DZBG01000149.1, forward strand.
TTCATTATGGGATCTCTTTCTCAATCACCAGTGATTGCTGTCTTCTCACACACAGGATTTCAAGATGCTGCTGATGGAGCAAGTCATCAGTCTCTTACTTATTTATCTGCTCTTGCTTCAATTCCGCATGTGAATTTAGTGAATCTTGCTTCGGCTAAAGAAGCTGAAGAGTACGTCTATCTTGCAGCGAAAAAAATTGCCACAGATCGTGAAGCAGGACTTGAGGGAGAGTCATATATCTTTTTCCTAGGTCGTGAGAACTTTGCTCTCGAGGCCAAAGATGGTCTTGATTATGATCTTCACCGCTCACAACTTCTTTGCGAAGGCGAAGATGCTTGTATCGTAGTGAGTGGATCACTTGTGGAGAAGGCCCTTATGGCGAGAGCGAAACTTCTTGAAAAAGGTTTTGAAGTCTCAGTCATTAATAATTCATTTGTGAATAATACAGATTTTGATTTTATCGGTGAGACAATTGAGAAATCTGGTGGAAGACTTGTGACACTTGAGGATCACCAACTCGTAGGCGGAATGGGCGCTCAGCTTATTCATCAATTAAAACTTAAAGGCTTTAGTTTTGTGGCCGATTCTCTTGCTGTGAAAGGTGAGTTTGGACAGTCATCATATACGGCGGGTGAGCTGTATAAGAAGCACGGTCTTGATGAAGTGGCAGTGGTAAATGCTGTTGAAGGTTTACTTGAGCATCAGTGGGAGAAACCATTCTCTGCAGAATCAATTGTTGAACTTCTTACAAATAAACTTCCACTCTCAAAAGATGAAGCAGAGAAAAAAGTTTTTGAACTTTTGGGATCTATGACTAAGCAAACTGCTGATGTGAAAGAGAGACTTGAAGAAACAGGAAAAGTTGTTTTTGAAACGGGACTTAATATTTTGAGTGATCTCAAAAACAAAATGAAAAAATAATTTTATAGTTCAAGGCCAGGGAAACCTGGCCTTTTCGTTTTAGAACTTTCTCTACCTCTCGTCGCTTAATAACTTATCAATACATTTAATCTAGTCGATAACCTTCTTTCAGGAGGTTAAGGCATCTTTTTGCAAAAAAAAATGACTTAGTATATACTATGGAAATAAGTTTTGTCTGGGACGAGAAGAAGAATAAGATGAACTTTCTTAAGCACGGAATTCTTTTTGAAGAGGCCCAGGTTGTTTGGAGAGATGAATACTCTCAAGAGTTTTTTGATGAGTTTCATTCTATAAAAGAAGAGAGATTCATTAAGCTTGGGATTGTCCTGTCCGAGCACCTATGACACAAAATCGGTCTTAATTTAAGTCAATAAA
>DZBG01000150.1 GCA_022729855.1 Bdellovibrio sp.
TCTGAAATCAGCAACTTAAATGTGGAGTTGCACTAGGAAAAATTTTTCGGGGGTCTATTTTTGGTTAATCCCTCTTTTTATTTTTATCGCTAAGGATCCCTTTCCTTTTTTATTCGTCACAGGTTTCTCTCTTGTCATTAATTTTTGGGGCCATACACATTTTAATCTTCCAAAAGATTCAAGTGTCAGAAAACTCGCCTCTCTTTTTCTCATTCAACCAAAAGATCACTACTGGCACCACAGCTCAGATCAGACCTATTGTAATTTTGGGACTGTTTATAATTTCTGGGATCGTTTTCATCATACATGGTACTCATCTGAAGAAGTCCCTCAGCGATTGGGTTTTAGACTCAGTTATTCATTAAGTAGAAAAATATTTTTGCCTAAAAACGAGTAATCGACATTTTGTAATCACTATTTACATCTGAAACCATTACTTTCTTATAGGATCAGCCTTATTTAAAAAAAGTCTGTTGTATGGTTTATCCATTAATCTAATGGAGCCTATATATGAAACATCTGACTGTATTAACCGCAACCCTTATCCTTAGCACACAGGTAATGGCGAGCGCTGAAGAATTCAGACCACTAAAGTTTATTCCTCTCAAAGCGGCTACTTTCCAAATGGGAAGTCCAAGAACTGAACTTGCACGCGACAAGAATGAAGCTCTCCGTACTGTCACAATAAAAGAAAATTTTGAAATACAAGAGACAGAAGTGACTCAACATCAATGGTACTCAGTCATGAAAACCAATCCATCAGGGGATATTTATAACTGTCAGTCGATTGAAATTGATGGAACTCTTTTGTGTGCAAATAGTCCAGTCAATCACCTTACATGGAATGATACTCAAGACTTTATCAAAAAATTGAATGCAAAAAACGATGGTTATACTTACCGGTTACCAACTGAAGCCGAATGGGAATATGCTGCTCGTGCAGGATCAAATAAGGCCTTTTCATTTGGAGAAATTCAGCAGAACCCATACAAAGAATATAATTATTCGTTCTCTGTAAAATCAGTGAACAAATACGCATGGTATGCAGAAAATAATCGCACAGCAGATTCAGCTCCAGTTGCGAGCCTCGCTCCCAATGCCTTCGGACTTTATGATATGCATGGAAACGTCGCTGAATGGACGGCCAAAGAACTTAAAGACGGTACTCCGACACCTGTAGTTCGTGGTGGTGCTTGGGATGATTTTATTCAAGATCTGCGTTCAGCGAAAAGAGAATTTAAAAAAGCTGATGAGCATGACTATGCTTTAGGGTTCAGGTTGGTGAGAACGAAGAGATAATACACTCAGGCCCTCCACTCATTCAGCAGAGGGCCCAAAGTTTTATCTATCTAACAGGAATACATTTTATATCTGATAATAGAGTTTCAAGTTTTCCAGAATCAGGATCAACTGCTTGATACTTTAAAACACCATTTGTGATTTTCCCTTGAACTTGGATTTGTCCCATAAGGATGGCCTTAAATGAGTAACATCCAATACAACGAGCGGTTTTAAAGTCTGTCACTTCTAGTTCAAGACCTTCATCTTCACCAACATCAGTTTGCCAAACTCTGGCCGAAGCAGCACTCGATCCTACTTTAACTGCAATCCCGCCACCTTCTTGCTCACAACGGAAATCGGCATTTACTCTGCTCATATTTTGAGCAAAGACAGTACTAGTTAAGAATAGACCTACGATGAATAAATACTTCATAACACCTCGATATTGGTTTTGATAAATCTGAGTGATTACATTATTGCGTATTTTGGGGTGGTGGAGATGGTTTGTGTAAAAAAGATAGGGTTTAAGCAAATAAAAAAACCGACACTATGGTCGGTTAATTTATCGAAAAATGGTGGATGAAACCATTTAAGAATTGTTTCAATGACCTTTTCGAATAAAAAGCCTCATACAGTCAACAGCAGAGATGCGTAGAGATGATTAGTTAATTTTTTTCAATATCGAATTCGTCAGATGGCATATTAATATCCTGACTTCTGCCACTCTTTAATGGAACGAGTGCTCCTAAGAGGCATTCTTCAACTTCGAGCATAGTTTTAGCTGAAGTGGGCCTGACCATGTACTCAATTGCGTAAAGGTCAAAAAAACATCGAGCACGTTTAATATAAGGAGTCTCTTTCAATGAGGCGAAACTTAATGGGAATTTACGAATTTCCTTAACAACTCTAGCGAGTTCATTTTGTAGCTTATCTTCTGATTCATCAGGATTAAAACCATTAGTATACGCCCAATCTCGAACAAAAATCTGAGCATCAAAAACGTCGTTATTAAATTTTTCTGTAGTACGGACTGAAATCATTGCCCTTAAGCCTGCTTAACTTTTTTTGAATTAAGCTTAGCACGATTTTTCTCGAATACCTCTGAAAAAAACTTCTCTGGATCTTCAATAGTTTCTCTTTTATCTGGAGAATCTAAAAGTGCAATTAAGTTTCTTTGCAGTGAAAGAACCTCGTCTCGTAAATCAAGATATTCGGACTCATTCATCAAAACAAAACGATCTTTCCCGCGTGAGATAGAAACTGTTTTCTTTAATGCGATATCAAAAAAATTACTCAACTTATCTCTGAAATCTTTGGAACTTGTTACTTCAGTGCTCATTTCTTGCCTCCAGACAAAAGTCTATTTGACCAGCGTACGCCAAAAAGTACATTCCTGTCAAGACTGTCAGTAATATCAAACAGATGCAGCAGTCCGAAACGAAAAAATGAGGGCCTGCATAAAGCAGACCCTCGATAATTACAACTACGAAAACAGTGGGATTACATTTCTAGTAATATCACGGGCCGGAATTACATCCAGCCCTTGAGCAATACCCTTAACATCAACTCCCGACATTCTAAGATAAATCTGAAACGTCTTCAGATCATTCCAGCCTCCCATACGCATAACCTTCATCGCCTCAACGCCCGTTGAAAGTAAGTGAGTTGCAAAACAGGCCCTGAGTGTATGGAAAGTGACATCTTTCTGAATCCCGATTTGTTGCAAAAATTCTCTCAGCACTTTACCCGCATAACCATACTTCCATTCAGCAAAATCAGGCAGGATAAAACGCTGACTACTTCGTTGCAATCTAAGCGCCTTTATAATGTCCCAAAGTTGTGGATTGACATCAACATTTCGCCACTGGCCATTCTTCGGACATTTCAAACCCTCAATCTTTCGGTTGTAGGATTTTGAAACGCGGATGATGCCATTCTTCTCATCAATATCTCCCCATCCAAGGGCCTGAAGTTCTCCACTTCGCATCCCAGTGCAGATCGCAAAGGCCCAGATGGGATACCATGGATGATTCCTGAGCTTTGCCTCCAAAAGAAGTTTTTTAACCTCTTCCAAAGTAAGAATGGGAGGAACTCTTTCCTCTTTTTTTCCAACCTCAAGTCCATGTACAGGACTCTTCCCTGAAAGGAAATTGTGCTGAATCAGACCTTCTTCAAGCCCCCAAGTGTAAACGGTGTTGATGGAATTTTTAATTCTTTTCATCAAAGCAACACTGACACCTTGTGACTGAGCAAGTGAGATGATTTGTCTCCCGTCGGCCCTTGTCAGCTCTGAGGCCGGCCTCTCTTTCCAAGGTTTGGTGTAGCGCTCGATTCGGGCCAGATGATCTCGCGTGGTGCAGTGCTTGTGTTTTGTAAAGTCAGGAGAATTCCTTTGGGCAATCTCCCAACGATAAAGGACTTCAAACCAAGTAAGCCCTCGCCCTTCAAGTTTGGCGATAGTTTCTGTGACTTCCTTAACTAATCTTTTCTCTTCTCTTTGAGCAGTGGATAAAGTCTCGATGCCAGAAATGCTCCGCTGAACTCGAACCCTTTTTAAGGTCTTGCCGCGGCCATTGAAATAGGCCTCGTAATACTTTCTCCCGTCTTTTGTGTACTCTCTAATTACCATTGATACCTCCATAAAAAGATGTATCAATGAGTGCATGGAGTTCATCTTTCTTAAAATAAAGACGCCCATCAAACTTTCTGGCGATGAGTTTACCTTTGTAAACCATCTGCCTAATTGCATGAGTCGACTTTCTAAGATAGACCGCTGCTTCCTCTGTTGTTAACCATATTAAATTTTCAAAGAGCATTTGGGTCTTATTCGACTCGCTCTCACTATATACTTTCTCAGACTGATTGTAATTACTTCTGATAAAGTTTTCTGACATATCTCTCCATTTCCTGATTGTTTGTTTTTCGATATTTAGACCCCATTCCTACTCCCCTCATTTTCTTCCTCATCTCTTCTGTTGTTGTATTCATTTATTTTGTTCCTTTTTTTGTTTTCCTTCCCCTCATAATTCCCCCGCCATTACCCCGTAGCTTTGCTGACCACTTCCGCTCGTAGGGTGGGAGTGGTCAGCAAAAATTGCCGAAGGGGTAATGGCGGGGATTTTAATTTTATTGAAGAGATTTAATCACTTAGATTTCACCGAACTCAAACATCAATTCAAAGTTCTAGTTTGATTCCGTGTTTGGGTCATCCTGTAACAAAAATCGTATTCCTATATCCAATGGGATGGTTAATAAAAACCACCAATACAGTGGCACGATTTCATTTCTCTCAAAGTTCTTTGGCATCCAATCAGAGTATCCATGTAACAATTGGTATTTGATTTTGATATAAACATAGAGAGCTAAAGTAAAAGTAAAGAACAGTCCAAGACCATTTATAAGATACGAGCGAAACTTAAATCTAAGCTTGAAGTTCAACATTTTCCTCCTTTAAGGAATTTAAAACTTGGGACAGGGTCATAAATTTAAACTTGTCGGTGTCATCACTGTCCTGTCCGAGCACCTATGACACAAAATCGGTCTTAATTTAAGTCAATAAA
>DZBG01000151.1 GCA_022729855.1 Bdellovibrio sp.
CTGACTTTTGGGGGAATCTCGTAGGGGCGTGTACCACTTTAGGGACAATATCAAGCGCTCTGGGAATTCCCGGAGCGCTTGCCCCGCCCCTACATAGGTTACACTTACTTTTCTTTTTAAAAGCTGAGTAAAGAGAGCTTCAAGTCTTAGTTTCAAATACTGCCCATAGAGACTCACAATGGCCGGATTGGTTTCTTTTAAAAATCCTTCTAAATGTTTATCTGCTTTTATTATCAATGAGCATCCACGCTCTGACAGATTACTTATCTCAAAACATAAATCAGCTTGATAGTACTGCTGATCTCTTAAATAAATATCTAATAATTCTTTTAATGAATGAGACCGTTGATAAGCATGATAAAGCTCACCATGAACCACTGGTTTAGCGTACTGATCAGCGATCAGCTTTATGTTTTCACCACTGATAATACTTTTTTGAACAAAATAATTTAAAACATCAAATAAAACCAAATGATTAATTTGATAATCAAAGTCCACGGCCAGATCGATATCAATATCTAACTCTTTAAACATCTGCTCAACTGCATCGTCTCCTCGACTCTCTCTTAAATAAGAAACAAGAGGATAGAGTTCACGACTTTTTATTTGTCTGTGAGAGCGATAACGTTTGTTCCAGCGAATGGGTGGATTAATATCTTCGGGCAAAATAGGAGTAAGTCTATCAATCACCCAAGTTTCTATTGAATAAACAGGAATTTCAAGATGACGACAAAAGACAAACCACTGAGGAGCTGAAGGAACAAGAGACCCATGCTCTAATTTAGAGAGAGCACTTTGAGAGCAGCCAATCGCTTTTGAGACAGATTCCTGATTGGCCTTCTTAAATCTTCGCGCGGCTTTCATGATCCGCCCGATATATTTATATTCCTCTTCCATCCACTGATTATAATCTCAAAGAACTTATTCCATTGGTAAATTTGTCCAATCGGTATAAATCTTATGAATAAGTTGGGGTGGAATTCTATTATTTAAACTGTTTATCACATTCTCTAAATCACTTAAACTTTTCATCCCAACAAGGCCACAAACGGGCCTACTAGTACTTAGCCCATAGTTTAATGCAAAATCACTAAGTTCAAGTTGATGAGACTCTAAAATTGACTTCAATTGGTCCACTTTTTTTAGTTTAACTGCCACATCTTTTCGGCTCCACCACGGTGCCCACGAACGTGCGTCACTTGAGTCATATTTTCGTTCATTAGAAACTCTTCCTGACAAAATGCCTTTATCGAATGTTCCCCAACCTGTGAACAGTGATTCAGGATAAATAGGTTCAAGCAATTCATAACTTTTTGTTGTCCAGAGATTATGCTCAGATTGAAAACCAACAAGCTTCACAATCTCTTTTGCTTTCTCTAAATCTTCAGCGTTGGTATTGGCGAGTCCTATATGCTGAATCTTCCCTGTCTCTTGCGCTCGGTAGAGCACCTCAAGGGGCTTTCTGATATCAATTTTGGCATCTGGCCAGTGAATCATATAAAGATCAATGCAATCGCGATTAAGACGTTTTAAAGACTCATGAAGCATCTTTGAAATAATCTTTGGATCATTACTCATGTTTACACGGCGATTTTCATGCCAGTCCACACCAGCCTTAGAGATAACAAAACTATCATCAGAGTTCTTGAGATATTTTCCTAGTCGAATTTCCGAAAGACCAAATCCATAAATAGGGGCCGTATCAAAAAGATTTATCCCACGCTCAAGTGAGGCACGAATGAGTTTTTCGGCTTCCTCTTCACTCATGGCACCAAAACCATAGCCTCCACCCTCACCACTTAGTGAAGCACCACCAAAACCGATGGGAAAGATGTCTTTTTGAATGGATTTAACGTGAAATGGCTTCATATCCTTAGTCTTAATTGACAAATATCAATAGCTCAAGCACATTCACTTTATGCACCTCATAAGTTTTGCTCACTGGCCTGAGGCCAAGAGCTTTTCTGATCATTTCTCTCCTACTCGTCACCCTAAATATGATTGGGTCTATGAGTTTAGTGGTGGTGCCATCATCATTACTGGTGAGGGCATTCATGAGGCGATCTCTAAAACCACGCGGGCCTTGGGCCTCTATCCTGAGATAAAAGAAATTTATAATTTTGGCGTGGCCGGAGTTCTTGCCACATCTCTGAATCTTCATGAGATTAAAGAAGTGCGAACTGTTTATGCTTATGATTCTCGTCCACTCTTTAAAAGTTTTACGTTAAGTGGAAACACTGATCTTGTTACAAGTGGAGAGCGAATTCTCTCAACTCAAGCAGCAGCTCCACTCAAGGCCATGGGGCAAATTGTAGATCGTGAAACTTGGGGTGTGGCCTTTGCCGCAAAAGAATCAAGACTTCCTCTTCGTGCTTTTAAATATCTATCCGATATGGCCGGAGAACTTGGAGCATGCGAGATAGTCAAAGACCTAGCGGATATTGCCTCTTTAAAACTATTAGAAGTTTATCTTGATCTTAGTCCTCAAAAATTAAATCCTGAAATTCAAATTGAAGGACTTTATTTAACTTTCACTCAAGAAAAACAACTTGAGAATATTCTTAAAAAACTCAGTTCAAAATTTGATAAAGATAAAAGTTTTTGGATGGACTCAGACTTTTTAAAAAATTTGCAAAACGAAAAGCTCCTACCAAAAGAAAGAACAAAAAAATTCTTATCATTTCTCTCAAGAGAGCTTGACCCTTTTACCTATTCACTTAATGAGAAGGTTGAAGAAGTATTCTCGGCTCTCACCCATGAAAAGATTCATCTGACTCCTGTAAATCAGATGGAAACTAAAGGGCTGAAAGCTCAGTTTAGTTTTCAAAATAAAGAAGAACTCATTCTTAAAACTCAAATGCTAAAAAACTTTGACTTTGAAAAATACTATGAGCTCTGGAGAGGAAATCTCGATGTGGAGTAATATTTTTCTTGAGAAAAATTTAGAATCCCATCCTAGGGCCCAGCATCTCCTCTCGCTTTTCCCTAAGACTCCAGTGACTCCTATTGAGCGCTATGACGAGTTCTGGGGACGTTTTAAAAAACCCTATCTTCATAAACGTGATGAACTGAATCTCTATATTGCAGAGAAGAAAGGTCAACTCGTGAAGCGTGCTCCCGATGCTTATGGTCTGGCCGGTGAGCCTCATTATTATTTTATTCATGCCTATAACTGTATTTATGAATGTCAGTACTGCTATCTTCAGGGTCATTTTAATACACCAGACTTAGTTTTGTTTCTTAATCATGAAGACATTATTGCTGAGATGACCCAGACGGTGAAGGACCATACTGAGAAAGTGTGGTTTCACGCTGGAGAATTTTCAGATTCTCTCGCTCTCTCTCATATGACGGGTGAGCTTCCTTTGTATTTTGATTTTTTCAAAAATTATCCGAATGCATATCTCGAGCTCAGGACAAAATCATCAAATATCAGAGAGCTCAAAAAACTCGCTCCTCTTAAAAATGTGATCACAAGCTTCTCTTTATCGCCTGAGGATATTTCAAAGCGGATTGATCTGAAAACTCCAAGCCTTAAAGGACGTCTTGATTCCATGAAAGAGCTTAAGGATTTGGGACACGCCTTAGCGATTCATTTGGACCCTATTATTTATACGGATACTCTTGAAGCAGACTACACTCACCTATTTACTGAGCTTCAAAAGCGCGATCTCATTACTTCACTTCGTTATGCTTCCTTAGGAGTGGTGCGTTTTACTAAAGATGTTCACCGCGAGGTGGAGAGAAATTATCCTGATTCAATGATTCACACTCAACCTATGATTAATAGTTTTGATAATAAAGTCCGCTACAACCACACACTTCGCCACTGGATGCTGAATAAAGTAAAAGAGCTTGCCTTGAACTTTGGATTCACTAGTGAGCAGCTCTATCTTTGCATGGAAGATGATGCTTAAAAAAAATGGATTCTGTCTTGATTCATTTCCTCTTGATCCAATGATTAAAGAATGGGTCAGAGCTGATGAGTGGCAAAAGATTGATGATTATTTCAAAGAGCTTCTCACTCCGACTGGAGAGCTTTATGCCTATCTTCAAAAATACTATCCCTTTACTCATGTTGAAACCATGCTGGCCGTTCGTGATTCACAAAACGAATGGGAAGAAGACGGAATCTGGCATGACGATGGAACCCGCCAATTTGCCATTTCACTTTCACTCAATGAATTTCCAGAAAAGATTGAAGGTGGGATGCTTGGATTTCGAAAAAAAGATAGTGATCAAATGAATCTCATCCCAACGCCAAAGTTTGGAGAGATGATTGTTTTTCTTTCTGGAATTTATGGGTATGAACACAGGATTCATCAGGTGACGAAAGGCAGAAGAGTTATTTTTGTAGGGTGGTTTAGTTAAACCTCATATCTCGACATCTTTCTCTTTGCTCTTTTTACTTTCTCTTCGATCAATCAACTCACCTGTCACAAACCGGTGAAGAACACTATTAATAAGAGTTTGATATGGAATACCAAGCCTAATGGCCTCCTTTTTAATTCCTGCAAGATCATTGGCATTTAATTTAATCGATATCGGAGTTCTATCAGCCCCTGGAACGATCTTGCTTTCTCTTTTTTTAAGTTTTGAAAAATCGTATTTATCTTTCACACTAATCCTCTTTTCCAGTAATTCATTTTTTCTTCATGAACAGCTTTTCTGGCCGAAATTATTCGAATGGCATTTCCGTCATTTCTTTCACAAAAGACAGTGTAAGAAAGCAGCATCGCCTCAGAGCATAGTCCACATGGGCCT
>DZBG01000152.1 GCA_022729855.1 Bdellovibrio sp.
AAATCAGCAACTTAAATGTGGAGTTGCACTAGGAAAAATTTTTCGGGTATTATAATAAGAATCAAAAACAACGAATAAATCTTCTACGAGATTGAGTAGATTTGAACCAAAGATTTCTGCAACGATATTTTTTTCCATTATGAATTTTATCTTATCACGCTTAGGTGTTGTATTGTGGTCATATTCTTAGTGAATTAGAACACTCTTTAATGAATGAATCAATTTGGCTTATTTCTCCACCTGCCAGTGGTAAAACAACAATTCTTCTTGATATTTTTGCTCAACTACCAGAAGAGCAATGGATATTTTTGTCTCCGTTAAGGGCCCTGGCCGAAGAGTTTTACTTGAGAGCGAAGTCGGTTATTCCAAGTGTGGTTTATTGGTGTAATCAGCAAGAAGAAATCCCTCTTAAAGGACTGATCATTGTGACGCCTGAACAAGTGGACGATAAATTACTCAGTCGGTACTCTCGGGCCAATATTATTGTGGATGAGATTCATCTTTGGGAGCATTGGGGGAAGAGCTTTCGGCCAATCATGTGGGAGAGTTATTTTCGTTTAGTTGAAAAATCTCCGCTGACGATTCATTTGACAGCAACAGTTGATAAGGATGTGAAGGAGTTTATGGAACTCTCGGTTTGTCATTTCTCTAAGACTACTGTTCTTGATTTTGGAAATAATCAAGCTAAATATGAACCAGATCGAATCATTTATTATCCCGCATATTTAAAAAAGAATATTAAACCGACTATTGAAAGAAAAATTATTAAAAATAAGTCTGGAGCTGTGCTCGTTTTTTGTGCTTTTAGAGATGAGGTCGCACTTTGGGGGCAGTGGTGTGAGAAACATAATATTTCATATTTGAGTTGTATTGGGGGAGAGGCAAGGGATTTTCAGCAGCGTTTAGTCGCAAATTCTTCTCCTCAAGTCATTATTGCCACCACCGTTTTGGGTCATGGAGTAAATCTTCCAGACATCACAAAAGTCTTCTTCACTTATAAAGTAGACAATCATTCCTTTTGGTTACAAATGCTTACTAGAGGAGGAAGGCGAGGACAAAGTTACGAAATTCTCACTCTAGACTCGAATTTTATAAAACCTTCTCGTCGTTTGCCTGCTTTTTTTGCTATGTTAAAAGAAGAAATAATAACTCGTTTTTCTATTCATTTTAGCATTGAAGGCCCATGGAGTTTGAAGGAATCGTTACAGGTAAAGTCCCCTATAAAGAGCGCGATTTAATCGTCAGGGCAATCCTTCGTAATGGCCTCTCAGGTAGTTTTTATGTTTACGGTGGGCAGGGTGGTGGAAAAAAACAAAAGCCTACACTGCTTGAACTAGGTCATATGATCAAGTTTCGAGTCAAGGCCAGTCATCGTAAAATTGAAGGTGCGGAACTTATGATCACTGAATCGCATCAAGCGGTTTGGTCCCCGCAAAAAATAAGATTTAATGTTCATGCCTATTATTTAATGTGTTTGTATTTCGAATTACTCAATAAAGCTTCGATTGTTTTTCATCCCGACGACCATGAACTTAGTACTGAACACGAAGGAATTTTTAATGTTCTTTCGAATTCACTTTTCTATATTGATCAAGCTCTTGCTGTTGAGAATTTTAAGCCGGCCAAACATCTTTGGTTTTTTATGGTAAAATTACTTTTTCACCTAGGGATTATGCCAGAAGGTCAGAATTGTGCTTATTGTGGAACCTCATTAAACGATGTCTCAAGACTTTCTTTTATTCCAAACGAAGGGCATTTTGCTTGCAGTAATTGTTTTCAAGGTGAGAATCATTTAGGTCTATGGCAGAGATGGTTGCTGGCCTATCAAACTTCTTTTAAACAAATCGACGAATTCTTTGATGTTGATTTTCAAGATACGGATAAATTAATTCAATATTTTTGTCATCACTACCATTTGAAACCAGTAGAGCTGAGTAGTTATAGATTACTTTTTAAGTGATTCTGCAAACTGAAGTAAATTTTTAAAATGGTGAAAGCCCTCAACCTTGGTTGTTCTCACAATGATTCCATGAATTCCTGCATTCTGTCCGGCCTCAGCATCAATTGCTTTGTCACCGACCATATAGCACTCGTCAGCTTTAAGATGGTATTTCTCAATAAGCTCTTTAATCATTTTTCCTGATGGCTTGCGGCAATCACAGTTTTCATCTGGTGAATGGGGACAAATAGCAAAATCCTTATAAGGCGCAAGACTTTGAGCTCTCATATCATTTTGAAGTTGTTTGTGGATAAGATAGACATTCTCTAGTGAGAAATAGCCACGTCCCACCCCTGACTGATTGGTAACAATGAAAAGTTCGTAACCAAGTTTTTGAAGAAGATCCAAGGCCTTAAATGAGTCGGGAAAATAAGCTATATCTTCAACCCTAGATAAATAGTTTTTATCAAGAATGACCGTCCCGTCTCTGTCTAGGAATATGGCTTTTTTCGTTTTAATTTACATGACTCCTGTATATGAGTAAGATAGATCACTATGTTAGAAGTTCTTAAAATTATGTTCCCATACCTTCGTCCATTTTGGAAGCAAGCTTTGTTCGCTTCTCTTTTGGCACTTCCTCTCTCTTTCATCAAAGCTTACGAGGCCTTCCTTGTAAAAGATATTTTTGATAAGGGATTTTCTCCCAATTCAACTTTTGAAGACGCGAGAAATTTGGCCCTCATCCTTGTAGGATTAGGAATTATTAACTATCCACTGCGCTTTTATCACTATTTTGGACTCAGACAAGTAGTAGATCAGGCTACTTGCCTAATTCGCTCAAAGATCTATAACAAGTTCCAATTTTTACCAGCAAGCTTTTACGCGACTTCGAAACAAGGAAATATTGTTTCAACGATGATGAACGATACTTCTGTTTTTGCGGAAGCCTTTAAGAATTCACTCGAAGTGATTCGTGAGCCAATTACAGCGATCAGTTTACTAGGTGTAGCGTTTTACCATGATTGGCAGTTAACACTTATTATCTTTGCAACGGCTCCGCTATTTGTTGTGACATTTCACTTCACAGGAAAACGAATTGAAAAATATGTCCGACGAGCTCAAGATGATGTTGCAGATATGACTCATGTTGTTTCTGAAACACTTCAAGGCCAAAAAATTATTAAGGCCTTTACTCTTCGTGAGTATATTGTTCAGCGTTTTGAAACAGTTCAGGCACGCTTTTTAGCTCATAGAACAAAGAGTAACTCTGCAGAAGAACATTCTCATCCATTAGTAGAACTTATTGGTTCTTTCGCTTTTGGTGGAGTAATTGTTTTTGCTCACCACCGTATTGTTTCTGGAGCTTTAACGACGGGAGGATTTATTTCTTTCGTCGCTGCTCTTGCCATGTTTATGGATCCAATTAGAAAATTTGCAAAGGCCAATAACAAACTTCGCCAGGCCAAAGCTGCTGCGGCAAGAATTTTTGACCTTTTAGATGTTGCTGAAGAGGCAGATGCTGGGAATAAAGAACTAAAAGAATTTAACCATCAAATTGAATTTAAAGATGTGACTTTCTCATATGGAGAAGGTGAAGTTCTAAGGCACTTTAATCTTGTCATTAATAAAGGTGAGAAAGTAGGTCTTGTTGGATTATCTGGTTCAGGGAAATCTACATTAGTTTCTCTTCTTTTAAGACTATATCCAGTTAAGCAAGGGGCGATTCTTATTGATGGTGTAAACATCAATGACTACTCACTTGAATCAACAAGAAAATATTTCGGACTCGTTTCTCAGGATATCTTCTTATTTAATGATACTGTTCGAGAGAACTTAACTGTTGGTGATGTGCATACTGAAGAAGAAATAAATCATGCACTCAATATTTCTTACGCTAGCGAGTTCATTAAAGATCTTCCTGAAAAACTTAATACTTCAATCGGTGACCGCGGGCTCAGACTTTCAGGTGGTCAATCTCAGCGTCTCACAATCGCGAGGGCCTTTTTAAAAGATAGAGATATTCTTCTTTTTGATGAGGCGACTTCGGCTTTAGATAATGAATCTGAAAAAATCGTTCAAGCAGCTATGGAACGAGTGGCAAGTCACAAAACAGTAATTGCAGTGGCCCACAGACTTTCTACGCTTCGTGACTATAATAAAATTGTGATGCTCAAAGAGGGACGTAAGACTGAAGAGGGAACTCATTTAGAGCTTATGGCCATGAAAGGTGAGTATTACAAGCTTTATGAATTAAGTAGTCATCAAAGTTAGGGTGCCGAAAAAATCTGCACCCTAAGAGAAAAATTATTGTTTATTGCTATTATTTGATGATGAAGATGATTTTGATGAACCTGAATTTTCAAGATCAGATTTTGTATTTCCACGAGAGCTATTATCAATGCTCGTTTCAGCAACTTCCTCTTCAATATTAAATTTTGCCTCTTCCTTGCATTCGTTTCCTGAGATATCAATTTTGAGTAGATCGGCCATTGTGCTAGAGTTGTAGAGAAGGGCAGTGGCATTACTGTAGCTCTCTTTGTCTCCACTCGATTTTACCCATGACCCTTTAATTGTTCCAAATTCAATTGATACTTTTGTAGGTCTTTCACTTGCTTCGATCGCTTCACCTAAAGCATCAGTTCTCTTTAGATAATTCAAACTCGATTGATTGCTTGTTGGAATTGAAAGTATCAGCTTTGAGACTTTATTAGTCGAACTTTTTGCCTGTATTTCATAGCCCGAAAAATTTTTCCTAGTGCAACTCCACATTTAAGTTGCTGATTTCAGA
>DZBG01000052.1 GCA_022729855.1 Bdellovibrio sp.
CCTTATGAAGTTATGATGAAGAAAAGTTGCACTAGGAAATGGTAGTTGGGTTTTCTTAATTGTGGGAAATACAGGAAGTTAACTTTCGTTTCGTAGGAGAGAATCTAAAATATTTAAGCTTTCTTGATCTTTACGCGGCTAAACTCAGGCAATTCTTTCTCAATCTCAAACTCAACAAGATCCCCTGCTTTGATTTCTTCAAGCTCTTTTTGTTCTTTCTTTGAATAGTGTTTTTTATAAATTTGAAAATGTTTTAAAGAAAGACTCTCATCAGGTAAACACACTTGCATCTCTAGACTAAATTTCGTCTCAGGTAGACTGCGAAACACTCGGGCCTTATTCTCTTCAATTTTTTGCTCATACTCTTTGGCATAAAGATGAACTGTAATAGGAAGATGTCTGCGATCTTTACTGGCAAGTTGAGTGAGTCTTTCGACTTCATCATTTTGTTTTACGTGTAAGTATTGGTGACACCAGTCTTCAGGATTTTCTTTGAGTGGACAAGTCCCCTGGCCTAGACAAGGAAAGAGAATCTTGTGCTTTTTTTGAATCAGATGATCTCTCATCTCTAGCATGAGAGAGAAAACGGTCTTCATTCCAGGTTCAATAAATAGAATATAATCAGCATCTAGCTCATTGATGATTCTAAGTCCGATATCAAGCCCCATCTCATTGAGTGAGTGGCCAAAAATGGCGATGCGCTTTTTAGATGTTTTCTGATGGCCGTGGAAGCGAAGTTTTACATTGGGATAGAGGCCCTTAAAGATTTTAGCAGACTGCTCTTTCATCAGAGCTGATTGCTCTATTTGATAAATCTCTTTGGTCTCAGGGAATAACTCCATCCACGCCAGACTCATGGTCCCGGGCCCTGCTCCCACATCTACAAGCTCTATGTCTTGCCATTCGGAGATGAGGTCTTTGGGAAACCATTCGAGTGTTGCTGCTAATTTAGGGATATTGGTCAGGCCATAAAAGGCGGTGTAAGCGGAAACAAGTCTTGGGTCCTTGCCGTAGTCAGGGATCTTACTGCGCTCTCGCGTAAAGATAGCAGAGAGCTCTTGAGTGGCCTTCACAAGTTCTGCTTCAGACTTGAAGTCATGAAGCAGTAAGGGAATGATTTGAGTTAGGCTTAACGACAAGTAGCGCTGCCCTTGAGAAGAAGAGAATCGTAATCAACATCAAGACAAAATGCTTTGAGTTTTTTAAGTGAAGCATACATTTTTTTTGAAACGTCTTCACATTCCCAAGCCTCTAAAACAATTTGTACTGTCTCTTTGCCTTTTTTCACATTTAGACCCTGAATAAAACTTTGGCAGTCTAGATCCACTTCTGCATCTTTGATTTGGACTCTTAAATCATAACGAGTATCAAAGCCTGGCTTAATAGACATCTTAGTCACACCAAGAATTTCCGCCATAGCAGAAAATGAGAACAACAGAATCGCGACAGTTAAAATATGTTTCATAGTATCTCCAATAAAAATAGATGAACCTCTATCGGAGATGAGGAATGAAGGATTAACTTTACGGACACTTAGGCATTTGACCGGCAAAAAAGTTCATGAAATGGTCTAAAAAGAACTGTAAAAGCGGATAGTTACAGAATCCATGGTGTAGCGTACAGAGTGCTACACTATAAAAAGGGTCAAGTAATCACAAAATCAAAACCTGTGCTACAAATACGAAAAACAACGCACAGGAGATTATATGAAAAAGTTTTTACTACCACTGGCCCTTATCGTGACCACGAATGTATTTGCTCAATCAATTGTTGATGAACAGATTACAAGAACAAAAAGAGAAATCGATGAGCTTGTAAAAAATGTCTCTCGCCCTACTGACGTAAAAGAATTAAATACACCAGACTTTAGAAGCTGGGATTCATCATATAGAGCAAAAGTGGTTCAAGAGATCAGAAATTATGAAGGGAAAGTCATTGGACTTATTAATTCTAATCTTCGTCAACCTCTTGAAAATTATAATCGTGTGATTAAGTCTTCAGAATTTACAGAGGCCCAAAAAGAGCAACTTTTAGCAACTACTGAAGCCCAACTTAATAAGGCCATTGCCAGCGCCAATCCTCAATACTCTCGATTTGCTCAAGAGCTTATGAATAAAGTGAATATCACTCGCTTAGTTTATCAGGCAAAATCTCTTCATCGTATTAAAAAGGATTATGGATACTATTCATGTACTGGTTATAACAAAATGAAACTGACTCCCATGATGATCAATGAGAATGGAGAAGTGACTAAAACTTTGGCCAAAGCAAAAAAAGAATTTGTTAATATTGGAAGTTGTGAATATTCAAAAAGAAAAAGTATGAGAAATTCAGTGAGAAATCAAATCAATGCTCATAATGGAATTATCCCACCAAACCTTTTTGGTTCTATCTCTCACGGAAAAAGTGAAGCATTTTTAAATGGATATTTTCCAATGCTTGCTAAAGGGTGCGAGAGACAAGTTTGTATCTCTTTAAAGCAAGGAACAATTAAAGAAACAGTTCAAAAAGTTCAAGGAATCAATCGTTCACTTAATTTTAGAACACTTAACTATAAAGACTTTAATCTTACAGCAGCTGGTACAGTGGTTGAGCTTGAAACCCTTACTAGTACAAACTATCCTCAAGCCTATTTTGACCTTCCTTTTGATTTCTAATCAATTCCCCCCTAGTTGATTGAAAATCGTCACCAAAAAAAAGCCCCTCTGGAGAGGGGCTTTTTTTTTATACCTAAGGCTGTCTTTCTTTCGTTTTTCTTTCTTCGATCTTGTGAAGGATAGGCGGATTTCCCATGGCCTTTTTATGCTCAAGTTCAAAAAGCTTTTTATTATTCACAAGCTCTTGCTTACTAAGCACTCTATCCTCAGTTTCCAAGAATCTTAAAATATGGCGAATATTCCCAAGGCTATCATTGATAGTAAGGAGCTGCCCTTTAGTATCAATCACTCTTCCGTAACGTGAAAGAAAGGGGCGAAGATTACGAGCAAGACTTCCTACATCTCCCCCAGTCACTCCTTGATACATAAAGCTGACATAATCAACCGTTTTTGGAAGTTCAGCAATTTTACCTTTTGATCCCTTATACACAGGAAGCTCCGCGTACCTTAAATCTCTGGCCGCAATGATCTTCCAAGTATTTTCTACTTGAGTGGGGATACGGGCAAATTCAAATTGAAAGAGAACTTCAGAGAGTAAGCTTTCTGCATTCTCTTTAGTCATCTCTACTTCTTTATTAAGTTCACTTTTTTTGCTGATAAGATCTTTGGGATAAAGATACTTCACTCCAGTAAGTTTTGAATTGAGCTCAATACACTCAGGAACATTTTCACACTTGTCTGCGGCCATGACGTTTAATGAGAGAGCAGTGATGATGGCGAGAAGAATAAATTTCATAATGACTCCAAATAAAAAGGGCCCTCAATTGAGGGCCCTTATTTTGATTATCTGTTTTTGATATCTGTGTACTTATTAGAAGTATCACCTGTGTAAATCTGACGAGGACGACAGATTTTAAATCCTGCCTGCTCAGTCATCTCTTTCCACTGTGCCATCCAACCTGGAAGACGTCCCATGGCAAACATAACTGTGAACATATTCGTTGGAATACCAAGAGCACGGTAAATGATTCCAGAGTAGAAATCGACGTTTGGATAAAGCTTACGAGAAACGAAGTATTCATCTTTAAGTGCTACGGCCTCAAGACCTTTGGCGATATCAAGAAGAGGATCTTGTACTCCAAGAGTTTGAAGAACTGAGTCACAGGCAACTTTAATAATTTTTGCACGTGGATCAAAATTCTTATAAACACGGTGACCAAATCCCATCAAACGAGATGATGAGTTTTTATCTTTCACTTCAGCAAGGAAGTGATTGTAGTCTTTCCCAGATGTTCTGATTTCTTCAAGCATTTCAAGAACGGCTTGGTTAGCTCCACCATGAAGTGGTCCCCAAAGGGCATCAACACCAGATGAGATTGTGGCAAAAATATTTGCTTTAGATGATCCCACTAGACGAACAGCAGATGTAGAACAGTTTTGCTCATGATCTACGTGAAGAATAAGAAGGATATCTAGGGCCTTGGCAACTTTAGGATCAACATTTGAATCCCCAGTCATCATTTGGATAAAGTCAGAACAGTAATCAAGCTTAGGGTTAGATTTTACAAAATCTTTTCCTTGAGAGTGACGGTAAGCATAGGCAGCTACAACTTTAAGCTGACCCATAAGCTGAGCAATCGCTGTATCTTTTTGAGCTGCTGTTAAGTCCTGAGCACAAAGATCGTGATGGAAAGCTGAAAGAGACACAAGATTAGATGAAAGAACGGCCATCGGGTGAGCATCTTTAGGGAATGCTTTGATCATCGACTTGATGCCTTCAGGAACTTCGTTAAATGAAGCGATTCTTTCTTCAAAAGCCTTAAGCTCAGCAGCTGTAGGAAGCTTTCCGTAGAAAGTTAAATATGAAGATTCAATGAAAGATGACTTCTCAGCAATCTCCTCGATTGAATAACCACGGTATTTTAAAATCCCTTGCTCGCCATCAAGAAAAGTAATGGCAGAAGTACAAGCACCAGTATTCATATAACCAGAATCTAGAGTCACATAACCTGACTCAGCTCTTAGCTTAGTAATATCGATCGCTTTTTCACCTTCAGTTCCTGTAAATACTGGAAGCTCGAAAGTTTTCTCGCCTAATACGAGTTTTGCCTTTTCTGACATGGCAGCTCCTTTGAAAATATGTAAATTAATTCTTTATTTGAATGGGGAAATTGTGCCCCGATTCGAATTATATGTCTATGGTTTTGGACTCGTGACATATCGACATTCTGCTCTTAAAAATGAGAGAATAATGACACATCTCTAAAATTAGACTCAATTGGTGGCCTTATGAAATTTAATTCACCCCTCACAGAGGGAATTATTACGAAAAGATATAAACGCTTTTTGTCAGATGTTGTCTTGAATGGTGAAAAATTTGTGGCCCATGTGCCCAATACTGGAAGTATGAAATCTTGCTGGGAAGCAAATTGGAACTGTGCAGTGTCAAAATCTGACAATCCTGAACGCAAGCTCCCCTATACATTGGAGCTTACTCACAACGGTGAAACTTGGATTGGAGTGAATACGGCCAATGCAAATAAACTGGCCCGAGAAATTATCACTTCAGGTCTTATCCCCTCACTCGCTTCTTATCCGGAAGTTATAGCTGAAAAAAAAATCAGTAAAGAAACTCGTCTTGATTATTTTATCTCAGGCCACAGCACAGAACCTGATTGTTATGTGGAAGTGAAAAACGTCACTCTTAAGCATAATGGCGAAGCGCAATTTCCCGATTCTGTGACTGAGCGTGGACAAAAACATTTAGGTGAACTTCTTGAATTAAAAAAGCAAGGCCACAGAGCAGTCATGCTCTATGTTGTTCAAAGAGAAGATGTGGAAGTATTCTCACCAGCAGAAGACTTTGATCCTGTGTACTCAAAACTTCTTAAAGAGGTTGTGTCACAAGGTGTAGAGATCTATGTGGTGAGATGTAAATTAAGCACGACAGAGATAACAGCAGAAAAACTTATGACAGTAAATTTTCTGTGAAGCTCGGCTTTAATCTTAATCTCCCCTTTTTTGAATTGTATGAAATTGATCAGAAGACAGTGAGCGACTCATATTTAGAAAAAGATGGCATTGAGCTTCATCCCTTAGTAGAAGTTTCAAATCTTAAAAAAGTATCTCATCCGTTAAGCACTAAGTTTAATTTAGATCACGAAATTATTTTTTACGGTGGAAGCTTTAATCCATGGCATGAAGGACATCAGGCCTGCTTAAACTTACTTCCTTCTGATAAACAGGTGGTTGTTCTTTTAGATAAAAATCCTCAAAAAGAATCACCCGTCTTTAATCCAAGTCAAAGATGGCAGGAGCTTGAAAAGAAGATTTATCTTTCTGACGGAGAAATCTATCCCGGTTTTCTACTTAAAGAACAGTCAAACCCTACAATTGAATGGATGAATACTCTTCACCTTAAATACCCCAAAATTAAAAGCTCACTTCTTATTGGTTTTGATCAGCTCAAAAATTTTCATACGTGGAAGGAAGTCGCAACACTTTCGCAGAAGATTGAAAATCTCTACGTGGTTTCAAGACTAGAGAATGAGCAAGAGTATAAAGTGATCACTGAGGAGCTAAAAACGAAGTTTAAACTTTCGATTATCCCTTTAGGCCATCATCCCTATGAGAATCTATCCTCAACGGCCATCCGTGGAAATTAGCCCACAAATTTTTTGATCTTTTCTGAAATTTTATCTTCATCAAAGGGCTTAATGACAAAATCATTAATCCCATACTTTAAAAGTTCCTGTAGTTTTTCAGAATCATTGGAAGCCGAGATAAAGAGAACAGGGAGTTCAGACTTATCATACTGCTCTCTTAAAACTTTTAAAACTTGTCCGCCATTCATATTCGGCATCATATAATCGAGTAAAACCAGATCTGGTTTAGTTTTCTTAACCTCTTCAATCAGTTTGGCCCCTTCATTAAAGACTTTTGCTCTATAGCCAAGGCGAAGGATAAGAAGTTCTAAGATCTTACAGATAGCAGGCTCATCATCTAAGCTATAGATTAGTTTTTTAGGAGCAGTGACTGGGGCATTCGTATGTCCACCCCCATGCTCAAGAGGTAGAGTTAAGAGATCGCAAAACATTTTGAGATTTTTCTCAATCGCTCCAAGCTCCATATAAACAATCTTATCGCCATAATGAGGTACAATTGTTTTTTGAGAGAAATCCTTGGCAACCCAGATCCATGTATTGGGATGAACAGAATGAATGGTTTTAATAAGAGGAATATAAACACTCTCATCAGTATCTAGAATAAGCATCAGTTTAAAATCTTGATACTGCCATTTCAAATTAACTTCTGAAGCTTTTGAAGCCACCACAATTTTCCAACCAAGATTTTCGAAAAAGTTTGTCACATCTAAGAGAAGATTTTTTGACTGAGCTAGAATAAGAACATATTCGGGTTTATTCATCTGACTATAATAAATGAAATATGCGAATCGGAGTAAAAAAAATGGATAAGATTTCTTTAATAAATTAAACAAAAAAAAGGGACTCCGAAGAGTCCCTTAATATTAACAGCTTAGTAACAGTAAGTTTGGTAGTAACAATCTGTGTAGTAGTAGTAACCCCAAGAATCGTAGTAATCAGTACAAACGTACTCATCGTAACAGCCATTATTACGTGGACCTGCGTATGGAGCAGCAACAACTGCAGCAACAATGATAAGAACGATTAGAGCAGAATAAAGAATAACTTCTCCGGCCCAGCTAGCACCTTTGCTGTAAGCTTTAGATGTAGTGTCTAGAACTAACTTACGAGCTTCTTCTTTAGAAAGTTTGTTAAGAGAAATAACTGTGTAGGCAGTTTCAAGATCTTTAGCAAGAGCTTTATCTTTAAGATTAGCTTTTACGAATTCAACAAGCTCACCATTAGTAAGACCTTGTGCTTGAAGCTCAGAAACAGATTTAGTAAATGCTGCGATTTTAGCATCGTAGAAAGTACGGTCTTTTTGATCCCACTCAACACTTAGTGAATAGTTAAGATCATCAAATGCAGTTTTAAGTGAGTGCTGAGCACCAACATCTGCGTGAACAGTAAAGATAGACATTGCCATCAAGAAAGTAATTAAGCGTAGTAACACAAAAAGCCTCCAGAGTTACGTTAGTAAATAAGTAATAGGAAATCTGGGGCAGGAATATCTGATGATCACAAAAAAGAAAAGAAAGAAATGCACAATGTTATAATTTAGGTAAAACTTACAGAGTGAGCGGTGTCAGAGAGACACCGCTCTTTAGATTACACTTAGATACCGCATAGATTTAACTGTTGAAGGATAGAAATTTTATCGATGAATGGATTCTTACAAGTTTCATTACAAGTCTTAATAATACCTTCTATGAGTTCATTTCTAATAGATGAATTCGTTGTCACTTGATGGCGTAATGAATGAACAAACTCAGTCGCCTCTTTCTCACCTAATACTTTACGAAGTCCCCATAATAAACCAAAAACAAAATCTGTGTTCGCATAATCAGTTGTTTCAAACTGGATCATGAAATCTTTTTTATTCTTCGCATTTTTTCCATTGAAGGTATTATACTTTTTAATTTTTTTAGCAAGTTTTGGTGAATTAGCAATCACACCAGCAAAATAATCTGCCATCCCTTCAATCACTGCTGTCGAATGAGAAAGCTCCAGGCTGTCACTTAAAGCAATATGAGAGTACTCATGATAAATAATCTCTGGAACAAGGGCCGTCTCAAGTTTGTACCATTTACGAGACAATAATTTATCAAGAGGACCAGAGAGCTGATAACCAGCTTCCATAATCACGCTGGCACCAACTGTACGCATCCCGAAATTAAACCATTCAGTGGCCGGCATCCCAGACTTTGGAAGCTGTCCCTGAACAAGTGTCGAGATAAAACGCTGAAGTGTTGTCATATGGGTTTGAGTTCTAAAAACTTCAAGAACTCCTTTAAAATCATCTTGTCCACTTCTTGCATTAAGGTCTTCAATATTAATTTTTTTCGAGGGTCTAAACCAAATCTCATTGCCCCATGGTTTGACACCACGAGATTCAAGTCCTCGGCCAGCGGGAATTGAGAGAGCGTTATTATACTCAGGAGTAATATTATCATTTCCGAAATGTCCAAGCTCATTGAACTGATTCACGATATCAAGACGAATAATCATCTGCTTGTGCGACTTTACGTACTTAGACTTAAGCTCATTCACATAAAAATCATGGGCCTTAGTCAGATGGTAATAGGTTGTGGCAGCTTTTAGTCTTAATTCTTTATCCACATCATCAAAACAAATAGCATCATCACTTTTGCCTTTAACAATTTTAAAGAATCTTCCTTCAAAACATTTTCCACTTATAAGATCATTCAAGACAACCTTTTCAGTTTTCGCTTTAAAGTTTTTATTTCGAATGACTGCCTCCTGCTTTACTTCAGCAAAAAGAGTCGAACTAATAAGTAATGTCGAAAGTATAAATAGTTTTTTCATAATTAAAATAAGCTATGTTCTAAGTTAGTATTAGCATCTTTTTTCGTATTCGTGGCCTCAATCACTACTAGAGCAAGTGTGGCAATGAAGCCATAAGGAGGTGGGATCACGATAGCGGCTACTGAGCTTGCCATCCTTACCCATGTCTGTGCTTTATCCCAGAATGTTTTCTTAGGATTCCAAATCTCTTCAAGCCCTGCCACTTTATCAATCTCAAGAGCAGTCACAATTCCTACTTCATAAGCAGCGGCCATAATATCAAGGTAGCTTGGTTTTCTTCCGCCAAAATAATTATTGATAGAAAGCTCAAGCATCTCTTTTCTTAGAATTTTAATAGCAAAACGAAATCTCTCCATGGGGTCAAGAGGCACAATCTCTCCGACAACATCATCTTTATTATAAACAAGAATTTCTACTTTTGGAGAATCTAGGCGATCCTTTAATTTTTTGATCACATTACTCATAAGAGCAATTTGAATAAATGAGTAATTCTCATAAAGACGTTCACGATGACTTTGTTTACCGACAGATGATTTTTTTGTGATGAAGTCACTGCGTTCTGTCTTATCAATAAGAGGAAATTGTCCTCTTAAGCTTTGAACTTTTTGAATATACTCTTTTAGGCTAAGTCTCCATTCATTGGCCTTCTCACGACGAAGCTGCTCAAGTCTTCCAAAATCATAAAGACTAATTTTTCGTGTTTCATAGGCTTCACGAATAATCGCCCCAATCTCTTGGTCCCCGATTTTTTTATCAATCTTTTTTAAATCATTAATAATATTTTTATAGGCCTCGTCTAAACAATGCCCTTTTTGACGAGTTTCAAATCCTGCCACAATTTCTAATTTTTTCTCTCTTTCCTCAGTGTCATAAGAGAGATTGTCTTTATAAGAATCATCTTCTGAATAAAGGACAGCTGGAGACTCAAGAACTCCCCATGCTTTATTTAATATTGAATAAACCACATCATCAATCTCTCCCTGCGCACGCAGAGATTTGATCACATAATGAAACCTATTCTTTTTAACATCAGGCATTTTTTTACGGAGATTATCTACTACATCAAGAGCACAAATCTGGCTCGGCCTCACATCTTTTAAAACATCCTCAAGAGCAATTTTAGCCATCACCGGATTCACGTATTTAGAATGCTTATTGAATTTCTTATTTTGGTAATAACTCGTCCCTTCACGGTCATTAGACAATGAAACCTGTGCAAGGGCGCTGAATGACCACAATAATGTGAGAATCAGGAGATTAATCCGCATAAGAATTCCTTTATAATTACTTAGACAGTATAACAATCACCTGTCTTGAATGGGTTCTCTATGTAAAAATGACAGGTACTACCCAAACAATGAACAGTTTATATTTCTAAGGATTCTTATGAGTTTACCTAAAAGTGCTTGGAAACGAGGATCGATGCTTCTGAAAACGGCAACAAAACTTGCCTATAAAGAACTTGAATCAAAAGTCTCGGCAACTCCTCTTGGCAAAAAGATCGAGCAGGCGCAAGAGCTGGTTAACACTCTTTCTCAGATGAAAGGTGCTGCCATGAAAGTGGGTCAACTTTTAAGCCTTGATGCGACAGACTTATTTCCCCCAGAAGTTGTCAATATTTTGGGGCAATTGCAATCTGACTCAAAATCCCTCCCCTATCATGAGATAGAAATGATTCTCAAAACCGAATTAGGTGAAAATAATTTTAAACGTATTAATAAAATTGAAGAAAGACCTCTGGCCGCGGCCAGTATTGGACAAGTTCATCGTGCAGAGATTGATGGGAAAATGGTCGTTTTTAAAATTCAATATCCAGGCATAGCAGAAACCATCGATTCAGATATCAAGTTACTTGAGAAAATATTTAACCAATTCCTTTTTATTTCAGGAAAAAGAAATATCAATATCAATTCTATTATGAATGAGTTGAAAGAAAGCTTAATACTTGAGACCGATTACAAACAAGAAGCCAATTTCTTGATGAAATACAAAAAGAACTTTAGTGAAGATAGTAGATTCATTATCCCTTCTGTTGATCTTGAATTTTCAACGAAAAATATTCTCTGCCTTGAGTATTGCAGAGGAATCCCTCTAAGATCATGGCTTGAATCAAATCCTAAGCAAGAAGACTTAGATCTTTTAGGGAAATACGCCCTCGAACTCTATCTTAAAGAATTCTACCATTGGGGATTAGTACAGACTGATCCAAACTTTGGTAACTTTCTTATCCAAGAAAATCCACTTCGAATTGTCTTACTCGATTTTGGTTCGACAAAAGAATATACACAGGAGTTTATCTCGGCTTACAAAAAGCTCATCATAGCTTGTTTTTATGGCAAGGATGAGGAAATTATTAAATATACTTTTGAGATGAACCTAATCGACAAACGTGAGTCACAAGCCACATTAGACTTATATCTTGAGATGATGAAGGCGATCATCGAGCCTTTTCAGAGCGAGGATAAATTTGATTTTGCGAACTCAGAGTATGTACAAAAGACTAGAGATCTCTCAATTGATTTCACTCAGGCACTTAAATTTTCGGCCCCTCCAAAGGATCTTATTTTTCTGCACAGAAAACTAGGAGGGATTTTTGGCCTAATGAAGAGATGCAAAACAAAAATTGCCTTGAGGCCCTATTTACTCGACATCTTTAATTCTTGAAGGACAACTCTCGTGAGACGACGTATCCCTTTTTCAATATCAGCGTGAGTTGAATAAGGATGGTCTTCTTTAGCAATACAGCAAGCAGAGATAATAGTGATATGGACGACATGGCTGAATAAAGTTTTAAGTCCCCAATGCAGATCTTCATCTTTTATATTAGCTCCTACTTCTTTAATGATGGCGTCAGCAATGAGCTTTCCACCTGGAGGGCCAAAAGCCTCATCCTCAGTACCCTTACCTTTCTTGATGAGTTTTTCTGGATCTTTAAATGACATCATCATCTTAAAGATGGAAACCAAATCTGGCGAGCGCTCGAGAAAGTAGCGAAAAACATAAACCATTAGCTCTTCAAGGCTATGATCTTTTTCATTCACGAAATCACGAATCCCTTGGGCACACTCATTGTGCCCCTTGATCAGGATTTCATTAAAAAGATTTTCTTTTGACGTGAAATGGTAGTTTACGGAAGCCACATTTACTTCAGCAACTTTTGCAATATCACGCACAGAAGTGCCTTCAAAGCCCTTCTCTGCAAACATCACTCGGGCCACTTCTAAAATTTTCTCTTTCGTATCTACCACTTCTTTAGTCATATTCTTTTCCTATCCGTTAACTGCTTCTGAGATTGTTGTATCTGTACTTGCTGACTTCGCACGTTTTGCAATAAAAGGGATTTTATTTACAAGCACCATGAAGTCCTCAATAATACCATATCCAGCAGGAATCCACACTAGAGTAAGAATCGTTCCCGTCGTTAATCCCCAGGCCATGGCCATCGTCATTGGAATAAGCATAGCATCCGCTCCACCTAGACCATAAGCCGTTGGAAACAACCCACCCATAGTTGTGAGTGAAGTCGCCATTACTGGCTTTAAACGAATCGTAGGAGCTTTAATAAGAATTTCTCTTAATTCATGCTTACCTTCTGCTTTCATCTGGTTAATAAAGTCGATAAGAATAATACCGTTGTTCACAATAATTCCGGCCAGACCAATCACTCCAATCATCGCAAGGAAACTCACTGGACGTCCATGGGCCCAGAAGGCAACAGACACACCTAAAAGTCCAAGGGGAATCGTTGTCATAATAAGACCAGGGGCCAAGTATGATCTGAAAATATAAACCATAATGGCATAAATTCCAATGAGAGCTAAGAACATGGCATTCGCAAGTGAGGCCATTGATTCGTTAGTACTCTCTTGCTCACCACCATAAACCATCGTGACATCAGGATGCTCAGGAGCGTATTTAGCAAATGACTTCGCTACTACTTGGTTGGCAAGAACAGAAGTTGTTACAGTTGTATCAACATTGGCCGTCACTGTTTTAGCTCTCTTATAATCAAGACGCTTAACTTGTGGTGTTCCTTTCGTTGTTTCAAAAGTGGCAAGGATTGAAAGGGGAACTAGATTTCCTCTTGCATCCATAATTTTTACATTACCTAGATCGTTCACATTTTGTTTTGAAACATCACCAAATTTAACTTTTAGCTCAGCTTCTTTATTATTTAATGTTACGTCTGAAACAAATGTTCCTGTAAGGGCCGTTCTTACAGTATTTCCTACTGCCGCGGGTGTCAGTCCAATTCTATCTACTTTTTCGTAATCAAGATTTACTTTCACTTCATCAGGTCCAAAGACATCATCTACTTTCGTATCAAACACACCTTTGGTTTGATTGAGGTCATTGATAATTTTAGCAATAAGTTCATCTAAACTTTTTCCATTATTAGATCTATATGTCACAGTTACTGGAGCCCCTACAGGTGGTCCGTTCACTTGCTCTTCAAAAGTTAAGCGTGTGGCCTCAGGAACTTCAATTTCACGAAGAACTTTAAGATAGTCTGTGTATGGGATATTATTTTTTGCATAATCAGTAGCATAGATTTTAACTAAACCAACATTATCTCCAAACTGACCTCTTACATCTGTTGGCATCGCCATAGAAGTTCCGGCAAATGAAACAGAGTGCTTAAGAAGTTTATCACCTAAAGCTGCTTTAATTTTTAATTCAAGATCATGAGTCACTTGATAAGTTTTTTCAACTTTAGTGTTCTCACTCATCTCTACTCGGGCGAGATAAATTTCCGTCTGCTCAGGTGGGAAGAGCATGAACTTATTGAATACACCAATCATCACAAACGAGAAGATCACAATAAATAGCATCGCCCCAGCTGTGATGTAACGGTGATCCACTACCCATGTCATAAAGCTTTCAAATTTAGAAGAAAGCTTATCAAACCATCCACCTTTTTTGTCTTCCGAAGGATTCACATCAATTCCAGCGGCCACTAAATGCAGACGCATAGGAAGAAGAAGGAAACACTCAACAAGACAAAATAAAAGAGCTGCAGTTACAACCACAGGAATGGCGTAAATAAAGCGCCCCATAATCCCTGTTGTCACAAGCATTGGAAGGAAGGCCGCAATTGTTGTAAAGGCAGTAGCCGAGATTGGAATCCACATATTTGTCACGGTATCCACTGCTGCATCAAGAGAGTTTGCTCCTTCTTGTCTTCGTCTAATATATTCCTCAGCTATAACCACTGAGTTATCTACTAGCATCCCCATGGCAATAATAAGGGCCAGGATGGTAATTGAGTTTAAGCTCATTCCAAATGAAGGCATGATTCCCAGTGCTGCAAACAAACTGATAGGAAGTGACAGTGCCACCATCATACCAACACGTCCATGCATGAAGAATAAAAGAACACCAATAACAACCACAAGTCCTGAGATCGCATTTGAAGAAAGAGTATTAAGTTTATTTTGAACTCGAACACCTTCATCATTGAAGATCACAAACTTTGCCTGATCGCCGTATTTCTTTTCATATTTTGCTAAGATTGGACGAACATTTCCCACGAGTTTAAGCGTATCTGCACCAGACTTTTTAGTCACCGTTAAGATTGTCGCCTCCTCACCCATATAGCGAGTAAGGTTACGTGGTTTCTCTTGTCCGTCTTTCACTTTAGCAATGTCTTTGAGATAAACAATTTGTCCCGTCAGGTTTGAACGAATGGCCATATCAGCAAGTTCTTGGGCCGTTTTAATTTTCCCATCAACTTTTACCAGACGCTGATAATTTGAATCCTCTAGCTCCCCACCGGGAACATTTGAGTTTCTTGAACCAATTTTGAGTAGAACTTCATCAACACCAATATGGTATTCATCTAGCTTTTTACGAGAAAGCTCAATTTCAAATTCACGCTCTCTGTAACCTTCAAGGGCCACACCTTTAACGTTTTTATCGTCTTCGATATCTTCTTTTAAAGCATCGGCAATAAGATCACGTGCTCTATTTGCATTTAATCCAACCACTGCGATTTCAAGGGCCGCAAATTCTTCTGATTTAATTTCAGTAAATTTAGGCTTATCACGAAGATCTGTAGGAAGATCTTTGGCGCGATCAATCGCTCTTTGAAGATCACCCATGACATCTTTTACGATGACTTTAGGATTATCCATATCAACACGAACAACAATTTTACTACGTCCAGCTTGAGATGTTGAGCGAACATCTTTTAAACCAGAAACAGTACGAATCTCATCTTCGATAGGTTTTGTGATCTTGACTTCAATATCTTCTGGAGTCGCTCCATAATATTCGGTCTCGATAATGGCCGTAGCAAAATCCACAGCGGGGTAAGACTCTGCATTCATCTTCTTGATTCCCATAAATCCGAAGATAAAGAGGAAGAGAGTGATAACGAAAGTCAGTTTGGGGTTCGTAATAAAAAAATGAGCTAAGTTTCTCATATTAATTCATCCTGTTAAATGGACATGGAGTTTCTGTATAAACAATGAGGTAATCAAATAATGTATTTAAAATTTCAAGCTGAGTGTCAATAGTCGACAGCTCTGAACTTAGAAGGGCATCTTGATTACTAATAAGGTCATCCACAGAAATTCGTGCTTGGTTATACTTCTTTTTCATAAGCCCTAATCTCTTATTAAGCTGAGTTGAATTTACTTTTTGAGCGCGAACAACATCAGTTAAATAGGCAATTGATTTCACTAACTGCTGATGAGTATTCACGACTTGAGCTTCAGTACTATCGATTGAAGCATTCATACGTTTCTCATCATAAAGCTCTTTCGTTTTTTGAGTTGTCTCTTTCGCACTTCCAAGTGGAAGAGTGAATTGAAGACCGACTTCATACCCTGAGCGATTTTGAGCAGTCATTTGATCAAGGGATCCACCATAGCTTCCGTGATAAGTATTTGCTCTACCAGTATTTGAATCAACTCCAGTCGCCTTAACTGTACCAAAAAGCTGAACATCAATATCAGAGTATCTTCCGTTTACATCAGCAAGGTTCTTTTTAACCTGTCTAAGAATTGAAATAGCCTCATCATATTTAGTATATTCATAAGGAACATTTGGTTGATTGGCGATTGTCGCTGTACAAGTGAGCACCTGACTAATAGTTGATGGCAGATCATAATTGCCAAGAACAACATCAGTGCTACTCAACTCAGGAAGAAGGTTTTTTAATTGTTTAATAAGAGTTTCTCTTTGAAACTTTAAAAAGATAACTGATCCATCACGGGCAGCCACTTGTGCTTCATAACGGGCCACTTCATCTGCTTCAGCAATAGAATTGGCAAATCTTCTTTTAGACTCACTTAATTGTTGCTTGGCCGTCCCAAAAAGTTCTTCTGAAATTTTCAAAGACTCTTGGTTTGCAACTAATGACCAATACATACGTCTTAAAGTGATTGAAAATGTTTTCATTTGAATTTCATTTTCAAGTCCTGCTCTTTTAGATTCTAGAGCAGCATTTTCTTGAGTGGCCTTACTCATGCGTCCAAATAAGTCTTTCCACAAATCCATCTGCACCGTAAAGCTTGCCACAGTTGTTGTTACATTTCTGAACTTTCCTGGGAAAGCAGAAACAGCACTTTGTTGATTAGTTGCGATGGAAGCGCTTGTCTTAAATCCTTGTCTGAAGTTTTGCCTGACACCAATCTCACCGACTTTTCTTGGCGAAAAAATCGGCTGAAATTGTATGATGGCGCGTTCATTAGTTTCAGAATAAGCCGCCTTACCAAAGAGTTCAGGTGCAAACTTCTCATTTACCTCTCCTGACCCCATCTGAGCTTTTAAGAGTGCTGATTGAATCTCATCAATACGAGGAGATCCTTTTTTAGCGATTTCTTCTAGTTTTTGTTCACTTAGTACAGTGACAGTAGTAGAATGTCCAGCGAAACTGGTCCCTAATACCGCTAACAAAACCAATGATTTTAGTACTTTATGGTTCGATTTCATTCGTTTTTCCCTCGGATCCTATTAAACGTTTGTTTTAAACATTTCCCATGATATACTGAATCGGACGATTTAAACAAGTGTTTAATTTATTTTTTTGTAACAAGTATTAGACATGAACCTAAGTTGTTTAATTACAGCCGATATAGAGCTATAAGCAAGATGTGATCAATTGAAATCACAGAACATAACTGGCATGGATATGGTTCCTGCTAGGGAGAATTAACAATGGATACAACGACACCCGCCTCTACTCAAATCCACAACGAAGTTTTGAACTGCGAAGTCCAAGATGAATCTGGACTGAATGATTTCCAAAAAATCCCTGACCAACAAGGAATTGCTATTCCCAAAGTGGGGATCACAAGGTTTCGCCTCCCCTTAAGTTTCAAACACCGCGACGGTCAAGTCATGAATCATGACTGCGAAGCTAGTATGTTTGTGAACCTCGCAAAGAATAAAACTGGTATTAATATGAGTCGCCTTTGTCGCATTCTTCAAGATGAAGGAGCCGGCCAATATGTAGGACCTAAATTTTTCAAAAAGCTTTTAGAAAGATATAGAACTGATCTTCGAGATACAGACACTGAAGAGAAACTTCAAGATGCCTATATTAAAATTAAAATGTCATATCCTGTGAAACAACTCTCACTGAAGAGTTCAAACTGGGGTTGGCAGTATTATAAAACTGTTCTTGAGGCCCGTGAAACTCATGGTGTGGGAGTAAAGTTCTTCCTCACACTAGAGTATGAATACTCATCAACTTGTCCTTGTTCTCTTTCAATGGCCAAACAATATGAAGCTGATTATGCAGCAGGGCTCACTCAAGAAGGAAACGGAATTGGTGTGGCCCATGCACAGAGATCACTTGCCACAGCAAAAATTGAGCTCGATCCAAATTCAAATTTTGTGATCGAAGACCTTATTGAGCTTATGCGCCTTTCAATCCCTACTGAGACTCAAAGCTTAGTTAAAAGAGTGGATGAGCAGGCCTTCGCTATCTTAAATGGGGCCAACCCTATGTTTGTTGAGCATGCCTCAAAAAGAGTTTTTAAGCTCTTTAATGCTGAACCAAAGATCTTGGACTGGCTCGTGACTTTAGAGCATTTTGAATCGCTCCACTCTCACAATGCAGTGGCAGTGATTAATAAAGGCATTAAAAACGGCTTATCTCACGACCATTTATTTTAAAAAATTTAACATCTAAGCAAGGGAAGTCTGTCATTATTACAGGCTTCCCCTTTTTTTTTATCATCCTGATTACAAATCCCCGTAACATTCTTGAAAAGACATGTATCAAAGTTTTCAAAGGATCGTTTATGAAACTAGCTCTCGTGGGAATTCTATTACTGGCAAGTTCAATGAGTTTCGCCAAGAACTGTAAGCTCAGTGCCACAGTAGAAACCAATGATTTTAATCATTGCGTGGGTGTTTCACTTCAACTTGATGCTGCTGATGCAGATGCTTGTAAGCAACTAGCACTAAATTCAAAAGAAAATCGTTTATACGGTATTCTTGAAGCGAAAGAAGACCCAACTACCATTTCCTAGTGCAACTTTTCTTCATCATAACTTCATAAGGT
>DZBG01000153.1 GCA_022729855.1 Bdellovibrio sp.
TTATTGACTTAAATTAAGACCGATTTTGTGTCATAGGTGCTCGGACAGGACACTACACTGAATTGTAAATTCTGCACACAGCCTTGACCCTACACATCAAGAGCGATAGGGTTAGTTATACACAAATTCTTACTTGGAGGTGAATGTTTTGCTGGCAACAAACATTAGTTACAAAAAATTATCCCGCATTGAAATAGGCAACCCGAATTATCAAGAACAACTCGTACAATTTCTTTTCAAATCACTCGAACAATACTCTGATCCCGTCGAAGACATTCGTGCCTGTTTAGATTATATCATTCACCCAGAAAAAGGTGGATATGTCTTTGTGGCCCACGATGAGAGACAAGATTTAAAAGGTGTGGTTTTTCTTACAAAAACAAAAATGGAATTATTTGTTCCAGAATATCTCCTTGTTTATATCGCAACTGATAAAGAGATGCGTGGCAATGGTATTGGAAGAAATCTCATTGATCTTGTACGCACTTCGGTGAAGGCACCTATTGCCCTTCATGTTGAGCATGATAATCCTGCCAAGAAACTTTATGAGAAAATGGGCTTCACAAGTAAGTATGCAGAGATGAGGTGGTATCCGTAATGGCAACACTTTATCTATACAGAGATAAGCTTCGCCATAATTTTAGTTTTCTTCAAAAAAAATTTAAGGCCCATAATATTGAGTGGGCCATTGTGACGAAACTTCTCTGTGGAAACAAAATCTATCTGAAAGAAGTGCTTGAGCTTAATCCTAAACAAGTATGTGATTCACGTATTCACAATTTGAAAGTCATAAAAGAGCTTCGACCTAATATTGAAACAGTCTATATTAAGCCCCCGGCCCAGTCAGTGATTAAAAGTCTCGTGAAGTATGCTGACATTAGTTTTAATACTGAACTTGAAACAATTAAAAAGATTTCAAAAGAAGCCATATCACAAAAGAAGATACATAAAATAATCGTTATGATTGAACTTGGTGATCTTCGTGAAGGAATTCTTGGAGATGACCTAGCTGAATTTTACGAGAAAATTTTTAAACTTAAAGGTATTGAAGTTATCGGCCTTGGAACAAATTTAAATTGTCTTCACGGTGTGATGCCCTCCGTGGATAAGCTCCTTCAATTATGCATGTATAGGCAAATCCTTGAACTTAAGTTTAAGAGAAAATTGCCCTATGTTTCTGGTGGAACCACTGTGACCCTCCCCCTTCTTCTTAAAACAAAAGAATTTCCGAAAGAAGTAAATCACTTCAGAGTAGGAGAAGCCCTTTTCTTTGGGGCCGATCTTTTTGAAGAAAAAACAATTAAGGGTATGTATCCCTTTACTTTTGAATTAGAAGCCCAAGTGATCGAAGTTTCAGAAAAGCCGACAGAGCCCTTTGGTGAGATGAAGGCCAATCCTATGGGAGTCAAATACAAGAAAAAAGAATCTAATAAGGGTAAGGTTTCACACCGTGCCATTCTTGATATCGGCGTTCTAGATGTTCAACCACAGTTTCTTATACCAAAAAATAAAAAATTAAAAATCATCGGTGCTAGCTCAGACATGCTTGTCGTGGATATCACTGATTCAAAACACAAATATCCAATTGGTTCAACGATGAAGTTCAAACTTAAATATATGGGGGCCTTAAGCCTTCTCAATTCAAGATATATCGACAAGGAGGTCGTCTAATGGAAATCATAGATATTGGAATTCTATCGATTTACTTTGTGGCCCTACTCGCCATCGGATTTTATTTTTCAAACAAACACACTGATCATGATGATTATTTTTTAGGTGGACGAAATATCAAAGCGTGGCATGTTGGTCTCTCTGTGGTGGCCACTGATGTAGGGGGCGGCTTCTCTATTGGACTTGGTGGACTTGGGTTCACGATCGGTCTCTCAGGCTCATGGATGCTCTTTACTGGACTTTGTGGAGCTTGGCTCTCTGCCGTTTTTCTTATACCAAGAATTAAAAAACTTGAAGAGACAAAACGTTTCTCAACTTTCAATGATATTATTTCTCATTTTTATGGAAGTAAGGTGGCATTACTGGCCACTATTATTTCACTCATCGGCTATATTGGTTTTACCTCTTCACAATTACTCGCAGGCGCCAAACTGACTTCAGCGGCCTTTCCTGAAATTTCTCTTTATCAAGCACTGTGGATCATGGGGATTATAGCTATTGTCTATACTGCCTTTGGCGGACTAAAGGCCGTTATCTATACTGATACTGTTCAGTGGATTGTTCTCATGTGCGGACTTATTTTTGTAGGGATCCCACTAGGTTATTATTATGTTGGTGGATGGGAAGTGATTCAGCTCACTCTTCCTGCTAGTTATTTTAGCCTGACTAAGATTACCTTCACTCAAATCATTGAATGGACCTTCACCATTATTCCTGTTTGGTTTATTGGTCTCACTCTCTATCAAAGAATCTATGCCTGTGCTGGTGAGAAAGAGGCCAAGAAGGCGTGGTATATTGCCGGTATTCTAGAATGGCCAATTATGGCCCTCATGGGAACTATTTTAGGTCTTCTTGCTAAGGTCGCTTACGAGACAAATCTTTTTGCGAATATTGGTTATCCTGCGGGCTCTCATATTGATGCAGAGATGGCACTTCCCCTTCTTTTAAAACAAAGTTTAGTCCCTGGATTTTTAGGTCTTGTACTCGCAGCTTATTTTTCTGCGATTCTCTCAACTGCCGATAGTTGCCTCATGGCCGCTTCAGGCAGTGTCGTCTCTGATCTTTATGTGAAATTCACAAAAAACAAACATCCGAACTTAGTTCGGTTCTCTCAAATTGCGACTTTTGGAATTGGACTATTTGCGCTTGTATTAGCGACACGTTTCCAAAATGTTCTAAACTTAATGCTTCTCTCCTATGGAGTGATGGTATCAGGTCTATTTGTTCCCATTCTAGGAGCTCTCATCTTTAAGAAGTTAACTCCAATGCAAGGGATGTTGAGTATTGTGTTTGGTGGTGGAGCGACTCTCATTTGCCATACCACAGGATTTTCAAGTGTTCCTATTATATGGGGTCTTGGGTCTTCACTACTGGGATTCATGATTGGAATGATTAAGCGGCCAGTTTCTTAGAACAGCTGACGCGACTGATGACTTCTTCTACTCCAAGAATCATCAGCGTTTTACTTTTTTCATTCACTTTTATTTGTATGGCTTCTTTTATATCTTGAAGAATAGGTTCATTAGGATCATTCCTTAAAAATTCGGGGAGTGTCGCAAAGACATTAGATTCATTCATATTAAAAATTTCATTTACGCTATCTACTAAAAGACCAAACTTCTCAGTCCCTCTATCAATAATTAATACTTTTTGTGAAGACTGAGATTCTAGCTCAGGGAGATGATAAACTTTTCTTGAATCTACAATCAAAATAAGATCACCACGTAAATTCATGACTCCCTTATAAATGGGAGAAAGTTCACAGGGT
Organism: Bdellovibrio sp.; assembly: GCA_022729855.1. Lineage (GTDB taxonomy): Bacteria > Bdellovibrionota > Bacteriovoracia > Bacteriovoracales > Bacteriovoracaceae > DZBG01. The sequence continues at coordinate 3,440 of DZBG01000153.1, forward strand.
CTCATTAAACTTTGATCGTAATCAATAATTTCTTTTACTGCTTTAATTTCAAACCCGTAGAGTTTATTCAGGTTAAAAGTCAGATATGTTTGTCTTAAAGTATTTTTCTCCGCGAGTTTTTTTTCATCAACGCTGTTTTGATAGATTTGCTTATGACCATCAGTCACTTCTATGATTTTTTTATCATTTAAAAGATAAGCATCATCAATGATAAGAGTATCAGGCTTTCCTTCAAGACAGAGACATCCCTTAATAAGTCCTTTCTTGCCCATCGTGTGGACAGTAAATGGTGCCACTTCATCTTCATAAAATGAAACAATACTCTCTACTGTTTCAACTAATAGTCCAAAATGATTACCATTCACTTTCATTACAATAATTCGTTTTTCATTTTCAAAGGTTAACTCATTTTTATCGGCCACTCGGTGACCAAGATAAGACGAGAAATCAATGATTGGCACCACTCTGTCACGCACATGAATCATTCCAATGCACTCGTGATAGGCCAAATCAGATTCTTCTATCTTATTTAATTTTATAATTTCTTGTATCGTATCAATAATAAGAGCACAGTGTGACGTGCCGGCCATAAATGTAATACATTGCTTACGAGGCCCTCGATTTTTCTTGGCATTAATATTCACCGATTCAGCTATCTGATTTTTTCTTATTTCAATAAGTGATTCAGACTCAATAATATTCTTAACATTTAAGACTTGAATAACTTTCTTACCAGAATCAAGTTTAAGAAACTGACTACTCCCATTTCCTTTACCCGTTTGAAAATCTAGTTGACATAGCTCGCTCTCAACAACTTTTAGAACTTCAGAAGTTTTATCAAATAAAAATCCAACATAAAAATTATCATATTCTACGATAGCAATTTTTGAGTCAGGTGTAGACTCCGCCTTAGATTCCTCACCAAGAAGATAATGAAGATCAAGCACAGGAATAACGGCTCCTCTAAGATTGAACATTCCTAAAAGATTTTTTGAGGCGAGAGGAACAGAAGTATAGGACGCGGGAGGATTCACCACTTCTCTCACGTTTGAAACATTTAAAGCAAACTCTTTTTCACCTAGAAAATAAGTACTAAAAATTAGCTTCATTTTTTGATCTTTCATCTTATACCTATTTAGTTATAATTCTTGGAATCTGCGAAATTTCATATGTACTAGTGTGCTGTCCGGGCTCAATCGACACACTTTAGGTCATAATTTAAGTCAAAA
>DZBG01000005.1 GCA_022729855.1 Bdellovibrio sp.
GAAGGATTCTATATTTACGATTGGCTCGGCAATTAAACCAAATTCTTTCTCATCTTTTTCAAGGCCCGAAAGCCTTAAAACTTTTACACTATTAAATTTTCAAAGAGGTTGCATTTCTAGCATTTCATGTTTTCTCTTGCAAGAACTTTTTTTAAATTATTCTTACAATCTAATTTTTTATGGTGGAGATGACAGGGATCGAACCTGCGACCCTCTGAATGCAAATCAGATGCTCTCCCAGCTGAGCTACACCCCCACAAAAAACATTCGATACGAATTGCGAGAGCTGAATTTATTGATTTACTCTATTTTTGTCAACGGCTTTTTTTTGATTATTTAAGATTTTTTTAGATTAGGCATTTTGTGAGTGAAACTTCCCCTGTTTTTTAGTTTAAACAGGGGGCGGGGATCAAAATTGGACGGTTATTATCATCTAAAAGGTCGGCTCCTTCGGTCCCTGAATAATATTTGCGAAAATTGATACCTAACTCTTCCCTTACCATATTTTCAAAATAAACAGCACGGTATTCAGAGGCCAATTGGTTCTCGTAATTCTCTCCAGTCACAAAACGTAAATCAAGAAGCCCACGGATAGAATCAAAAGAATGGAACATTTCGTGAGCAAGCGCCACAACTGGATTAAGCTCTCTTGTTACTCCATCAGACTCAATGGTTTCAACTTTAAGTTTAGGATGCCAAGAAATAAATCCTCCGACACCAATATCAAAAAATGGAAGTGAATCATCTGGCATTCTTAATTTCGAAAAATAACTTATTGATGAGGCCATATAAATTCCTTGATAGGATTTTCCGCCTTCTACCGTAGGGATGAAGCTATTATTTCCGAAGCGAATGGTGAGAGGAAAATATGACTCCTCTAGCATGCGAAGTAATTTTTTTGTTGGTTCTAGCTTTTCAAATTCAGCAAGAGCCGAAACAACATACTTATAAAACACATCACTAAATTCTGTGACTTCAGAACCATCTCTTTCAAAATAATGTCCCTGTTTATAAATAATATAATCCTCAGATTTATAGGCTTGAATTCGGAGTGAGTTTTTCTCTGCATTCTTTCTAAGAGGTTCCTGAAATGGATTTAATTCATCACGATCGTTACAAGCATAATGCGGGAGTAGCGCTTTATTCTCGCCTAAGCGATCACTCATCTCCTCCATGGACCAATCTCTAAAAGATGAATTCTCATATTGAACTTTAATATAATCTTGAGCGAAGGCCGACGCGGATAAAACTGAAAGAATAAAAAGAATAAAATGTTTCATTCGCACCTTCCCTAAGATTAGAGGCGCGATACTACCAAGGTTTTTTTAGCTGAGAGGGGAACAGAGTAAAATTTACTGAGTTTTGGGCAAAAAAAAGGCGGGATAGACCCGCCTTTTTGATTATTCATTTTTTGGAAGTGCTGGAGGGTAAGTATTCTGTCCCATTTCTTGAACATATTTTCTTACTGCTCGAATTTGTCGTTCAGGATCGTTATCAAGAACTCCATCTACTGCAGACATAAGAGTTCCATCCCCTGCGTCCCAGAACGCTGGCATCGTAGTGTATGGAAGCATAGCAGGTGGATTTGTTAACCACTTCTCAATCCATGTTCCACGAAGTCTCATCTTCGCATGGTGAAGATTTGGAGCTTGAGGTTCATCGCTATTAAATCCAATCGTGTGACAAGAAGTACAAGCGAGTTCATTAAAGATTTTCTTCGCTGCTTCTTTCTCACCTGGTTCCCACTCAACTTTTACTTCTTGTTCAAAAGTAACTTGATTAGAATCGGCCTGGAAGTAAGTTACGATTTTATTTAATTCATCATTTGATAGATTAAATGTAGGCATTCTCACTTTCACGTATGGACGAATTGTTTGAACATTCTTTAAAAAGTTATAGAACCATTCAGTCTGAACACGGTGCCCTTCTTTCACTAGGAAAGGAGGTCCATAGTTCTGATCTTCAAAAGCTTTAGATAAAGCTCCGCCAGTTCCATCAACCATGTGACAGCCAGTACAATTGTACTTGCTCACCACTCGCTTACCTTCTTCAGCAAATTTTTCATTCGCATTCAGAATTTTTTGACCAGAATAAGGGACTTTTTCAGAAACCTGCCCAAGGATTGCAACTAAGAGAGATTCAATTTCTTCATCTTTTAGATAAAAGTTTGGCATTTTATTTAAATCTTTGAACACCTTAGGTACGCCAATATCCCAAATACTTGGTTGTTTTAAGTGCTGCTTAATCCATCCATGACGAGTATGCGGTACTTGATGTTGCTGCCCAAAACCGAATTGGTGAACAGGTTTAGACCCTTCTTTTGTAAGTTCAGGTCCAATCTGAGGAAGGTCACCTTCAAATCCATTAATATTATGGCATGAGTAACAGCCATATTTATTGATAGAGCGTTTACCAAGTTCCATTGTTCTTTCAGCATCAGACATTTTTTCAAGTTTAGCTTTTGCGGCATCAATCGTTTCAAATGCTGAGAAATAATCTTGAACAAGAATTTCATCTCTTAATTTATTATCCATTGCTGGAAATTCAAGTGAGGCAAATTCTTTATTCTTGAGTGACAATAAATATGAAGCGATATCATTTGCTTCTTTATCAGTCAGTCGGAATGAAGGCATGACAGTATCTTCTTGGAAGTGAGATGGTTTCTTCAACCAAGAGACTAGCCAGTCAGGATCAACCTTCGAGCCAGTTCCGGTAAGGTATGTACCTTTACGACTTCCTACTGCATTCCATTTATCATCAATTCCTTCAACCATGTGACATCCAACACAGCCAACTGTTTCAATTAGTTCTTTACCTTTAGCTAAGTCTCCACCTGCATACTTTTGAAGTGGCTTGAATGATTTAGCTGTATTGCTAATATATTCGGCCATAGCATTTACTTCGGTCATATTTTTATTTTTAAATTCAGGAGATGAATTATTCGCCTGATTAAAAAATGCAGGCATTTTTGATTTTGGATTAAATGCATGCGGATTCCAAATCCAGTTTTTGATCCATTCCTTAGAAGCTTTCGCAGTAATTTTTTGAAGTGAAGGACCTGGTTTCGCTAAGTGCTGCCATCCCTCAATTTTATGACATCCATAACATCCGTAATCACGAATAAGTTGGCGTCCTTTATTAAGCTGTTCGGCCATCGGGATAAACTCAACGTTTTGGTGACATTTAAGACACTGACCTTGAGTGTATTGAAGCGGAAGCATTTCTTGAGGAACTTTGTGTGGCTCATGCCAGTGATATTTAGCAACCCACTCTTTCTCTTGTTCTTTATTTTGTGGAACGTGTGCAGCAGAATTGAAATCGTTTACACGGTCACCAACCCCTCCATGACATGAAGTACATCCAAATTCTTTAACAGGATGTTTAGAACTCGCTCCAACAGCAAGATCTAAATTAGGGTGAGTTTTATAAGGATTGGCCTGATCTTCAAACCCAGGACGATCGATAAAGACGTGACAAGTAGTACAACGATCAATCTTCGGCATTTGTTGAAAGTAAAAATCGTTAGTTGAATTTTTAATTACATACTGACGGATCTTAATTGTTGGATCCATGAAATCAATAAAGGGTAAGTTTCTTAAAAGCCAAACAGGATTCTTCTCAGTAGCTGTAAGTGCTACAAGTGTGCGATCCTTATCCGCCATAAGAGCGTTAAGTTCTTTTTCTGCTTCTGTTTTCTTAGCTAAAATTTCTTTTAATTCATTTTGAAGCTCATGATCTTGGGCCTGAAGACCTTTTAAATGATCCTTCCCATCCATTTCTTTTTTCTTAAATTCATCAAATTTAATTTTATATTTTTTAGCGTCTTCTGTGTGGTGCTCAGAGTGAGCATGCTCATACTTAAACTGATAAGCTGAAGCTTGAGATCCGTTCACACCATTTGTCATGTTTTGAACATAAACTTGCTTAGCAACTTCATGAATTTTGTCGTTAATTTTATCCATCTCAGCTTGGTGAGCTTCAAGTCCAATTTCAGCATCAGCAATTTTAGTTTTTATTGCCTCAAGCTCTTTAGTATCAACTGATCCATCGATTTGTTTAATTTTGGCATTAAGTTGTTGCTTCTCAATATCCATGGCCTTGATTTGAACAGCTTTCCAAGGACGAATATAATCGTCCAGGGCCATCCATACGACCACAAGAAGAAGTGCTACCGATAATACAGCAAAGATCTTATTTAAAGTCTTTGTGTCATAGGCCATTCCTGGTTCTCGTTTCATTTCCCGCTACCTTATTCTTAATGACTAAATTATAAATTCAATTCAAATTCTGGCATTGCCACAATGTACTTCAAGTCAATGAACCAACGAAGATACATTTTAATAGGCAAGCTCATCATCCCAAGCATTAGAAAAATCATAATATAATATCTAATGCTTCCCATTCTATCTAAGTACGACTGTCCCCACTTTTTAGTAATAAGTGGAATTGACCCGATTAAATAGAACCCAGTTAATATCACTCCGAAGATTTCTCTTAAGAAGATATTTTTTGGAAGTCCCATATTTAAAACTTTGATCCAAATAATTTCTGAAAGGTTAATATTGTTTTCTGCGACCACTTTATGCGAATCCCAGAATTCAAATGGTCCGTAGAATGTCCAGTTAGGACCTCTTAAAAATGTTCCGAACTGAATGAGGAAAACCCAAAGAAGAAGCCATCCAAATAAGAATGAAGTGATCGCAAATTTTCTTTCTTTGAATGTGTAGTATCCATTTCCTTTTGGATTGATATCAAGGAAAGGAACAGCAATAAGACCCACAAGAATAAGTACAGGAAGAACAACTCCGGCCATCCATGGATCGAAATACACAAGCATTTCTTGAAGACCAAGGAAGTACCAAGGAGCTTTAGCTGGATTTGGTGCCCAAGTTGGGTTAGCTGGTTCCTCTAAAGGAGCTTTAAAGAAAATGGCCCATGCAATGAGGAAAATTCCACAGGCAATACAAGCAAATAACTCTGTATAAACTAAGTTAGGCCATGCCCAAACTTTTTCTCTCTCTTCTGGAGTTCCTTCAACAGGTGGTTCACCAGCTGCAATTCTTTTATCATTTTGAACACCTTTATAGATGGCAAACCAAGTTGACCACATAACAAGGGCGTTAAGGATAATAATAGGAATATTATCTGGAAGTGAGATAATCGAGAAAAAGATAGGGTCATTGAGCATCCAAATAAAAATTAAAAGGACTGCACCAAACATTCCCATACCGAATTTTTTTGTTCCTACAATATCGATTTTTTTGATCGCTAAAAAGAACAAAGCAATTGTACCTGTAAATAGGTAAACCGGCTGAGCGAGAAAATTAATTACTTCTTTAATCATAAAATTCTACCTTCAAAAAACTTATAGAGGAGCTGAGATCCCACCATCTTTACGTACACGCCAGAAGTGAACTGCAATAAGAACAGCAACAACAAGTGGAATAAATACACAATGAAGGATGTAAAATCTTAGAAGAGCGGCTTCCCCTACAAAACGTCCACCAAGTAACTGGAAGCGTACGTCGTTTTTATCTGAAACCATCACGAAGTCACCAATGCGAGCAAGAGCTGCACCGGGACCACCGTTCCCCATAAATGGAGTGGCCTTGGCCATGTTCGACCCTACGGTAATCGCCCAAATGGCAAGCTGATCCCAAGGAAGAAGGTATCCAGTAAACGAAAGAAGCATTGTTAAAACGAGAAGAATAACACCAACACCCCAATTGAATTCACGAGGTGGTTTGTATGATCCAGTCATGAACACGCGGAACATGTGAATCCATACTGTAATAACCATTAAGTGGGCACCCCAACGGTGAAGTTCGCGCATAATTCCCAAAGGAACGTGTTCGCGAAGACCGATAATATCTGTGAATGCATACTCAGCAGTTGGGCGATAATAGAACATAAGAAGAACGCCAGTAATAGTAAGAGCAAGGAAGATAAAGAATGTTAATCCTCCCATACACCATGTATACCCTAGCTGAACTCCCGATTTTTTTAATTTGATTGGGTGAAGGTGAAGGAAAACGTTTCCTGCAACAACAGCAGCTCTGTTACGAGCATTATTAGGTGGACCATGGCGGAAAATTGATTTCCAAACTTGGGTATTAGCGACTTTTTTTGCGAAACCTTCAGACATATATAATTCCTATAATCAATTAAACTTCAATATAAGCGCCGTCACTATTCCATTGACCTTTTTCGTAACGGAATACTTTCGTTTTATCGACGATGATTTTACCTTCTGGATTTAATGAAATTTTGAAACGCTCAAGTGGACGAGGTGCTGGGCCTTCGAAGTTAATTCCATTCGGATAATAACCTGAACCATGACATGGACACTTGAATTTACTCTCTGCTGGAAGCCAAGTTGGAATACAACCTAAGTGAGTACAGATGTTCGACATTGCTACTAGACGACCGTCTTTTTTGTACATCCAAACACCAAAACCATTTTTCCAGCGCTCATCTACACCTTCAGGATAATCATCAGGAAAGCCGGCCATGAAATCCATAGCTGGTTCAAAAACTACGTTAGGATAAGAAAATCTAAATAATAAACTTCCAATACCTGCCATAGCAGCACCGAATGTAATCCATCCGACAGCAAGAAAACTAAAAAACTCACGTCTGTTTAGACTGGTTTTAACTTCATCACTCATAAGTGATCTCCGTAAATTATTTAAGGGAGCCTAACTTTAAGGCTAACTTAATGGGGTCTTTGTATTTTCACTCATTATGGGTGTAAACTTCTAATTTTTCAACACATTTGCGACTAGTTTAGCTTTTGTCGCAACCTTAACATTCGTGTCATTTTCAGCAATTTCTTGGGCCCATTTCTGAAGTTTCGTCCATTTTGAATTTTCCAAAATTCCCAAAACGTTCATTTTTAATCCCTCAACCTGAGCTCCATTTAACTCTCCGGCCGCTGCCACATCATAACGAAGGGCCATAATTTCTTTTAACACTGGCAACGCTTCTTCTCTTTTATAATTGATCAAAACAGTAGCAGCTGCGTAACGAATTGTTTTTTCTGACGAATTAAGAAGACCTAATGCTAGTGATTCAGTCTCAGGGATTTTGTGAGTGGCCAAGGCAAGTAATGAAACTTGTTTAAGACCAACATCTTCATCCTGTTTGGCGAGCTCAGCAATTTTTTTAAAATCGATACTATCGCTTTGCGACATGTTTCCGAGAGCTACTGCAGCATTAAATCGAGTCTTTGGATCAGGATCATTTAACGCTTTGTTTAATAAATTAATGCTAAGAGGATTATTTAAACTTCCTAATGCCACAACAACAAAATTTCTTGTATTTGCATCTGCTGATGTTTCATAAACTGAAGCCAAGTTTTCAATCACCCAAGGAATATCTTCTTTGGGAATTTTTTGGGCAGCTAAAAATTTTGATAATTCGTAAGCAGCAACCCAACGATTTCCGAAAGTTTTTGAATTCATTTCTTCAATCAAATCACGATGATTCTTCCCAGAAGAGAGCATTTTCGTCACACCAAAAATAATAAGTGCACCAACGAGAACGATCGCTATTGGCACAGCGATTCCAGAAAGTGGTGAGCTTTCTAAAATTTTCTTAGAAGGAGCGGGATTTTGTTCAGACATTTGGTGTCCTTATTGTTATAAATCAAAAAATAAATTTATTATCTATTTAGCAATTCTCGGTGGGAGAGGCAAATATTATGGCCTATCTTTTACGTTTTCTCATTGTTCTCATGGTCCTTGGAATCGCCTTAACTATTTTTATTGGCCTTGGCTGGGTGACTCTTCAGTGGGGACATATTCAAATTGCCATTTCTGCTTTCCTCTTTTTGGTCTTTATCCAAGCTTTCGTAATGTTCTATTTTATTGGTGTTTCACGCCTAGTAGACAATGTTTGGATGGCCCTTAACTCTACTGAAAATTTATCTGAACTTTTTGATACTCCTCCGCAAGATCTTGAGCCTTATAAAAAGAAAGTGGCCCGTTATGTTCACGAGTCGACTCTTTGTAAAAGACAAACAATACCTTGGACAATCCTCATGCTTATTTTAGGTTCACTTGGATTTCTACTTGGTGGCGCCTACGATACTGGACTCGTTTCTCGCGTGATTCACTCAGGTGTTGTGTATGGCTTTACAGCGGCCATGCTTATTGGCTTTGTTCGTCAGTGGTACTACCTAGGGAAAAGCCATACATTACTGCGCGAAATGAAGGCGCTTTTTGGCATGTCTTCTGATGCTATGTAGTTGAAATTATATTTCTCATTCTTTCTAGGCCATTAACCGAATAGAATAAGGTATGGCCAAATTACTGCTCTCAATTATTTATCTCTCAAGCACCCTGACTGCTATGGCGGCAGGGACAACAACTAGCACTGGCGAGATGTTATCGGATCGCCAACTTTCAAATAAATTCATCGCAACCATTCAAGAATCAAAAATTGAAAAGCAATTAACAGGGGCCAGTGAGTTTACGACTTGTCAGAAATTGACTCCGCTAAAATCCGGCGAAGACAACACGAAAAACATTGAAGCGATTCAGAAATGTTTTACAGACAAGCTTGAAGGCAAAAGCCCAAAACAGCTTGCCGAGCTTTCAGATAAGCTTGGTCTTCAAAGTTATGGGATCGTTCAAAGTAAGGCAGCAAAAGACATTACTAATTATTTATCAAAAAAAATTAATAAGGCCCTCACTGGTACTGATCCTGATGAGAAAGATCTCAAAGCGATGATTGAGAGTTCAAAATTTAAAAATCATAATGTGATTGATCAGAAATTATTTTTCAAATTATATCAAACTCAGCTAGGAAAGAATGTGTTGTTTGAGATTTCGAGATTTTGTTATAATGATTTAGGTAATACTACGACACGTACAGATCCTGCTACGACGTTTAAAGATTATTGGAACAACGGAGTTTTTAGTAGCTTTGTTATGAACCTTAAAGCTGATGATTTAAAAAAGAATGAGAAAGCAATTCAGGGATTTATTATAGACGACACAATAAAAATTTCAGATGAAGATACAGCTGCAAAATATAATGTAAAAGTGAATGCTGATGATGACAGTAAAGAGCAGTTAACAACAATAATTGGGAACTTCACATCTCTCGACCAACAATTTGCTGAGAATTTTTTCACCTTTTGCTCTAGAGTTATTAAACCAATGTGCACTATCTATCAAGACAACGTCTCGAAGGGTAGTAAGAGCTCCCTTGGCGCTAAGGCTTGTATCACTCAATCAAGACTCGAGCAGTATAGAAAATCAATCACCAAAACGGCAGAGTTTATTGAAAAACTAGACAAGGATGCTGACCAAGATATGAGTTGGGCGATTGCCGGAATGAAAATCTACGATGGTAAGGGCGATAATAGTATTGATGCCATTACCTCAATTTCATCGACTGATATTCTGCAAGCACAAAGCAAAGAGTATAAGGCCAAAATCGAAAATTTTGATGCCAGTAAATGTGCTTCTTCTCCCGAATTAGCAGATTGTGAAGTTTTCTCTGATTCAAAACAAGATGAGTTTGAAATTGAAAATGTTAATTTAAAAATGTCCATCAGAGATGCCGCTGAGATTGCAAGAATTGAAGCCATGTTAAAAAACAATGATAAAAGTCTTGAGCAATATCTAAAAGACAATGGTTATGCAGATATTCTAGATGCCTATAAATTAAATCCCTCGGCTGATCTCGGGGCTCTTTTGAAAGATAAATTCAAAGCAAGAAAAGAGGCTTATCTTGAAGGTTTAAAATCCAAAGTGGGGTCATATCAAGTTGCTGATGGTGACGACGAAGCAAGCAAAAAATCTAAAGCAGAGAGCGCAATCAATAATATTAAGTCATCACAAACAGATCTTGCTCAGCTAGTCATGTTCAATAATATAATCTCTTCAAGCTTTGAATTGAAAAATACAAAGGGCGATTCACTAGGAAGAAATACTTCAGGGATTGATAGAGAGATTAAGGATGCCAAAGATTTAGATACACAGTATTTTACAGATTTAAAAGGTGCTGGCACTGGTAGTCAGCCTCAAAACAATAACAACCAGAACAATTCAATCACTGGTCTTCAATTCTTAGATTCAATTCTTGGATTTGAGGATGAAAAACCTCAGTAAACTAGATTCCCTTCACCCAGATAAAAACTCTGTTCTTTCCAGCAGGATCATTGTTGTAGGCACGACTTTCAAAAATCGTAGACTCTCCAAGCTCAGAAACCTTAGTCATAAAGTCTTTGAGATTTTTTGATGGAACCACGAGGTTAAAATAAACCCCACCAGGAATCTCTTGTCCGGGCTTTACGTTATCAAGCTGTGAGGCTTCAAACTCAGTCATAAGAGGCATAATTTTATCTGTCATCACCTTGGGAGCAACTGAGGTCATAAGAATTCTATAAGCTTTGCGGTTTGTATTAACATAGGCATTATCCCTGTAACCACCCTTCTTCTGTTCTTCATACTCTGACTGCTCTTTTTCTGCATCACCAAAACTCTTTGGAATATCTTCAGCAGAACTTAAAACAACCACATCTGACTCTGGTTCAAAACGTGAATCTACTTTTTCCGAAAAAGTTTGAACAGCTTCAATTTTCTCTAATTCTTCGAGCTCTTTATTACTAAGATCAATTTTATTTTGGGCCATGAGAGCTTCATCTCTGTAGCCCAAGGTTTTATCAAGCCAAAAAAAGTTTGATTCATAGAGAGTAATTTTATTTACAAGATAGTTCTCATACCATTTATTGGCATTTTTAATCCCGTAAACAATAAGGCTCAAGGCCATCAAGAGCATTAACACTTCTTGGAAGAACCTAATCTTCTTTTTGAAGTTTAATTTTTTATTTACGTGATTTAAATCAAGAGTTAGCTGAGGAATATCTTTTTTTAGTTCTTTGATAAGTGGTGGCCAGTCTGGATAAAGAGTCACTTCGATATTGGCCAGAATCTCATCATCAAAAGTTCCGCGCTCAAGTGCCTTTCCCCCTAACTCAGGAAGAAGATCAATAAATTTTAAAAAGATATTTTCTCGGCGAAGAATTGAAACCTGAAAACGATCGTTAATAAGATCTTCATTAAGAGGATAAGTCTTACTCAAAAATTCTCTTAAAATCGTTGAAACTTCACCTTCTGACTTACCAATTGAGAAGGCAATTTCTCTAATTGAGATTTCTTTTGTGATAAAAACATAACAAATAAGTTTGTGATAAAGCCAATCGAGCCATGAACTAAGGGGGCCAGATTTGGCAATTTTTTTAGCTAGCTGAAAACGGTGACCGATTTCAGTAAACTCCGCCCCTTCTCTAAACATCGCCTTCCAAAAAGCATGAAAAGAATCTGCATATCTACCTTCCCACGCAATGGTGTTCAGATCTAGATCCAGCCAATTTTTTAAACTTTCAATATCATTTTCAGTTAGGGTCATAGCTTAAACACTCTTAAGTAATACTCCGATACCTTGTCCGCCACCAATACATGCTGAAGAAATCCCATAGGTACCTTTAGTATGTTTAAGCGCCCTTGCCAGTGTCATTGTAATCTTCAGTCCAGTGGCCCCTAGAGGATGCCCAAGTGCCACCGCCCCACCCCAGATATTCACTTTTTCAGGATTAAGATTCAAGGCCTTCATACAAGCAAGAATTTGAGCAGAGAAAGCTTCGTTAATTTCAAAAAGATCAATCTGATCTTGAGTTAGTTTATTTCTTTCAAGAAGTTTATTAATCACTGGTACTGGGCCAATACCCATCTCAAGTGGATTAACGCCGATAACAAATCCATCAACAATCTCTGCCATTGGTTTGAGATTATATTTTTTAACTGCATCTTCTGAAGCAATAATGATGGCCGCTCCACCATCCACGATTCCAGAGGCCGACCCAGCTGTCACTACTCCTTCTTTTTTAAAAGTAGGACGTAGCCCATCCCAATCACTTCTCTTAGCATCTGTTCTCATATGCTGATCAACTGAAACTGTTTCTTTTTTTAGGATAACTGGAGCAATTTCACCTTGAATCAAATTATCTGAATAGGCCTTTGATGCTTTTAAGTGTGACTGATATGAAAAATCATCAGAATCTGATTTTGTAATCTTATATTTTTCTGCAAGATTTTCTGCCGTAATACCCATCGGTGTTTGGGTACGCTCATCAGTTAAAGTATCTAGAAGCATATCTCTCGTTTTGAGAGATCCGTATTTTGTTCCAAAACGTGAACCATAAACTAAGTGCGGTGCCATCGACATATTTTCTGCCCCAGCGGCCAAAACCACATCCGCTTCACCTAATTTAATCAGACGAGATGCCTCAAGAATTGTATCAATACCTGAGCCACAAAGTCGGTTTGTAACTTTTGCAGGGATAGTTTCTGGACATCCTAAATTTAATCCAAGATGTCTTCCGCTATAAAATGTTTCTGGAGTGACTGGGAGAACATTGGCAAAAAGAACCTGATCAATGGCCTGTGCGTCTAGTTTAATGTCTGATAACAATGCCTTAGCAGCAATCGTGGCCAATTCTGTGGGGGGAAGATCTATGAGGCTTCCTCCAAATTTCCCAAAGGGTGTCCGGTATCCGCTTACTAAGTAAACCTTCTTCATTGATGAGATCATTTTGCCTGCCTTGTTGGCCCTACTATAAGTTAGGTATGATTTTTATGATGCCACGGAAGGCACGAGCTTGCATCAAAGGAATTGAGCAATGTCAGAAATCTCTTCAAACTCTAATAAGTTTCAGGCACAGGCCGAGAGTCTGAATAAAAAACAATCTTTTGAATTGAGAAAGATTCAGGACAAGCTTAAAGATGAGCTTACTAAAGTAACTGACAAAAATGAAAAAGTTATTGCTACTGTAAAAAAAGACTACGAAGTAGAAACAAATAAAGAAAGAGCTGAGGGCGAAATTAAACTTCAAAAGATTAGAACGTCTTATGAAAAACGCCTCACAGATGAGAATGAGCGATACGAAAGAATGCTTGATGAATTAAAACAAAATCAAGTCGCTAAAACTCAAGAATTAAAATACGGTCATGAAAAAGAGGTTGAGAGACAGGAAGTTTCTCACCGCGATTATCTAGATAGAGCTCGTGCTCGCTTTGAAGAAGAAAAAAGCAAATACGAGGTTTAGAGTAAGTTACAAACCTGCATTCATTGTCTAAATCCAGGAAGGAGCCACAATGACCCAAAAAGCTAACGAAAATTCTATTTTCATCAATGGTAAACAACAAGTGATCGAACTTGTTCAAAGAATGGATTCTGCTGATAAAGCAAAACTATTAAAAAATCTAAGAATGAGAAACCCTTCTCTTGCAAAAGAACTTACAGAAGCCTGTATTTCTTTTGAAGGACTTTGGGATCTTGATGAAGAAGGACTTAAAACTCTTTTCTCTCAAGTAAAGCCCGCCATTCTAGGTCTTGCTCTGAGTTTAACTCATGTAAGAAACCAAAGACGTGCACTCTCAGTTGTCTCTCGTCAGATGGCCCTTTCAGCTTTTGAAATTATGCAAAAAGACTTAACGAGCAATCGTAATGAGTGTCTTAGAGCTCAACAAAAAATCGTTGAACTTGCTCTTAATATGCATCGTAACAAAATTCTTACATTTTACTGATTTAACATATTTTTTAATTCGACTTCAATCTCAGGTGTGAACTCTTCATCCGAAAGGATGAGGGGGCTCATCACCCTGTTCTCCGCAATCAATGCCGAAGTACTGGCCAATCTCTGAACCATTAATTCTGAAAGCTGCTTAATCCAACTTGGTGATTTTTTGAAAGCATCTTTAAATTGAGACTTTGAAATTGATATCGTTTCTACGTGTCCTAAAGTAACGGCAGTGTATTGATAGGTCTTATCCTCTAACATTGCTGATTCACCTATAATATCTTCATCCCGGGCCATAAGAATCGGAATCAAGCGATCCTTAGACATCTTTAAGCAAAGAACATTCCCACTTTTAATAAGAAGTAATTCTTTGGCAGCATCCCCTTCTTGAAAAAGTATTTTTTTCTGAAGAGTAAGAAGATCACTTCCTATCATAAAGATATCCCTCTTTAATTTGTCCCTCTAGGATTGTTCCGTAACGAAGGCCATAGGTTGATACAACCACTTCTTTAACAAGTAAGCGGTGGAGTAAATGATATATTAAATGAAGGCCACCTTTGATGGCCGTAGCTCTTTTTTCAAGGAAAGGAAAATCTGCTAAAAATTGCTCCGGTGTCCAATTACAATAGCTCTTAAATAAAGCATCAATATTTTCAACAGTCATCTTTAGTCCGTGAACTTCATCTTCCGCGAACTCTTTATTTTTTAAATGCATATTCCCAAGTGAAGTCATCGTCCCGGCCACACAATGAAGTGTGATCGTTTGAAAATGATCAAGGTCTTGTCTAAAGTCGAGAAGAACTTTTTGTAAGTTTTGGACAAACAAATCATTTTCGAGGGCCTCGGCTGCACGTACGGCACCTATAGGCATACTAATTGTTTCAAGAATTTTAAAAGTTTTAGCATTCACTTTGATGAGTTCAGTTGAAGCTCCACCAACATCCATGATGACAACAATTTCTGACTCAAAACTTGTATTGAATAGAATACCTTTCGTTGAAAAATACGCTTCCGCCTCTGAGTTAATGATTTTAGGGGTTAGACCTGTTTGTTTTTCAACTTCAGCAAAAAAAGAAGGCGCATTCATGGCCACTCGTGCTGCTTCAGTTGCTGTCACTAGGACATCCTTTGGATTAACTCCATTTGAAGTACAATCGTTGGCGTAAGATTTTAAAACCTCAAGGGATTGCTCCATAGAAGAATCAGCAAATGATTTATTGGCATCTAGTTTTTTACCTAGACCAGTGACTTCTGTACGTTTGAGAATTTCAGTAATTTGTCCTCCATTAACATCAGCAATTAATAGCAAAATACTATTAGAGCCAATATCAATTGAAGCACGACGTGAGCTGTACATTTAAGCCTTTACCACTTCAAGAAGGTGGTTTTTATTTTCTGGTCTGATAATTCCATTCTCACAAATAATCCCTGTGATCATAGTATGGTCAGTCACATCAAAACTAGGGTTTTCAGTTTGAGCACCATAAGGACCTACTTGCTGTCCTCGAAAATGAGTTATCTCATCATCAGGACGCATTTCAATTTCTATATGTGTGCCATCAGGAAGGCTTGTATCAAATGAACTTAATGGGGCCACTACAAAGAATGGGATACCATAATGTTTGGCCACGATAGAAAGTGTAGAAGTTCCAATTTTATTGGCCGTATCACCATTTGCGACAATGCGATCTGCACCGACAAAGATAGCATCCACTTTTTTATTTTTCATTAAGTATGAAGCGGCACCTTCTACAACTATTTTAAAAGGTATTTTCTCTTTAGTGAGCTCAAACGCCGTCAGGCGTGTTCCTTGAAGATAAGGTCGAGTTTCATCAACCCATACCTGCTCGACTTTCCCAAGCTTATTGTAATTTGAAATAACACCGAGAGCTGTTCCAATACAACCACAGGCCAAAAAGCCGGTATTACAATGGGTCATCAATCTTAATGGACGATCACCATAAATCTTTTTAAGTTCTTCGGCAGCATAATCGGCCATCTTTTGGTTTTTCTTCTCTAAAGAAGTGATTTGATCATGACCAAACTGAATAATACTTTTATAAATTTCTTCTTTAGATTTTTTTCCTTGAAGCATTGAATTTGCATAATCAACAGCACGGTCAACTTCGTACATTAGGTTTACAGCTGTAGGACGAGAACTTTTTAAATATTCACCGGCCGCAATCAGCTCTTGTTTGACTAATGTATCTTGAGACTTAATCCACAATGCCAGACCATAGATTCCTGTAAACCCAATACAAGGAGCCCCTCTGACTACCATATCTTTAATCGCTGTGAAGGCATCTTCAATTGTCTTTGCCGTAATAAAATCTTCTTTCACAGGAAGATAGCGTTGATCTAGAAGGATAAGATGATCTGCTTCCCAAACAATTGGACGATATTGTGCTAAACTCATAGGGACCTCATAAACTGATCTATAATAAATGTTTTTGGTATTTTTTTCTTTTGTGGACTCAAAGTATCAGTCCAATAGATATCACTATTTTTGCCATTAAAATCTAATTTTCCAGTCATCATCCCTTTAAGATTCTGGCCTTCCACACTTAGTTTTTTGAGAGTTAGGCTGCCTTTACTCCAGTTCGCATTAATAGAGAGATCTTGTGGCTTTTCAATCAATCCAAAGTTCCCAGCAAAGAACTCCCAGAACTTCATCCAACTCGATTTCCCTGTAGAAAAAGACGCAATTGATAAATTAATATTCCCTTTTCCTTCATAAATATCTTTCACCCAAGCAATATTTAAAACTCCATCTAGCACTGCTAAAGAATTTACCAGACTTGGATGAAAATAAGTTCCAAAGCTTCCGAGAGGAAATTTAACGGCCTGCAAACTAACTTTCTCCGCCTTGTCTTCTCCTAAACTCCAGACTGCATCGATTGAGTTTTTCTCCTGCGAGATTTTCATCGATAAAGTTTTCTGGCCTGTCAGAGGGGACCTTTTAAGACTCACTAGACCCGTATAAAGTTTATCTTCAGAGACAACTTCATGAAATGACAACTCAGTTGTTTGTTTTGCAACAGGAAAAATATACTTCAAAAATGGATCATAAACTTCAAGATTTTCTGAGTTCATCATTTTCGAATCAAACCATAATTTGTGGCTTACTTCTTTAGGGGTCCATAATCCATCAAACCTTGTTTTCTTATCGATACCGACAAATCCAAGTTTATACGACTCTGACATCCATTCTAAATTCCAAATTCCTTGGTCATCAAAAAAGGTACCTTCAAAACCAAGTTTTAAATCAAAATGATAAATAGATCCTGGCCAAGCATAGTTCCAAGAGAAGTGTCCTGTTCCTAGCTCACTTCCCTTAAAGAAAGATAATTCTTTCTTAGGATGAAAGTACTTTATAAGGGGTTTAATCATTTCTAACGGTATCTGATTGATTGGCCCCGTCAGCGAGAGTTTATTGTCAGTCACTTTTATATCAAGTGTTGAAATATTTTTTGAAGATTGAATGAGTGAAACTTTTGCTTCAATTATTTTCTGAGCAGGATTCCAATGGCCAGTCCCTTCAATAAACAGATCGTTTAAATTCCAATCTTTCTGGTTAAATCCTCTCGCATCGGCACGCCAATTAATATCTAACTTTTCACCATTCGATATAAAGTCTCCAAAAATCCAAACTTCACCAGTGTAATTCCCTTCCCATTTAATTGAGAGAGGAATATTTAATTCAAAAGCAGTCTTACTCCCCACTTTATAATCTCTGATGATAACTTTTGAAAGTTTGAGTCGTCTCGACCCTTGTTTGGGATCAATAAGCTCTAAATCTTTGATCCTAATATTCAAAGAAGAATTAAGTACATACTTAGGAAGTTTTAACTCCAGAGTATGACTTTCTTCACTCATTTGTTCTGTAGTTTTTTTATCTTTAAGTGGAGCTAAGTTTTTTTCTTTTTTAGGAATATTGAGGACGAGTCCTTCAATATTAAGTTGAACACGACCTGATTCAAGCAGAAGTGACCACCAAGGAATTTTTAGTTCCAAATGGTTAAGTGTTAATTCTTTAATTCCACTTTTTGAGACTGTTATGGAATCAATGGCTAAATTAATATCGATCAGAAAACTTGTATCGATATTTCCAATTTCAATATTGGCACCAGGATAGGCCTTGTTCAGTTCTTTTTTAAGACCTGTTACCAACGTGTCACTATTGAATCTCTGGTAGGCCATTCCAAATAGAAGTCCAACCATCATAATGATTGCAACCCAGAGCCATAAGATTTGTTTTAGTGATAATCTCATATTCTTCTTTTTTATAATTTTTGTAATGGTGCAAACTTCACCATGAATTTTTTGCGGACTCCATCTTTAAATAAGATGGTTACTTTTTCATCTTGGCCTACGCCTTCAGAATCAAGCACAGTTCCGTTGCCATAAAGGGCATGAGAAATTTTTGAACCAGCGGGATAAGCCCCCATTAAATAGGCAGGCTTTTTTTGCTGATACACTTTATCTTGATGATAAACTTTTTCATCATCGTAAGATGTTTCTTGAGAGAAATCATCATAACTATTCGACTTACTTCCCCAAGACTGAGGCTGCTGTCTTCCTGTTTGGAAAAACTCCCATTTATAGTATTCATCTGGGATTTCTTGAAGAAATTGGCTTGGTCCATTGAACTTTACACTTCCCCAAAGCATTCTTCCTTGGGCAAAACAAATATAAAGTTTTTTCATGGCACGAGTCATCGCCACATAAAAAAGTCTTCTCTCCTCTTCAAGGGCCATCGATGAGTTCGATTCTAAACTTTTGAATGAAGGAAAAATATTTTCTTCAAGCCCAATAAGAAATACATATGGGTACTCAAGTCCCTTAGAGCCATGAACAGTCATAAGAGAAACAAGATCATTTCCTACAGATTCTTCCGTATCGCTATCAAGAGTGATTGTTTCTAAAAACTTAGTGAGGTTTGGAGTTTCCATTGAATCTTCAAACTGCTTCAAAGCACTCATAAGCTCTTCTAAGTTCTCTAACCTTGCTGCTCCTTCATAGGTTTTATCCGCTCTGAGGTAATCATAATAAGTCGACTCATGAAGAAGTTTTTCATAAGTGACTGTGGGTAGTGCATCTTCAGCTTCCAACATTTGCACTTCTTGAATAAGAGAAACAAATTGCTGAATAGAACTCATCACCTTTGCTGAAAGTGAGAGGTGTTTGAAATCGACAGGAGTAAGAACAATTCTCTCAAAGAGTTCAAAAAGAGAAAGCTGAAGTCTTACGGCTTCATCTTCGAGTTTTCTCAAAGACGTGGGTCCAACACCTCTGGCAGGAGTATTAATAACTCTTGTGAGGGCCAGAGAGTCCTTCTTATTTACCACCACTCGCATATAAGCGAGCATATCCTTAATTTCTTTTCGTTCGTAGAATTTCATCCCTGCTACAACTCTGTAAGGGAACTTTTCTTTTCTAAGAGCATCCTCAATAGGTCGAGAGTGAGCATTGTTACGATAAAAAACGGCGATATCTTTAAGGGAGACGCCTTTCATCGCAAGCTTTTTGATTTCAGTTCCAACAAACTCCGCTTCCGCTCTATCATCACGACACTCGGTGATTTGAATAACTTCACCTTCCTCATTATCAGTCCACATATTCTTGCCCTTGCGAGCAAGGTTGCGTGAAATAACATGAGTGGCGGCTTCAATAATTCTTTTTGATGAGCGGTAGTTTTGTTCAAGCTTAATAAGTTTAGCTTCAGGAAACACTTTTTCAAAATCTAGGATATTTCTAATATCTGCTCCACGCCAAGAATAAATACTTTGATCTTCATCACCTACAACACAAATATTTTTGTGAAGAGTGGAAATCAATGTAATAAGTTCAAATTGAGCGCGGTTTGTATCTTGATACTCATCGACTAAAACATATTTATATTTTTGCTGATACTTCTGTAATACTTCCGGATGAGATTTAAAGAGATTCAACACTCCTGTAATGAGTCCACCAAAATCCACAGCATTGTTGCGATGAAGTTCTGCTTCATATTCCAGAAAAATATCAAAGAGTCTTTTATCATCCGTCATGGCCTCAATTTCTTTAGTCACTGGCTGACCAATATAGAAGCCCTGATTTTTAATCCCATCGATATATGAGTTCACAACATATGGTGAGAGATCTTTTTGGTTAATGCCCCTTTTAGAGAGACAGGCCTTGATGATTGAATTGGATTCACCATCATCATAAATTGTGAAGTTTTTTGAAAGGCCTAGATAATTGGCCTCCATACGAAGAACTTTTGCACAAAATGCGTGAAAGGTTGTGACTTGCAAGGCTCCCACATCAATATTGATATTATGTGAGAGTCTCTCGCGCATCTCTTTCGAAGCCTTATTAGAAAATGTCACAGCCAGAACATGAAATGGAGAAATCCGTTTTTCTTCTAACAAATACTGAATTCTTGCTACCAGTGTTCGAGTTTTTCCTGAACCAGCTCCTGCAAGGAGCATCACAGGTCCATCTGTATGGAGAACTGCTTCTCGTTGACTTGGGTTTAAGAAATCAAGATTCATTACTCTACCGTAACCGATTTCGCTAAATTTCTTGGCTTATCAATATCTGTGCCTTTAAGTTTAGCAATATGATAGGCCACAAATTGAAGAACAACATTCACCATAAGTGGGGCAAGATTTGGAAGTCCATCAAAATTAAGTCCAATATAAAAATCTGAAAGATGCTCAAGTTCCGAATTATTTTTGGGTCCGACTGTAACAATTACCCCGCGACGAGCTTTTACTTCTTCAACATTAGAAACTGTTTTTTCAAAAAGTTCAGGGCCAACAACTGCGATATTAACAATGTCCTCATCAATTAAAGCAATTGGCCCATGCTTTAGTTCTCCTGCGGCGTAACCTTCAGCATGAACATAAGCAATCTCTTTAAGTTTAAGTGCGCCTTCAAGAGCGATTGGAAAATAAGTCCCGCGTCCTGTGAAGATAAATCCTTTTTTGTGGAAAATATTTTCAGCAACTGTTTTATATTGCTCTGAATTTTCACAAACTTCATTAATACGTTGAGAAAGAGTAATGATCTCCTGATAAACTTCAGGCTTATCTAAAGTCTTACTCATTGCTCGACTCATTAAGAACCCAGTCAGAGCTTGAAGTGTAAACGCCTTAGTACTTGCAACACCGATTTCGCGGCCAGCATGAATCAAAAAATTCTTAGTTGAATTTCTAAATAGAGTCGAACCTTCTACATTGATAATTGAGTAAGAAGCAATGTCTTGTTCAGTACAAAGTTCTTGGCAAGCAAGTGTGTCGGCTGTCTCTCCTGATTGAGAAATAAAAAGCCCAACTTCTTTTTTATTAAGAATTGGATTTTTATATCTAAACTCAGAAGCGATATCCACAAAACAACGGATGCGGTTATCCATTTCAAAATAATTTTTAATCACTAGACCTGCATGCCAAGCAGTACCACATGCCGTGATATGAAAAGCGGCAGGAATTGATTTATCAAGATCTTCAATAACCTTACGACCTTCATTCTTAATATAAAAGCCTGCTAGCTTATCAACTAAAGAAGACTGCTCATGGATCTCTTTAAGCATATAGTGCTCATAATCACCTTTTGAGTTTGCATCCATAGTCATTGCATTTGCTTGTGATTTTATGCGTGTTGAAGGCTTAAGATCTAACTCATAAAAGTTAAACTTAACTTCTGTCTCACTCACAACTCCTTCACAGATAACACCATCTTGAGGGAAATAAATATTAGGAGCAAAGCCCACAAGTGCAAATGGATCTGATGAAACAAATGCTTCACGAGTTTCTTTATTCTCACCTACTACTAAAGGAGCAGAACGTTTAATTCCGTAAAGCTTATCAGATGCTTTTTCAATAATTACAAATGATGAGTTTCCCGTAATCAAATTAAAGGTCTTAGAAATTGATTGAAGAGTGTTACTCGTTTGCTTATAAAATTTGGTAAGAAGTACTAAAAAAACTTCAGAATCTGTTTGAGATTTAAACTCCCAACCTTCAGCTTGAAGTTCTTTTTTAAGAATTGAGGCATTTTCAATAATACCGTTGTGAACAACAGCAAAGATTTCATTTCCATGAGGGTGAGCATTGTCAGTTGTTACTGCTCCATGTGTGGCCCAACGTGTATGCCCAATTCCTGTATGAGAAGATGGGTTCATTTTATTAAGAATTTCCTTGAGATTATCAAGTTTACCCTCTTTTTTAATGACCTGAAGTTCTCCATTAAGCTTTAAACAAATACCAGATGAATCGTATCCACGGTACTCAAGACGTGAGAGCCCTTCAATGATTGAGTTAACTGAATTTCCGGGACCGCTATAACCTACGATTCCACACATAAAAAACTCCTAGATCGAGAGGAAAATTAAGATTTTCAACTCTACCACTAGGAGTACTTTCTTACTAGTTTTACGCGGAGCTTATTCGCTCTTTTTCGTCTTGAGAAACTTCTTGGCCATTCCCTCTTTGGTCACTTGTTGAGAGCGGGCAATAGCAAAGCCCTCCGAAGGAACGGATTTAGTGATAGTTGACCCTGCGCCAATGAAAGCGTTATCCCCAATTTCAATTGGAGCGATCATTTGAACATCTGACCCGACAAAAGTATTTGAGCCTATTTTAGTCTTGTGCTTGTTAGCACCATCATAGTTACAAGTAATAAAACCACAGCCAATATTGCTGTTTTCACCAATTTCAGCATCACCTACGTAACTTAGGTGCGAAACTTTCGCTCCTGCAGCAAGTTTTGACTTCTTTATTTCAACAAAGTTTCCAATCTTGGCCTTAGTGCCAATTTCTGTTCCAGGACGAAGTCTGGCCATTGGACCAACTGATGCTCCCGTTCCTATAATCGATTCTTCTATATAACTATTGGCCAAGATTTGAACTTCATTTGCAATAGTTGAGTCTTTAATAAAAGTTCCTGACTCGATAACTGTGTTCTCTCCAATTTTAGTATTACCTAAAAAAGTAACATTGGGATAAATCACTGATCCTACCCCAATTTCAACTGAGGACTCTATGTATGTTGATTCTGGATTTAAAAATCTCACTCCACTCACCATCAATTTTTGAGTATGGCGTGCTCTAAGTTCTTTACTGACTTCTGCTAATTGTTCCATCGTATTCACTCCTAAAAATGGTGTTCCGTCCTCGAAACAAATGGCTTCAACGTTAAAACTATCTTGAAATAAGTCAGTAAGATAAAATTCGCCAGACTTATTTTTGTTTGAAATTTTTCCTAAAACATCTTTCACATGTGATGTTTTAAGAATGTAAAAACCTGAATTCACCTCAGTCATTTTTCTCTCAACTTCAGTGGCATCTTTTTCTTCAACAATATGGAATCCATTTGCGGCCCTGACCATTCGCCCATAGCCCGTTGGATTTTCTAAATGAAAACTTGCAGCAACTCCTACAAGCTGTGAATTATTTTTAAGAGTTGTGAACAATTTTTCAAAGTCGGTAGCTCTTATAAGAGGAGTATCTGCGCAAGCCACTAATGTATAAGTATGATTCCAGAAATGTGGATGATCACTAAAGCATGCCTTAAGAGCATCAGCTGTTCCATTTTGCTCTCTTTGAATAGCCGTTTTAAGAGGAGAATTTGGAAATTTATCGGCTAAATGAGAGATTAATTCTTCTTTAAGGTGGCCAACAACAACACCTATCTCACAAGGAAGTTTTACACTCTTGGCAAATGAAAAACTCTCTTCAATGACATAATCTAAGAGTGATTTCCCAAGAGCGGGCATTAAAGCTTTAGGTGTTGGCACTTTCATGCGTGTGCCTTTCCCAGCCGCTAAAATTACTACACCAATTGTGTCGGTCATATACTCTACCTCTTCTCTCTCTTAAGCACTCTATAAGAGTGAAAATACAGGATTATTCATCAATATTACACTATTTATTCTATAGAGAAAACCTGACTAAAGCATCTGTGAATTGAAAGTTTTTCGCAAGAAACCTTAAAATTCCTTAAAGAAGCATCCTAAAGCGCCGAATTAAGTACTGTTAGTTTTCTTTGTTCACGGACGAAACATTGATAGAGGAGAAGATGTATGGTGACTAATTACGAGGGTGAGGCGATCGAGTTTAAAGAGACGCTTCCACTACTTCCAGTGCGCGATCTAGTGGTTTACCCTTTTATGATTCTGCCGTTATTTGTTGGTCGCGAGACATCAATTAAAGCAGTAGAAGAATCTTTAAACAACACGGATCGTTTGATTCTTCTGGCTTCGCAGAAAGACATTACGGCTGAAAATCCATCACCTTCTGAGATTTATCAGATGGGGACAGTTGCAATGATCATGAGAATGAGAAAGCTTCCTGATGGAAGAATTAAGATTCTTATTCAAGGTTTGGCAAAAGCTCGCATTAAAGAGTTTGTTGGAACTGAACCTTTCTACCAAGTAAAAGTAGAGAAAGTAGAAACTCAACCAGTAACTGTGGCCCCTGCTACGATTGAAGCTCTTTCACGATCTGTGAAAGAAAATCTTGAAAAAGTTATTTCGTTTGGGAAAGTTCTTTCACCAGATATTATGATGGTGCTTGAAGACATTACTGATCCAGGACGTCTGGCAGATTTAATTGCTTCAAACTTAAATCTTAAAGTTGGTGAAGCACAAAAGATTTTGGAAATTCTTGATCCAGTTGAAAGACTGAATACAATCAACCAAATTCTAGTGCATGAACTTGAAGTCCTTAATGCACAGGCAAAAGTTAAGCCAAATAAACCTGAAGATTATTCTAAACAACAACGCGACTTCTTAAAAGATCAAATCAAGTCTATGAAACAAGAACTTGATGAGAATGAAAAAGATGGTGAGTTTGTTGAAATCAAAGAAAAGCTAATTGCTAAATCTCTTCCTCCTGAAGCTGAGAAAGAAGCGATGAAACAATTAGGTCGTCTTGAAAGAATGCACCCTGATTCTTCAGAGGCCAGTATTCTTAGAAGTTATCTTGAATGGGTAGTAGATCTACCTTGGACAGAAAAATCAGAAGAGATTACAGATCTAAAATATGCCAAAGAAGTTCTAGATGAAGATCATTTTGATCTTGATAAAATTAAAGAACGTATCCTTGAATACCTTGCTGTTCGCCAATTAAAAGGTGCTACTGCTAAAGGACCAATTCTTTGTTTCTCTGGACCTCCAGGTGTTGGTAAAACATCTCTTGGTAAATCAATTGCTAAAGCTACAGGGCGTGAATTCGTAAGAATTTCTCTCGGTGGTGTGAAAGATGAATCAGAGATCCGTGGTCACCGCCGTACATATGTAGGAGCGATGCCGGGAAGATTTGTTCAAGCAATGAAACAGTGTAAAACAACAAATCCAGTTATTCTTCTCGATGAGTTAGATAAACTAGGTTCTGACTTTAAAGGTGATCCAGCTTCAGCAATGCTAGAGGTTCTTGATCCTGAACAGAACTGTACTTTTAGAGATAATTACTTAAACGTTTCTTATGACCTTTCTCAGATCATGTTTATTGCAACTGCAAACATGCTTGATCAGATTCCAGGCCCTCTAAGAGACCGTATGGAAATTATTAACCTTTCTGGTTATAGCCATGAAGAGAAAGTCGCCATTTCTAAAAAATACCTCATTCCTAAACAAATGGATGAGCATGGAATTACTGATGATCATATTGAGTTCCATGATGAAGGTGTTGAAGCCCTTATCAATGGTTATACAAGAGAAGCTGGTCTTCGTAATCTTGAAAGACAAGTTGGTGCTCTTTGTAGAAAAGTGGCGAAGAAAATTGCAACAGGAAGTGTGACTAAAACTCATATCTTAACTGCCACAGTAGAAGAACTTCTAGGGCCTGCCATGTACTCACATGAAGACTCAAATGAGTTTGATGAAGTAGGAGTTGCCACAGGACTTGCTTGGACAGCTGCTGGTGGAGAAATTCTTCATATTGAAGCCACGAAGATGAAAGGAAGAAGAATTACTCTGACAGGTCAACTTGGTGAAGTCATGAAAGAATCAGCTCAAACAGCAATGGGATTCATTAGAAGTCATGCTGCTGAGTTAGGAATTGATGATAAAGTTTTCGAAGAAAATGAGATCCATATTCACTTACCAGCTGGGGCCATTCCAAAAGACGGACCAAGTGCAGGGATCACTCTTGCTACAGTCATCGTTTCTCTTTTAACTAATACTTATATTAGTAAAGACATTGCGATGACAGGAGAGATCACTCTTACAGGAAAAGTTCTTCCTGTAGGTGGTATTAAAGAAAAAGTATTGGCCGCAATGAGAGCTGGAATTGAAACAGTGATCATCCCGTGGAAATGCCAAAAAGATCTTCTTGAAATTCCCGCTCACTACCGTAAAAAGATTAACTTTGTTCCGGTAAAGAATATCCAAGAAGTTCTAGAGATCGCTCTTGTTGACTGGAAAGGTCAACTAAGTCTGGACTCTCGCAAGAGAAAGACAGAAGAAAAGAAGCCAAGAACTAAAAATGATCAAGTAGCTGCTTAGTTTTCATTTAAAGGGCCTGCGAAAGCAGGCCTTTTTCATTTTCCCCTATCATTCTTTCTGCTATTCTTTTCTCTATGAAAGAAATAATCCCATTAAGTGAGTTACGTATTCTTGTTGTAGATGATTCAGACTTTTCGCGAAGTATGATTCTACAAATTCTATCAGAAGCAGGATGCCAGCTTGTGACCGAAACCAATTCTGCAGAGCATGCGATGAAACTCATTCGTGAGAAGAAGCCACATATCGTGATTGCAGATATTGTTATGCCAGAAATTAGCGGAATAGAGCTCACGACTAAGATTAACGATAATTTTGATAATATCTATGTGATTATGATTTCATCGCTTTCACAAGAGCATGTTGTCCTTGAAGCCATCTCTTCAGGGGCCAGTGACTTCATTTCTAAGCCTGTACAAAAAAATCAGCTGATTGAATCAATCCAAAAAATTGCACAAAATATTAGCAAAGAATAAAAAAAGAGTTAAACATGGATGTTTATAAGAATTTAGATTGGGAAGCAGTAGAGAAATTAAAAATTTCTTCAGGCTCTAAAATCGTACTCAAACGTGATTTAAATTTCTTACGTTCAGAAGAAAATATCTCAGTTCAATTTCTTCTTGATGGTGAGGTGAAAGGCTCGGTTGACTGCCACCTTTGCTTAGATAACAAAGATATTGATGAAAATAGTAGAAACTACCTTTATCCTTATTTCACTGAATCGATGAATATTCTTTTAGGAAGACTTATCTCTACAGACCCTATGTTGTCTGCACTCAAGATTAAACTCTCGCCACCCAAATGCACTATTTATTCAAAAACAATTGATTCAAGACTGATGTCTGAGCTTGTTGTTTATAGTTTAGTTATTAATGATTTTGATTTTGATGTTGTTCTTAATTTGAATCTAACTGTTATTAATTAAGGAGAGAGCATGATTTCAATCGCTAAATATTTTATTCTTTTTATTGTTTGTATTCTATTTCTTTCTATTAACGTAAATGACAAACCACTGTTTGGTCATATTTACGGGGTGATCTCACCTGCTACAGAAACTGTTCAAGATACTATTCAGGGATTTTTTTCTGATTCATATTCTCATACTCATAAAGTATCAAAACAATTATTTGATAACTCCGTCCCTAAGATGAAAGATAAAATTTCATCTAAACTTTCGGCCCCTGCTGGAAAACCTCAAGAAAAAATTAAACGCCAAGAACAAGAAGAGCTCGACTCACTTATCAAAGATCACTCTAAACGCTAATTACTGTTTAACAGCTGATCTTACTTGTTTAGTTGTATTTGCTTTAACATCTACAATTTTTACTCTTGTCTCTTGATTCATTGCTGGGCACGGAGTGTCTGCTTCTGAAGCAAAAGTTGTAAATGAGATCGCTAATAAAATACCTGTAAATAATAGTTTCATAAATCCCCCTCGAAATTTATTGGTTACCAATCTATATCCAAGATTTGTGCCAAGGGAATGAATGCTATTTTGATAGGTTAGAAGATCGACGATGTAAGAATTATAGCAGGTGCCTAAAAATTAGGCATGAAATAAGAAAAATCCAAAAGGTGCCAGGCACCTTTTGGATTTTAAGAATTATTACTGAGCTGTAGCTGTGGGTTTAACTTGTTTTGTTTTTACCGACTCAAGATTGGCCTTCGGATTATGACGAGTATTAATATCGTCACGAGTAAGTGGACAATCAGATGCAAGATTTTCATCTGCAAATACGTTTAATGAAAGAACTAGAACTATAAGTGTAAAAAATGTTTTCATAAATTTCCCCCTAATGAAATCATCCTGTGTTACGGAACTATAGAGCAAGTGCCATGCCAACAAACTATTTGCCTAACCTCTGGAAAGTCGATGGCTAAGATGTCTATATTTTAGACACTCCCTAAAAACTGTCTAAAATATGTGTAAAAGATTCACAAAACCTACTCAATCCCCTCTCTCTCCTTCTATAAACGCCACATTATTAAATTAAGGAGAAATAACATGAAAACCTTCACACAGATCGCCTTGGCCTTTATCCTGGCCCTCGGTTCGATCTCTGCCTTTGCCTGCAAGGGCTCAATTCAAGAGCGTGGCTCTAATCGCAAGCTAGTCCTCTGCCAAGAGGGAGAAAAGGCCCAATTAAAGCTATTAGAGGGCAATAAAGCGATTAAGGTCCTAGATCTGGAAGTTGGAGTAGCTTCGGTCTCAGATATTGATTCAGAGTTAAAATACAATAGGAATAAAAGATCTAAGGGTATTACTGAGGGTTATGAAGAACTTACTTACTATTTGGCCCGTACACTTGATATGGGAATGATATTCTTTTTTCCTGTTACTGGGGCTGTTTATGCTGGGTACTCACTGAGCTACCTTTATACATTACCTGTAGATATGTTTAGCAAAGAAAATATTGGCTACAAAAAGATGGGAAAATTACTCAAAGGAAAAGATGTAAAAGCCTCGAAAAAAGTCTTTAACTACCTTTCTGAAAATCTGTTTTAATTCTATCGTTAATATTTTTTAAGACTTCAAAATAAGAAAAGGGAAGCCGTTTAAGCTTCCCTTTTCATTATATCAACAAAGAAGATAAATTTTACTGTTTAGAGGCTGACTGCTTACCGCTAGACTTCACGTCTTTACCAGCAGAAGAAGAAACATCTTTACCTGCTTCACGTGCTTTTTGTTCAAGTTGAAGTTTCGCCTTAGCTTCGCATGGCTCACATACAGCTTGTTTTTCACCGTGTTCACCTACGAAAGCCTCATCAGCAATTGCTGTCAAAGATGCAAGAACCATGAATACCAATAATACCTTTTTCATATAATCTCCTTCGTCCTTCTCTTTACATGTTTAGGTTTACACCAGCAGGCTTAACAATCGAGAGAAGGTTCTGGAAAGCCTGTGTTACTTGTAAGGCCATTTTGTGACCTGCATTTGATTCAACTTTTTTAATTTCACCGTAGTTATCGTAGGCAACATTAATCTTCCCTACTTTTTCCATTTCGATCTCTACCGGTTTACCAAGAGCATTGTACTTGAAAGCTAGGATGCGACGATCTTTAGTATTTTTCTGTTGATCTACCATCTTAGTGATTTTTCCCTTAGTATCATAAATCAAGAGAACAGTTTGTCCTTGAGAGTTCCAAGCTTTCACCAAGTTCCCTTTCGGATCATATGAGAATTCAGATGAGCCCTCATTATTAACAACCTTCTTAATTTTACCAAGTTTGTCATCATATTCAATATTTACAAAGTCACCTTTTGTAGAAGATTTCTTTGTTAACAAGCCTTTGTTACTGTATTCAAAAGTTGTCACGTGTTTTCCACGAGCAATTTTAAGAGGCATTGAGAAAGTTTCGTCATAAATGGTTTCAGTTTTAATTCCATTTATTTCAGTCAGAATACGGTATGTATATTTCGCTCCATCATTACGAGAACGAATCTCGTACTCATAACGATTAGCAACTGGCTTTCCATCAAATCCAGGCTTCGTTACTGTTGTCCAGTAGTGATCATCTGGATTTTTTGAATCAGCACCATATTGGTACTTCGTAGACTCACCATTACGGTCTAAAACTTCTGAAACAAAAAACGTCTTTGGATCATACTTAACTGTGAGCTTTGTTTTATCAGTGTATTTGATTTCTGCAAGGTTATGAGATTTGTCATATCCGTACTCGTAAACATTTCCACCAATATCTGTAGATGAAACAAGATCATTTTCTTGGTACTTATAAAGAGCTTTTTTGTCTCCAGCTGACCACATCTCTTTTACTTGTCCAGATGGGTACCAAGAGAAAAAGATTTGTTTTGCTTGAGAGTCTTTTACAGAGTCAAGTGATCCATTTTTATATTGAAAACCAATATAATATCCAGCTTTGTCTGTAATACGTGTGAGTTGACCTTCTGGATTGAAAAGATCTACGCGTCCATCAGAGTGAACTCTCTTATAACCATCTTTTGAAACATGAAGCTCTTGAGCACCACGATCATTAGAGTAAAGAACTGTCCCTGCTGCAACTTGAGTTTGAACACCAAAGTTAACTGCATATGAGTGACGAAGCTCAGCGTTTGATTTTAGTTTTTCAACAAGATCAGAAGCGGCTTTCTCTGATAGTGCTGTTTTCTTTTTCATCTCAGTCACGATTTTCTGAGCTGATGCTGTAGCATCAATCGCAGTTTTCGGAGTAAAACGAGTTTTAGCTCCTGCACCGTATTCATGAACGACTACCGAACCATCAGCAGAAAGTTCAAGGCGTGTTTCATATTCTGATCCCCACCCAAATCCAAACCAACCAACTTCAGTTGACTTTGAATTATAAGTACGAGTGACTTCTAATTTTTTTCCGCCACCGGGAACGACAATGTCTGTGTAAGACACATAGAAGTTACCATTCTTTAAATTAACCCCAGCTTGCACAGCTGAGACCATGAGAAGGGCCGTCATTGACAGCTTGAATTTAGTCCAAATTCTCATACATCCACCTTTTTCCATAGACTTAAAAGTCCTATTACTATCGGTCATATTCCAACTAAACTTTAATCTGAATTATCTTAAAAATGATCCACATCCCAACCGCCACTAGTCCGCAAATAAGCAGAAAGACGAGAATTCCAGGAATTGTCCCAAATAGGAGACCAAAATAAGTAGGGTCTCCACTACCAAACATCAACATCATAAGATAAGGCATAGAAGCAATGAGATAGGCCTGAAACTTACCTTGGGCGATATAGGTTTGAATTTTAAGCTGGAGACGAACTCTCTCTCTAATAACTCCTACAATTGTATCAAATGTCTCAGCAAGATTACCCCCGGTTTCACGAAGGATATTCACACTGGTCACAAACATTTCATTATCTTCTGTATAAACTCGTTTTTTTAAATTCTCAAAAGCTTCATCTAAGGGCACACCAATTTTCGCCTGCTGAAGAACTAAATTGAATTCTTGGCTGACTGGTGGAGGAAGCTCATCTACCACCATTCCTAAAGACTGAGGAACTGAGAGACCAGCGCGTATCCCATTTCCTAGAAGTGTCAGAGCATCCACCATCTGGAGTGAATAAGCATGAGTTCTTCTTCTCTCCATTGAATCCATTAAAGGGCCAGGCATTTTCCAACCAAAAATAAGGACCGCAATTCCAGCGACAACTCCCAAGGCCAGATTTCCCATAAGAGCAAAAGTACAAAAGGTAAGAATCCCAAGCCCAAAAGAGCAAAAGATTAGAACGTATGTAATTTTATTCGGATCAACTTCTATGTGCAAAATTTCTAATTTTTTTAGAATATAATTTTTCTTTCCATAGGTTTGATTATCAATCCACTGGAAGATACGAACACTGTTTTTATAAGTGTAAGCAAAGATCATAATAAATATTATGATCAATACACCTTTCACTCCTAGAACATCTAAAAAAAAGCTCACACCTTTTACCGTTTGTGCTGGAGGAGCAGCTTTAGCAGCAGTCGCAGGAGCAGCCGGCGCCTGAGCAAAGACAGACGAAAAAGAGAAAATCAAAAATAGAATCAGAGAACAAATTTTTTGCATACTCTATTTATTAGTGAAAAGTCCGCGAGGAACTTTGTATCCTTTTTTCTCAAGGGTTTCGATAAACTTAGGAATAAATCCTGAGGCCATAAATTTCCCTATGATTTTTCCTTCTTTATTCATCCCTTCTTGCTTAAAAGTAAAAATATCTTGAAGTGTTACCACTTCACCTTGAAGCCCACCAATCTCCGTAATATAGAGACACTTACGTGAACCATCATCAAGACGAGACTGCTGAATAATCATATGCACTGCTGAGGCAATCATCTCTTTAATCGCCTTCTGAGGAAGACCTGCTCCAGCGTACTGAACCAGAGTTTCAAGACGTGAAATCGCATCACGTGGTGTATTGGAGTGAACAGTAGTCATTGAACCATCATGACCTGTGTTCATCGCTTGTAACATATCTAGAGTTTCTCCACCACGACACTCACCCACCACAATTCGGTCTGGGCGCATACGTAGAGTTTGTTTTACAAGACAGCGAATATCAATGGCCCCATCTCCTTCTAGAGATGGAGGACGAGTTTCAAGTCGTACAACGTGATCTTGAGGGAAGTTCAACTCGGCTGAATCCTCGCAGGTAATAATACGTTCGTTAGACTGAATGAATCCACCAAGCATATTAATCAGAGTTGTCTTCCCTGATCCGGTACCACCAGAAACAACAATATTTCTATGGGCCTCAACTGAGATACGCAAAAAGTCTGCCATCTCTTCAGTCATCGCTCCAAATTTTACAATATCTTTATAGGTTAATCGTTTGTCAGGAAATTTTCTGATTGTGATAACACAACCATCTAGTGCACAGGGCGGAATGATCGCATGCACACGTGACCCATCGGGAAGACGAGCATCTACATAAGGAGTTTTCTCATCAATACGTCGGCCAATAGGAGCTACGATACGCTCAATAACATTCATCACCTGACGATCATTCGTAAAAGTGACTTCTGATTTTTTTACTTTACCGCTTTGTTCATAGAAAATTTTCTTCGGTCCTACGACCATAATCTCAGAAATAGATTTATCCGCGAGCATATCTTCTAATGGCCCATAACCTAAGGCTTCATCTAAAATTTCTTTTACTATTCTGTTCATATCATCGCGAGTAGCGAGAATGGCCTTGGTATCTTCTTTTCCTAAAAGATCCACCACTGTTTTTTTGGTTTGCTCTCTTAGAATAATTTTGGCCTTAGGATCATTATCATCTTGTTTTTTTAAATCCATCTCCTCAACGAGTGATTTATGAATTCGCGCCTTGAGTTCAGTCCATTTATCACGGGCCTTATTCTCACCCTCACCTTCTGCTCCCGAAGATTTCGTCGCAACGTTTTCAGGCTTAGCCAGTTTCTCTAATGTTTTAAGTACACTTTTCTGAATAAGTTTTCGAACACACTCAGTAATACCATTTCCAAAAGGTGAACCTTTGGCGGTCACTAAGACTGGAGTTGATCTATTAAGAGCAGCAGTACAACTAGCATCATCTCGAGGAATAACTGAAAAAACGGGCTTCCCAATTTGTTTCCCAATAACATCAGGACTCACTGGGTGACCATTCACGGCCTGATTCACTACGATCTGAATCATGTCTTTTGGAAAGAGCATGGTGATCATATCTGAATACATTCTTTTAGACTGGTTCACCGCAATTAAATCTGGAGTCACCACAATAAATATAAGAGTTGAAAACTCGAGGGCCTTTAGGGCCAGAGGAGTCAGTTCATTACCAACATCGATAATGGTAATAGGGTATATATTTGAGATTGCTTTGAGAGCTTTTCCCAATCCTTCTTCCGGAATGCTGGAAGCCGCGACTTGCTCGGTATTCATTCCGATAAAAGAGAATCCCGCTTTATGATCGGCAGTAAAAAGTAAGATTGAGCGCGGATCGATTGCTCCATTAAATTCAGCAAGATCTTTAACAGTCTTTTTTGATTTAAGACCCGTGATAATATTTTGATCTCCACATGCACGTTGATCAAAATCTAATAGAAGAGTTTTTGCTCTGGTTTCATTGGCGTAAGCAATTGCAAGATTGGCCGCTACCTGCGACTTACCAACCCCACCTTTACCACCAACAATACTTATAATATGTCCGGCCATCTCTTTCCTCGTTAATCCGCTCTACGTCTAAACTTCTTTTTTATTTCTTCTGTCCCCGTTGCTGCTGATTCAATGATTTCGGGAGTAACAAAAATGACGTATTGATTTTTACTCGTTTGATAATCTTTTGATCTCAGGAGTCTAAATAGTGGCTGAGCTGGTTGTCCAGAAGCTGTTTGAGCAGCTGCGGGAAATGGGTCTCCATCATATTTAGTACTCGATGAGTTTTGAACAATCCCACCAATGGCAGATGATTCTTTTGATTTTAAAATAACATTTGTTGCCACAGTGTTACTTGTTACCAATGGATTTCCATTTGAACTACCAGAAGAAGTAGAAATATTAATATTAATCGCCATCTCCATCTGTTCTTGTTCTAAAAGTTTTGGAGTGACATTTAAACTAAACTGAATTTTGGCTTCAGTTGCTTTTGTAAAATCCCCCGAACCGATAGCAAAAGGAATTGTTGTTTCTTTTGTAATTGTCCCTGCCTGCTGATCTCTTGTAATAATCATCCCTGATTGAATCACACGTGCATAATTGGCCCCTTTGGCGGCCAGAAGTTTAGGAAATAAACTTGTTATCGTTGCACTTAAGGTATTGCTAGCTGAGGTTGTAAGATTTCCTCCGCTACCAGGGCCAACTGAAATACTACTGGCATCATCACCCATGAGTGGTGCCCACTTAAATCCAAAAACTTTATTATAACCTTTCGAGAGTTCAACAAACTGAGCAGTCACCTTCACCATTTTCGGAGGAGGTTGAGATTCTTTCTTCTCATTGATCGCAATAAAATTATAAATATCAGGTTTATCTTTTACTGTTTGAAAACGATTATCTTGGCTTGAGAGAGATGAAATTTTTGGCGGAAGATAAGAATTTGCAATTTCTTCTGCTAAATCTTTTTTTGATTTAGAGCTTACAACACCTTCCAACCAATAGGCCTTATTCACAATACGAACGGTCACATCTTTAAGATTATTTCGTGCTAGCTCATCGGCCATTTTACGAGCGATCACACGTTGAGTTTGAGGAGATAATTCAATGAGAGTTAAAACGTCATTTTGATAGTTAGCAAGAACTTTTGAGACTCTCCCGATATCATCAGGGACCACAATTTCTCCACTCACTAAAACTTTCCCACCTTTGATTGTGATTTGCAGACCTTCGACATCTCCAATGAGTTCACGTAATTCTGAAACAATATTTGATTTACCAGAAGCTGTGACAATCACATTATAAATAAGACGAACATCACCCACATTGTCCCGAATAGTCACATTCGTTCTACCAGGCTTAATTCCTTTAAAAATAATTTCTTTTTTCTGAGGAATTAAAGTTAATTTTAAAAGCCCTTCATTCCCAATAAGGACTTTGGGGCTATAATCAAAATCAATTTTTTGAATTTCATCTATACCAACAGCAACTTCGATATCTTTATCTTTAGACGCAGCTCCCTGTCCCCAAGAAAGTCCTGAGATTAAACAAAGAAGGAATCCAATGATAAAGTTTTTAACGAGCACCACCACCACCTGAACGCTGATTCTCTTTCGCCTGCTGTTCGGCAAACCAAGCTTTCGCCTCTGGCCCATCCTCACCTAGTACATCAAAGAGTCTTGTCGCACTGATCTTTTCAATTGTCTTATCATCATTATTTCTAAGAGAAAGATAAATCCCGTTCCCTGCAGAAATAATGAACACCATTTTTTGAACTTCAAAAGGAGTAAGCTCAAGAGTAATTGTATTGTAATTTGTATAAGTATTAAGTTTCATCTCACGAACTTCATTTTCACTTTTCATTCCAATAAGCGGAACACTATTGGTGACATAAAGACCTGTTGATAAAACAAGAACATCTTGAAGAACTGTTTTAACTTTTAATTTTTCTTTTCTACCTGAAGCATAATCTACCAGGGCCAGAACATCGATACGATCTCCTGGTTTAATCAAACGTGCCACCGCTTGATTCTCTGAAACCTGAATAGAGAGTGCTCTCTTACCAATAGAAATCTGTCTTGATAAACCTGAGGCTGCACCAGGATAAGTCACTCGTGGGGCCGTGATTTGTTCACCTTTTTTTATAGGTACTGATGCAATCGTATTATAAAGATCTTCTACTTTTTTATAAGCACCAGGCATTTGAAATTTTTGAGGAATATTTATCAACTGAACTTTTCTATCATCGATGATTTCAAGTTCTTTAATATCTTCTCTTGCCACAACAATCGGTGTTGGATTTCCATATTCACTGACAAGCTCGCTCTCGCGACTATCAATATATGAATAAACCATAAACACTGCGACAGCAGCAAAAAGTAAGCTAGTAGTAAAAGCGCGACTATTCATAGTTCATCCTAAACTAATCAATGAAGTTTCCACTACTTAATGATAACAGATTTTGAGAAAATGAAAGCTATTCCTTAATTTTTCCTACTGGATTGCACAAGCACCATAGTCAAGTACTGACATCACTCCTGCCCCAGCATCGTTGGCATTAACAACCTTGCCTCCAACATTGGCGTAAGTGTTTCCACAGGTCCCATAAACAGTCCCGACTCGAATGTATTGAGTTGTGGGGGCAGCATAAGAATTTTCACAAATATCTGAGCCTGCTGCCTGGACTGGAAAGCTAATTTGATAGCAAGGAGCAAGTGGCTGGGCATTCCCTTGAATGGGCTCATCAGTCCATCCAATAAAGAACATCCCAAATCTACTCCATGATTGATAATTTTGGGCCCCACTAGGCTTTGGCATAGTTGAGCTATTTTGTGCTCTAAAGTAAAAATAACCACGAGTCACTTTTTGCTGATTAATAGATCCATTAATGGCATTTGCGTATCCACCTACCAACCCATAAAGAGTAAAAATTAGTGGGAGAAAAATAATTAATTCAATAAGGGCCTGACCCTTTTGATCTTTCATTAATTTATTCATTAACATCCATTATCTATAAGAGTGACATCAAAAGATTCGCAGTTATCACCACCGGCCATAGAGAAACACGTACGGTGAATGCAATTCGCTCTCGTGACTTCTTTACCTAAATATGATTCCGAAACCATATTCGATTTTGTATCCCCTGTGAGTTTTCCCATAATATCAATTTCTCTCTCATAAGTGGCATAGGCACCAACAAGTAAGTAATCAGATGAGGACATTCCATGATAGGGATCTCTGAAATGGATAGAGTCATCACTGACTCCAAATTTTTTTAAATTAAATCTTATAAATGATTCTCTCGCTCTGATTTTTGCTTCCCCTAAGGACTGCCCTTCGGTACTAGACTGAGTATCGACCGTTAAATAAGTTCGACTCGCCATAAAAGTTGCATAGTGAGCGAGATACCCCACTGTATAGTTAAGTGAAGAATTAAAAATTAAAAGAATCGCCGACATTCCAAATGTGAAAGTCAGAATAAATTCAATGGTTGATTGACCGTCTTGTTTTTTTATCATTGGTATGGATTTACTGGACCAAAAAATCTTGATTGCCCAGCTTTAGAATAGGATGGATGAGCCGTTGCTCCTCCATAAGTCATTGGCATAACCCCAGTAGGTCTTCCTCGCATATAAGCATGTCTGTAACCAAACTCAGTCTGACTCTTCATCCCCTGAGCTAATTTTCCATTTGGGCCAAACATTGTTTTATAAAACTGACTATTTAAGAATGTAAAAATGAGTGAAAACACCACTGTCATGAGTAGGATGTATTCAACAACTGTCTGACCTGAATGTCTTAAAATACTTCTGTTGCTAACCATAACCACGCCAATAAAATTACGGGAGCGTATGAGAAACGCGACCCTTTAAGTTGTTTGAGTCCTGACCACTCATGAGTCCGAAACACACCTAAGACTAGCTTATAGTTTCGAATAACTCTGATCATTAGTAAAATTAAAGCACAGCTTACTGTTGATCCTACTAAATTCATAAAAAAACTAAATTGAAGACCAACAGGAATAATCAGGAATAATCCAGCCAAATATTTACTGTCACCTGCTCCCATAATCCC
This sequence comes from Bdellovibrio sp., assembly GCA_022729855.1. Classification (GTDB taxonomy): domain Bacteria; phylum Bdellovibrionota; class Bacteriovoracia; order Bacteriovoracales; family Bacteriovoracaceae; genus DZBG01. Next base: position 37,744 of record DZBG01000005.1, read on the forward strand.
TAAGAGAAAAAGTGGGAATCCAATCACAATAAAGGCCAGAGGATAGATTAATATTTGAAGGCTGAGCGTATAGCTGAGTGGAAAAATAAAAAGAGCACTTATAAACACGATGAGATTTACTAATCCCCACCAATTACTAATTTTTTGAGTTTTTAAATCAATCCAAGAGATAATTAAAAGCTGAACAAGGCCAATAATATAGAGGGGAATTGGAAGAATCATGGTGTATTTTGATACCCATTTTTATAGCCGCCAAAGAAACAACCTTGACCACAAATTCCAACATTTAAATGTGTAGAGAGAACGTGCCCGACATTGCCGACACTATCACGGAAAAACGTAGTGAAAGTGTTCACTAGTTTAAAGGCAAGAAATACAATGACTGCCAACAGAAAGATATACTCGACCGTGGCCTGTCCTCTGGTCTTCTTCATCACTTCATTATAAGTGATCTCGAAGCTGAGGCAACTTTATTAGGCCACGGATCTTGTAAATACTTCTTACTGGAGTCCTGTTTCTGCTTTTTGAAATACTTTACCAAGAATACCACCATTACCAGCGTCTCCGCCGAATAGCATTTGCATGGCCGCATCTCTAAATTTAAACACGATTGCAGCTACCACCGCCACTAACAGAATGTACTCTGTTGATGTCTGGCCCGCTTCGTCCTTAAAATAAGCTACTAATTTGTTCTTCATAATCTCCCCCTTCCAGGATTGCTTAAGACCTTTCGGTAAAGTTCCCAGAATTCTTTAGAGCTTTCTCAGTATCTATTTATTATTTTAAGCCTTTTTTGTATGGCGCGCAAAAAAAAGGACTTATTTCAGGACTAATCTTCTAACCTATTAATATCTTTTTCACCGCCGTCAATATAGGCAAGCGATATCCTATCCTCATTGCCAATTTTATGAGGTATAATCAATATAGGTCCGGGGATAGCAACATAATGTTTCGCCCCTACGATTTTATTTTCGGGAGCGGTCCCTGATCACGGTGTGCATGCTTGCCTGCCCTAGTATTAGAGCAGAATGTGAGAAGCCTAAAGTGGTTACTAATTGCGCCCACCTAGTTTTCTAGGGGCGCGAAACCGTTAATCTGCTAATCCGGGCCCTCTTCTTTTTCTTCATTCTTTATATCTCCTTGAATTTCTTATTGACGACCCTAGTCCATCCTGAAAAACTGGATGTATGGACGTTATCAACATCAATGATTATCAAAATGTTTCTTGGATTGAATCTCTAGCTCTTGAGGAGCTTAATATGGAGGAGTCTGGGATTATTCGCTTTAGCGAACATCTTAGCACTCAGAGTCTTCTTGAAGATTCTTCAATCGCGTTTATGAATAAGCTTAAAGATCGTTTTGAATTTTATGTTTCGATGTTCAATCAATATCGCAGTAATCGCGACAGTACTCGTGGGATAAAGGTTTTCCGTATTTCAAATACTGTGAATGATTTTATTCTTTTTAGAAATTCATTAAAGCTCATTGTTGCTCGCAGATCTGCAGATGTAGTGAGTATTGGATTTTTAAATAATTCTGGCGGATTATTTTCTCCTCGTATGCCGAATGAAGCACAAGCTATACAACAGATTCATGAAATCAAAGCTCACGTTGGCCCATTTAATAATATCTCTTGGCGTTTTCAAGGTGAAGTTATTGAGTCTGAATCTCTTGTGAAGTACTACCTAACAGAATTCATTAAAAATTCATCAAGATAATCTAACTTTTGTAAATTGAAGTGACTCTTCAATACTTGGTAGGCGATGCCCTATGAAGTCTTCTGCATTTATTGTACTCATCTGATAATAATACTTATCCTGGGCCTTATTCATTCTTGCTTGATTTTCATTAAGTGGAAAGGCCCAATTAGATTTTACAATGAGATCAGTTGAGCGATGAAAAATCTGAGTGTAGAGCTGAGCAAACTCATAACGAGTCATATAGTCAGATGAACTCACCTGAATAAGACGATTTGTGAGATTAGAATCAATCGCCGCTTTTAAATACTTCGCTAAAATTTTTATATCTAAAAATCCTGTCACGACTGAATCATCAGCATAAAGAGATTTATCTAATGAGAGAGTGCGCTCAATCATTTCAAACCAATTTAATTCAAAAGGATTGTAGCTGCGCCCGTATAAAACAGGACATCTGAGAATAAAATAATTCAAACAAGATTTTTGAACATAAAACTCAGAAGCAGAAAATGTTCCACCATAATTAGTATTAGGAAAAGGGGCATCTCCCTCTTTGAAAATTTGATTTTCCCCACTCATCACATAAGCAGATGAGAGAAGCACAAATTTTGATCCATACCGATCACTGGCCATGGTTGAATTAATAACCCCTGAAGTATTAAGTGCATCAGCTAATTTAGGATTTTGTTGGCAGTCTGTAAGAGAGCTTAATCCAACGGCATAAATAATAAGATCTGGTTTAACCAATCCTACTAAATTTTGAACGGCTTCTCGGCGAAGGACATCACAGGGAAGAGAAAGCACACCGGGAATATCAATAGGCGTCTGGTAATAAGTCCCAACGACACGATACTCATCCTTCAAACTCTCCAAGAGGTTTGAACCTACAAAAGATGATGCTCCAAGAATTAAGATCGTTTTACGCATGGATAAATATTAGCATGAGGTTTTGGGAAAAAGAAAAAAACCTTGCTCCATTCGGAGCAAGGTAGAGTGGGTTTGTTTAGCCTAATAACTTAAGGGCAGCTTGTGGTGCCTGGTTTGCTTGTGAGAGAACTGAAACTCCGGCCGACGCTAAAATATTATTTCTCGTCATATCCGCGGTCTCTGCCGCTACATCTACATCGCGAATTCGTGAATTCGCAGCAGAGTAGTTTTCTTCTGTAATCCCCAGTGTATTAACTGCTGATTGCAGACGGTTTTGTAGTGCTCCCAAGTTGGCACGCGCACCATTTGTACGTACCAACGCGTCGTCAAGCTTTGTAAGTGAGAGTTGAGCGCCGCTTTTATCTGCGATGCTTTCCAAGTTAATTCCAAGAGCTTCGAGTGAGGCATCAACTGATCCTGAATCATAAGTGATTCGGTCAAGCGTGGGATCATTGTGAATCCCGACTTGAATATCAACCATTCCACCTTCGCCATTAAGAAGTTTTCTACCGTTGAACTCGGCCCCTTCAGAGATACGTTGTAACTCTTGTTTGAGCTGTTGAAATTCAATGTTTGAAAAGCCTCTTTCAGTATCACCAACTGTATCGGAAGCTGCTTGTACTGCAAGCTCACGAAGTCTGATGATAATGCTTGAAACCTCGTTGAGTCCGCCTTCTGCTGTCTGAATGAGTGAGATACCATCATCTGCATTCCTTTTTGCTTGTCTGACTCCGCGGATATGAGCTTTTAGTTTTTCACTTATTGCTAATCCAGCGGCATCATCGGCGGCTCGAGTTACTCTCTCACCTGTGGATAACTTTCTAAAATTGCTATCCAAATTATTCTTAGTTTGTCCTAACGCTCTTTGAGCTGAAAGGCTCGCCATATTTGTATTTATTCTTAATCCCATAATTTAATCTCCGTGTTTAATAAGCATGTGAACCTCCTGTTCAATTCGATGGACATCTTGTCCATGGGTTAATCTTGTTTTAAAAGAACCGACCTATAATCACTTGGGAAAACAACCCACTCCAAGTTTTGCAGGATTCGTGTTACATCATAAAGTGGCCCTCTCGGGCCTTACCTAACTACTACCCTTGAGAGGCAGAGTTGATAAGGCCGAGAGCTGAGTTACTAGACTGGTTAGCCTGAGCAAGAACTGATGTACCAGCTTGCATAAGGATATTCGTACGAGTTAACTCTGAAGTAGCAGAAGCGATATCAGCATCTCTAATACGAGAATTGGCAGCTGATAAGTTCTCTGTACTTACCTGGATGTTATTCACTGTCGATTGGAGACGGTTTTGAAGCGCACCAAAGTCAGCTCGAATACCTGAAACAGTTTGAATGGCTTGGTCAATTGAGGCTAGTGAGTTCTGAGCAGAAATCTTATCAGAAACACTTGCAAGGTTAAGGCCCAGGGCCGCAACGTTTACATCTGCACTAGAAGCATCAAATGTTAATCGATCTGATAAAGGGTCATTTCTTGTACCAATTTGGATATCAAAAACTGAACCAGTACCATTTAGAAGTGGAACTCTGTTAAACTCTGTTGAGTTTGCAATACGGTCAACTTCAGAAGTTAACTGTTCAAATTCAACGTTAAGAAATTTTCTTTCTGTTGCTCCGATAGTATCAGAAGCAGCTTGTACTGATAGTTCTCTTAGACGAATCATAATATTCCCAACCTCAGATAAAGCCCCTTCAGCGATTTGCACTAAAGAGATACCATCTTGAGCATTTCTTTCCGCTTGTCCTAGACCGCGGATTTGAGCTCTTAAATTTTCTGAGATTGCGAGTCCGGCAGCATCATCACCAGCGCGATTGATACGTTGACCAGATGAGAGTTGCTCTAACACTTTCTGTTGAGCTAACCTTGTTGTACTGAGATTTCTTTGAGCGTTCAGTGATGAAACGTTCGTGTTAATTCGTAAACCCATGTAAATCCTCCTTGATTCTGGGTCGTTCTTTTTCGATCCTTGAAAAAGAACAGAATGGCGTGATGGCCGTTCATGTCATTCTTTTCGACAATCAGAAAAGAACCTTGAGGCTAGCTGTAAAATATTTGGACACTTTCTCAAAAAAGACGCTAACATATTGAAATATGAGACTTTAAAGCGAGGAAAATTTTGCCGAACCATAACACTCTTAAAAATAAACCTCAATTGGCCCCTGCTCTTCTTTCTCTCATAGAGAGTAATTTTGGATATGAAAAACCATTTCACTATAAAGAGGACTTCGCTCCTCTTATGGATGAGAGTAATTTTGAGCACTGTCACCTCTCTCTCTCAGAGAATGATGAAATTATTGGGCATGTAGGAGTCTTAGTCAGAAAAATCACTGTCCTTGAGAATGAATATACTCTCGCCATGCTTGGTGGAATTGCTGTGAATGAAAAATTTCAAGGTAAAGGCTATTTCAAAGACCTTATTAATCATGTGATTAAGACTTATGAGTCACAAGTCAGTGGGTTTCTTCTTTGGAGTGATCTTCACGAAATGTATAAAAAGTTTGGATTTTCACTCTGTGGAACTCAATTTGTTCTCTCAAGTGAAGTGCCTAAAGTTGTAGATATTCAAAAGACTCTTTACTCAAGCTTATCTGAGGATGAAAAAAATCAAATCCAGCAGCTCTATCAAGATGGGTTTCAAAAACACTATCTCACACTTGATCGCAGTAGAGATGATTGGGAAAAAATAGAAAAAATAAATTCAGCAAATCTCTTTCTACAGAGAGAAAACAATCAAATTCAAGGTTACTTCTTTCAGAATAAGGGAATGGATCTACAAAATATTATTTATGAGTATGGGCATAAAGAAAATTTCGAGAAGTGGCACAGAGATATTTCAGGACTAGGAGAAGTTTGGTCTGGAGTCCACGATGAGGAAGCAGAAGTTCAGTATCAATTTCTTTTCAGACCTGCGAATAAATTCACTGAGTTCGTTAAGACTTATACAAGAGAGATGATTCAAATTCAAAAAACTGATTTTGAAAAAGATACCGTCACTCTGATGCTTATCGATGAGGAACTAGAACTCACCATTGATGATTTTCTCACAGGACTCTTGGGACCAGGACGATTTGACGAAGTAAACTATCTCCCACCATTATTTATCAGTGGGCTTGATAGTATTTAAATTTTTCTGAAAAGAGTGATTCTGACAAATAAATAAAAAGCTATTCCCCAAAAGACCCAGGCCAGAGTGGGAATATCAGCAAACGACATGATCACACGATCTTTAACAAAAAGTGCTCCTGTCAGAATGCAAACACAAGTGATGAGGGCGAGACCCAGAAAGTTAATAGAACGAGCGATAGATTTAGTATGCTTACCTAAATCAGAGATACGAAGTTCAACGGCATAATTGTTTTTAGAAATCTCTTTGAGAAACCATCTCATGTGCTTAGGAACTATTCTCATTGAATTGATGACATCCTTTGCCACCCACATGAGCTCCTCTTCAGCATTTTTGCGAGAGAATAGGTCTTTCACAAGACCTTCTAAATCTTTCTCTAAGACCTTAAAGATGTTTAAATCAAGTCCTATAGACTTTCCTACTCCATCAAGGGTCATGAGTGCTCTGAAGATAATAAACCACTCACGGGGCAAATAGAGCTGATGCTTGGCCAGCGTTGTGACTAGGCCACGTACAAGTTCCGTCATATTGGTTTCTTGAATGCTCAGACCAAGATAAGGCGAGATAGCATCTTTAATATCTCGGATGAGTTCTTCGTGATTTGGAATAGTATCGTATTCAGCAACTTCTAAAAATTCATAAACAAGATTGTCATAGTTCTGATTAATCACGGCATAAAGAATAGCAATGAGATTGGCGCGATTCTTTTTACTTAAGCTTCCCATCAAACCGAAATCAATAATTCCGATACGACGATCTTTTAGAACAAAGAAGTTTCCTCCATGAAGATCGGCATGAAAAAAGCCATCAGCAAGTAGCGTGTGTGTAAAAAGCTCCACACTTTTCTCAAGCTTTACGAGAACATCCTCACCCAGTGATTCTAGTGAATGAAACTCATTAAACGGACGACCGTCTAAAAACTCCATGACCATCACTTCTTGAGTACAATACTCACGATAAACTTTAGGAATAACAAGTATTCCCTCTTTATCAATTCGAGCAAGATTTGTGGCCAGTCTTTCACAGCTCTGGGCCTCAACCATAAGATTGAGTTCATTCTGTGTACTCTTAAAAAAATCAGCAATCACTTTTGAGATACCAAGATATCTCAGTTCACTTGAAGTCTTTTCAATATTTTTAGCGAGAAAAAGAATTATTTCAAAATCTGTATTTAATGTTTTTGTAATTCCCGGACGTCGAACCTTTATAACAACTTCTCTCCCATCATTAAGAGTGGCACGGTATGCAACTCCAATAGAAGCCGTCCCAATGGGTTCTTCGTTAAATATTGAAAAGATATTTTCAATTTTATCTCCCCAGCTCGCTTCCATCACAGAGCGCGCGAGTTCAAACGAAATACCTTTGACTTGATTTTGAAGTTTCTTCAGTTCTGAAATAAGTGGAGGGGGAAGTATATCTTCACGAGTCGCAAGTAACTGGCCCAGCTTAACAAAGCTAGGACCCAACTCTTCGAAACTTTTTCTGATTCTTTCCCCAATAAGTTTCCACCACTCTTCTGTCGTGAGATCCTCTTCTTTCAATTCACTTACGCGAGAAGGCAAAGCAAATCCAGGGATAACTTTATCGACTCCTGATTTCACTATCAGTTCACTAAAACCATTACGTCCGAAGACGGATACAATTTCTCGTAGTCGGCCGACATTTTTGATTGTTTTAGTAATTCCGATACTGGTTTTGATCAGGTCCATATTTTTCCAAAGAGATGATTTAAGTTTTATGTTAAGATAACATCACCCACACTCCAAATGTCTGGAAAAAGGTGCAGGATTTACCGGCATGAAGCTGAGTATTTTAGTCTTCTTACTATTTTTTGCCGCCCCACTTATGGCCGCCAATCAGGCCTGTAGTCGAGTGGCCACAGTTAATTACCAAGAAGTCTTAGTGGATGTGTCTGCATCCTATCGTGGTGAAGGCTTACGTTATTATTTGGAAAAAGATCAGGTTTCAAAAGAGCTTCTTGATCAGTACCAAGAGAATAACCGTCCGACTTGGAAGTCTGCGGCCATGAGTACTTTTGGGACGGCCATGATCCTTGGTGGATTTTTAAGAAGTGATTCGAGTGCTAATGAGTCTTTTACTAACCGTAACGTGCTTATTTTTGGAGGAGCCGCACTCATTGCTGTGAGTTACTTAATTTCAAAAACAAATCAGTTTAATAATGAATACCTGCTTCAACGCTCAGTTGAAGAATATAATAAACGCAACACTCCCCGCATTTATTTCGGTCCCGCCGGAACGATGGATAGCATGGGCGTCGGTGTTGGGGTTCAAAAGGACTTCTAGTGGAAACCAAATGCTTTAAGTGTGGTAAAACAATCACTCTTTCGCTAAATTCTACTCTCGGTCGGGGTGATCGCTGTCCCCAATGTTCAGCAGACCTTCGTTGCTGCAAGATGTGCTTCTTTTATGATGTAAAAGCGTATAATGAATGCAAAGAAACAATGGCCGATAGAATTACTGAGAAAGAAAAAGCAAACTTTTGTGATTACTTTAAAATTGGTACTCCACAAAACGATGCAGAAAAACAGAGACAAGAAATGCTCGCAAAAGCGGCAGCTTTGTTTAAAAAATAATCCTCCACATGGATAAGGAAATGTTATGAGTGAATGTCCAATGACATTGAACGGTAAAAAATTGATTGAAACTGAACTCGCTCAACTTATAAAAGTTGATCGTGAGTATATTAAGCAGGCAATTTCTGAGGCCCGCGAGCTTGGTGACTTAAAAGAAAATGCTGAATATCATGCCGCTAAAGAGCGCCAATCAATTATTGAAGGCCGAATTATGGACCTTCAAAGTAAAATTGCACGTGCACGCGCTGTAGATATAACTACAATTAAAACAGAAAAAGTTGTATTCGGTGCTACTGTTAAAATTTTTGATCAACAAAAAGAAACGACTTCAACTCTTCAAATTGTTGGAGAAGATGAAGCAATGACTGATCCACATAAAATATCTTTTACTTCTCCACTTGGCCGAGCATTGATTGGTAAAGAAGCTGGGGATGAGATTATTGTGAAAGCTCCTAAAGGTGATCTGGCCTATGAGATCCAAGACGTCAAATACATCTAGTTTAAATTGGAACTCGTCACTAGAAATTTTCCAGAGTGGGAAGACGGTGTCCCCTACTCTGGAAAAGCTCATGAGTGCAGGTATCCAAGATCTTCATGACCTCTTATGGATTCTTCCTTTACGAATCCACCGAACTCCAAAAAACCAAGCCTTCACTTACGCACAAATTGACCAACTCTTCAGAGGAAGAGGAAAAATCATTCATCATCAAATTACTCCCGCATTCGGTAGACGAGTGAAGGGTAAGTTTTTGATGTATAATGGATACCTCGTGGTGAAGGATGATTTAAGCAACGAAACTATCGCCCTCAGATGGTTTAATCTTTATCCAAGCCAGAAAAAACAGTTTGAAGCAATAACAGAAGTTGAATTCTTAGGTACAGTTCAAGAGTACAGATTACAAAAACAAATCATTAACCCGCAAATAATAGCTCCGGAATCAACGCTCTCTGATTATCTTATTGATTACCCTACTATTAACAAAGTTCCCGGAAATCAGACTAAAAAATATATCGAAAAGATTCCTGATAGTTTATGGAATGAAATTGTCCCAACTCTTCCTCAGATTGATTATGAGCATGTTTTAAAACTCTCTGAAGCTTTTAAAATACTTCATGGCCGCTACCCTATTGCTCAGTTCACTCCTGATCTAAAATCAAAAGCTGAGGAAAGGCTGGCCTTCGAAGAATTTCTTCAAGATCAATTGAAGATTTTAACTCGAAGAAAATATATCAAACGTAAAACAGCGACCAAGTTTGAAGTCCCTGAAAAAATTCTCAATCAATATTTAAAAGAATTACCCTTTGAGCTAACTGATGATCAAAATAAAGTCCTTCATGAGATTTTGAACGATCTTGGAGATGGCCATCCAATGATGCGTATGATTCAGGGGGATGTGGGATGTGGAAAAACAATTGTTGCCTTTCTCGCTGCAAGAGTTGTTGCTGAACAAGGAAAACAAGTGGCCCTAATGTGCCCCACTGAAGCTCTTGCTCAACAGCACCTGAAATCATTTCAAGAACTCATTTCAAAATTCAATTTAAAACTTAAAGTTGAAATTATTCTGGGAAGTACTAAGGCGAAAGAGAAAAAGGTCGTTTTAAAAAGCCTCGCGGGTGGAGAGATTCATCTTCTTATTGGAACCCATTCACTCTTTCAAGACACTGTCATTTTTAAAGATTTAGGACTTGCTATCATTGATGAACAGCATAAGTTTGGTGTTGAACAACGTCTCAAATTAGTCTCAAAAGGTGAAGCAACCCATTGCTTGATTATGACAGCGACTCCCATTCCTCGCACCCTAAGTCTTGCCCATTATGGAGATTTAGATATGTCCTTTATCAGAACCATGCCGGCAGGTAGAAAAGGGATTAAAACTCGAATCACAGAAGTTGTGAATTATGAGAAGTACTTACAATTTGTAGCAGCGAGACTCTCTCTTGGTGAACAAGCCTATTTTGTTTTTCCGGCCATCGAAGAATCTGAAACAACAGATCTCAAAAATGTAAAAGAGAGTGTTGAAAAATATAAAAAACTTTATCCTCAATTTAAAGTTGAAATGCTTCATGGAAAAATGAAGTCAGATGAAAAAGAAGCAGTTCTTAAACTCTTCTATGAAAAAAAGATTCATGTTTTAATTTCAACAAGTGTGATTGAGGTTGGGATCAATAATCCCAACGCAACTATTATGAGTATTTATCATCCAGAAAGATTTGGATTAAGTTCTCTTCACCAATTACGGGGTCGAGTTGGACGTGGAGACAAACCAGGTTTTTGTTTTTTAGTCCTTGATCGCAACTTATCACCTGAAGCTCAAACTCGTTTAAAAGTGATCGAAAATTCTACTGATGGGTTTGTCATTGCTGAAGAAGACTTAAAATTCAGAGGTGAAGGTGACTTATTCGGAGTAGATCAATCAGGAACCGTTACAAGTAAAAAAGTCGCCAATTTTCTCACTCATGGCCATATTCTCGAGCATGTCATCACTGACTTAAAAAAACTTGAGGAAACAAAGCCGGCAGTTCTTCTCCCTATTCTTGAAAAACTCGCAAAAGATCAGAAAATCCTCGATACTATCTAAGAGGGATTATGATCAAAATAGAATGTCTAAAAACACCAGATACAAATGCTTTAGGTTTATTCGAGTATGGCCAGAATATGATTTATCTTGGCCGAAAAGAAACAGACTTTATGTTGCAAGATCTCAGCTGGCCTCAAAATGCCATGTTTTTTGAAGTTGTTGAAGACAAGTTTTATATTCACCCACAAAAAAGTTTAGATTTTTTTCTTATTAACGGTAAGAGATGTACCGGAGTCAAAAAGATTAAAAGAAATGAAATTATCACAATCGGTGAGACAGAAATCAAGCTTATTGATTATTCATTTTCAATTTTTGAATCAAAAAAGAAAATTCTTGATCAGAAACTAAAAAGCATAGTTGAAACAAATTCCCCAAAACTAGATGTTGTCAGACAACTCACAGAAATAATGAATCAAAATAAATGAAAGCAAACTTTTTTAAAACTGAAGATAATGAACAACTTTTTTATGCGGTAAACTTTGACCAAGTTCCTAGTGATAAACCCATCCTTGTTTTTAATTATGGTCTTGTTTGTAGTACTTATCATTGGAGTTTTCAAACTGATTACTTCAAAGAAAAATATCCGATCCTTATCTATGACTATCGTGGACATTTTCAATCGACGGGAAAAGATAATCTAGAAAAAATTACTTTCAAACAAATGGCCAAAGATCTTAATGATCTTTGCGCACATATCGGTATAAAAAAAGCTGTGATGCTTGGCCATAGCATGGGTGTGAATATTTGTCTGCAAGCCGCTAAAGATTTTCCTGACTTGGTCCTTGGGCAAGTTTTAGTTTCTGGAACTATCATGCCAGTTACAGATGTAATGTTTGATACAAACCTTATGGAATTCATAGCTCCTTTTGCTGAACTTGCTCTCAAAAAATATCCCGGCGTTCTCGATAAAATCTGGAAGTCATCAGGAAGTAATCCACTGATTAAGGCGATGATTCATCGCCAAGGTTTTAAGGTTGAAAATGTCTCGAAGGAATTTATTGAAATTTATCTCAATAAAGTGGGAGTTCTAGGTCCTGAGCTTTTTTTCCAACTCTTTAATGAAATGACCAAACAAAATATTTTAGGTGATGTTGGTAAGATGAATCACCCAGCACTTGTGATGGGTGGAATGAAGGATAAAGTGATTCCCAATCATCTTCAGCATCTCCTTCACGATATGATGCCAAAATCAGAGTCTTATTTTTATAAGGATGGGTCTCATGTTCCTCAGGTAGATTACCCTGAATTGACAAATGATCGGATTGATCTTTTTATTCAGCAAAAAATTATTCCTGAACTTTCAAATCTTTAAGCTCAATAATTGGTTTAAAAATTCTTTTCATCGCAGATCGAAGCTGAGCTCTCTTATACTCTTGATGAGAAGCCTCACCCTGCGTATTTCTTAAAAAACTATCATAGTCGGTAATCTGAACTTCAAATGGATAAAAAAAGCGAACATCTCGAGCGATGGGAGATGTATCGAGAGAAAGAATTTTCTGGGCCAGAGGATTATTCTTCATTTGAAGGGCCATCTTTCTTGCTTCAGAATATTCACCCATGAAAGGGTTTCTGTATTTAATAAGCTGTCGTCCTGTAAAATGGATTGCATGATACTCATCAGACGAGTGCTTATTATGATCTCCACGACCAACACCAAAAGGACATTTCTCAATCAGCTGATTTAATTTTTGATAAAATACATCTTCAGTATCTTTGGCACGCATTGATTCTTTAAATAAATCATACATACCCGCTTTAAGGGCCTTGAGATCCACTAAAGTATTTTGTGAGCGACTAGGTTTGATATTATTAATCATGATGACATAATTAGAGATTAAAAATGTCACCACTCGAAGAGCATCTAATTTATTATAAGTAACAAAACGTACACCAATTCTATCAAACAACTCTTCGGCCACATTCTCTTGTTTGTGAAGTAGTTTGATAATAATACTATCGCGCGCTTTTTTTGCCTTCGTTTGGAAATCATAAAGAGGAATACTTGTTCCTGTTTCATTTTTCATGAAAAGACGGTTCTCTTCATCACGGTAAACAAACTTATAAAATCGATCAAAGATTTGCTGCTGAACTGTTGAAAAATAACGATAACGAAGATCTTTATCTGCATGAAGAATTGTGTGCATGACCTTAAGGACCACTCCGGCCCACAACTGCTCTTCTTTTGTAATCTTGTAACTTGCATTACCTGTAGCAGCCAAAAAAACATCTGCAATATTTGTAATTGTGTAGAGATAGTTCGGAACTTTAATATCAAGTCCCTCAGGATTTCCATCTTTAAGAAAATATCTTTTAATGAATTGAAGGGCCTCTTGAAAAATACCAAAAAGCTCTGCGTTCTCAATGGGGTCTTCAATATTGAAGCCGTACCCGCTAAGAAAATCAGTCACGTGATCTGGGTTATAAAGCTCAGTCAGATAGTTTTTAGCATCAAGAGAAGATCTTCCACTCGATACAACATCAAAACTTTCCCAATTGAACTTATAATCGTTAAGATAACTTGGACGATTCATGCTTCTCACTTTAAGATTTTTTGTTAAGATCGAATTGCAAACTAGCGTAATTTATATGAAAGATCAAAATAAACTAGGGCCTTCGTGGCCTACCACATTATTTCTCTCTTGGTTTGGTACAGGTTTATCACCTAAGGCCCCTGGAACTGTTGGCTCGCTAGCAACGATTCCACTTATTCTAATATTAGGATATTTTCATTTAAATATATTTTACTTATGGGCGATTATTATCGTTCTTTATATTTCATCAGTTATAGTGGCTCAAAATGTCCAAAAAAAATTTGGTCTTCATGATCCGCAATGGATTGTTATTGATGAAGTCATTGGAATGCTTATTACATGGAGTTTTGCTCCTAGTTTGCAGTGGAAACATCTCTTTGCGTGCTTCCTCCTTTTCCGCATTTTTGACATTATAAAAATTTGGCCTGCCTCATATTTTGATAAGCTAGATCACGGTATCGGAACCATCACTGATGACGTCGTCAGTGCTGTTTATGCGGGAATTTTGTACTACCTTACGGTACATTTTCTCTAGCCCTTGGCGTCAAAAAGCTAAGTATTTCAAATTGTTACATATCCGTAAATTTTCCGTAAAATTGCAGTAATTTGTTTGTCTAAAACAAAGGTGTTTGTTAATTTGAAAGAACAACACACCTTCAAAAACAATTTTTTGAACGAGGAGAAACTCAATGGCCTTTAACCAAACGACCCCAGTTGATAGCGCTAACAAGAAGAAAGCATTAGATCTTGCGCTTTCAACAATCGAGAAGCAATTCGGTAAAGGTGCAATTATGCGTCTTGGTACTGAACAAGCTGAAGAAAAAATTCCTGCTATTTCAACAGGCGCTTTAGGCCTTGACCTTGCCCTAGGGATTGGCGGAATTCCTGTTGGACGTATTATTGAAATTTACGGGCCAGAGTCATCAGGTAAAACAACTCTTACTCTTCATATTGCAGCTGAATGTCAAAAAGCTGGTGGAACTGTAGCTTTCGTAGATGCAGAACATGCTCTTGATACAAACTATGCCGCTAAGCTTGGTGTAGATGTTCCAAATACACTTATCTCTCAACCAGATTCTGGTGAGCAAGCTCTAGAAATCGCAGATATGCTTGTTCGTTCAGGTGCTGTTAATCTTCTTATTGTGGATTCAGTAGCTGCTCTTACACCAAAAGCAGAACTTGAAGGAGATATGGGTGATTCACACATGGGTCTTCAAGCACGACTTATGTCTCAAGCACTTCGTAAGTTAACTGGTTCAATCTCTCGCTCTAACTGTACAGTTATTTTCATTAACCAACTTCGTATGAAAATTGGTGTGATGTTCGGAAATCCAGAAACAACTACTGGTGGTAACGCCCTAAAGTTTTATGCTTCAGTTCGTATGGATATCCGTCGTATTGGTGCTATTAAAGATGGTGAAGTTGTTACAGGCAACCGTACAAAAGTTAAAATCGTTAAAAACAAAGTGGCTCCTCCATTCAGAGAAGTTGAATTTGATATCATGTACGGAACTGGTATTTCTAAAATGGGTGACCTTTTAGATACTGCTGCTAATGAAGGAATTGTTGAAAAAGCTGGGTCTTGGTACTCATACAATAATTCAAAACTTGGTCAGGGACGTGAGCAATCAAAAGAGATGCTGACTCAGAATCCAGAAATCGCAAATGAAATTCGTCAGAAAGTATTTGCGAAACATAAAATTGGAAAAGCTGATCTAAGCGCTATCGCTCCTGCTGTTGATATGGAAACAGGGGAAATCAAGGAAGAGAAAGTTTCTAAAAAAGATAAAAAAGTTCAGTAATAATTAGGCCCTCGAAAGAGGGCCTTTTTTTTCTAAAAACTATGAATAAACGTATTTATAACTACTCTATTCACCTTATTGCTCGTCAAGATTACTCTGCCTACAAGCTGAGACAGAAACTTCGTTCAAAAAAAGATAATCCTATTGAAGAAGTGGATGAGGTTATTGAGGAGTTAAAAAATAAGGGCCTGATTAATGAGGTTAGCTATCGACGTTTGTTTATACGTAAGTGGATGTTCAAAGGTGAATCAGAGGATAAAATTCGCAAACGCGGTAGTATGGAAAAACTTCAGTTCGAAGAAGGTGAATTTGAAGAAGTCGCTCAAGAGTTAGGCTTTACCGATGAGGACAGTCTTGAAAAATTGGTAGAGAAAAAATTGAGATCAAAAGAAATTCCTACAAATCCTGAAGAAAAATACAAACTTCAAAACAAAGTCCTAAGATTTCTTATTTCAAAAGGACATGATTATTCAGAGGCCAAAAACGCCCTGAAAGAGTATTTCGCCAAATAAAATGGTCACCCATTTCAAAAAAAGCTCTAATTATTTCAGAATGTTAGATCTTTTAAACTGACCATTCACAGGGCCTACGCATCTAAATTCTTTCGCCCAATAAGGATTTCCAATAGATAATT
>DZBG01000053.1 GCA_022729855.1 Bdellovibrio sp.
TTTATTGACTTAAATTAAGACCGATTTTGTGTCATAGGTGCTCGGACAGGACACCACACATTTGGGGGCCGAAAGAACCGTCGCCATAGCTGTACTTGATGGCGAAGAACAAATCAGTTTTAATACTAAAAGTACGCTACTCAGAAAGCGAAGCTCACCTCGTCTCTCTCAATGTCTCAGACATTTTGAGGATGATATTTCTCATCTAAATATTAAATCCTTGGTAAATTTTTCAGATGAGAATGCAGTAAATTCTCATATTCAAAATATTATTTTTCAATATTTCTCTTCATTATTAATTGGTCAAATGCATAACTCTCTTATTCCTGAAAACTCACTTCTTAATGGGAAATTTATTGACTCCACTTCTCTAAAGCTTAATTGCCCAGTGAATGCCATAAGTTTTTCCCTTCTTTTATCTGTTCCAAACATACAAGATAAAGATATCAATTCAACTGAAGATCTTCAAAGACTGACTGATCAATCTATATTCATTGAAAACAATAGTTTAAAAAACTATTTTGAGGCGATATCAAATACACTCTCAGCTTTAGAGCTTCAAAAAGCAGACTATATTGTGGATAAGGTAGCAATTCAGAACAAAACCCTGGCGGCCATTAAGAGTTTTTTTGAAGCTGACCTCAAAGCAAAAAATGGAAATTCGTTATTTCAGAGTTTATCTTCTCTTTTTTTACTAAGGGCAAAGCAGAAGCTCATCCAGACAGAAAAAATAGCGCTCATTTCATTATTAACTTCTGAGCAAACTCAAATTAAGAAGTTTAAGACTCATCAAAAAGGAGAATTTACATTAATCCAAATTGAGGCTTCACAGAACATTCAACTTGAATTGCCGGCAATTATCAATGAATTTAACTTTCAGCAAAACTTTGATACTGAGCACTTTTTAGTTTCCTTTTCAAAAATGATTGAACTCGTAGACCTGAACAATAATGCCCTATTTAAGCAGCTCAATACCGTTATTCTATCCTCGATTAAATTATTGCCTCTTAGATATGAGGGCACGCAAACAATGATTAATTATTACAAATTTGATGAGCTTAAAAATGAGTTAGATGGTGAATACTTGTGTTATTCAATAGAGGATAAAAAGTTTAAAGCGACCTTAAGTGATGTGGTTAAGCTCAACCGATCAGTTATCCTCTACGGATATAATGGGCAACCAATCAAGCCAAAATGTTTTATTAATTAGTTTCTGATAGAAAGATAATTAGCAGGATTTCTTGCTTTATTTTTCACGCGAATTTCAAAATGAAGATGTGATCCAGTTGATCGTCCTGTATTTCCTACGTGTCCGATGACTTGTCCTTTACGAACACGATCACCTTTATCTACTAGGTTTTTATTATTGTGAGCGTAGACACTGAAGATATCATCACTGTGAGAAACGACAATCATATTACCATAGCCACGAATCCCATTATCAGAATAGATGACAACACCGTTATCACTTGCGACAAATGGTGTCCCTTTTGGTGCAGGAATATCAATACCATCGTGATTGCGTCCCCAACGTGAGCCGTAGTGAGAAGAAACTTTATAGTATTTTGGAACTGGCCACATAAAGCGTCCTGTTCCTAAATCAGAATAATCTTCAACTGCATTTGTCTCTCTAAGAAATGATACAATTCCCACTTGAGTAGGAATGAAAATCCACTCTCCGCCTCTCATTGATTTATCAGGATTAGCACGTTTGAGATCATCCATGCTCACGCCATAGGTCTTTGAAACCTTCTGGACTTGCGAAGGACCTTCAAGATACACATAGTGACCACTCTTCATATGAGAGCAACCAGCTAAGATCAAAAATAGTGAACTAACCAACCAGACCTTGGTGAATCGTAGAAATAATTTCATTAAGTTTATTATACTCCGTAGAAACTCCATCAATCAATGGCTGAGCAGTAAAAGCGACCTTCTTTTCTGCAATTAAATCTGAATCTGTTATTTTTCCTTCACCCTGATGACCGTGATAAGCCCCGGCGATCCAATAATAAGGGCGCCCTCGAGAATCAATCCTCTCATGAACTTCCTCTGAATATTGTCTGAGCCCTATAGCACCAAGACCTGCACCCTTGAGTTCTTTGAGAGGAAGATTAGGAACATTGATATTTAAAACGGTTAATTTCGGCATCACTTTATGAGCACCAAGCTCTAGAATCCAATTCACAATAAGTGCAGCCGTCTGATAATTATGCTCAGTCATTAGTGATTCAAGAACTAAACTCACAGCAATCCCCTGCACTCCATGAAAAGTTGCTTCACGGGCAGCCCCCACTGTTCCAGAATAATAAAGGTCCTGTCCAAGATTGGCGCCTCGATTAATGCCAGAGACGATGACATCAGGACGATTGTCTTTCATTAAATGACCAATGGCCATGAGAGAGCAATCAGCAGGAAACCCTGAGCAACCGTATATATTTTCTTCTAACTTTTCCAATCGAAGTGGTTTATCCAGACTTAAACTATGCCCCGTTGTAGAGCGCTCCTCTAGTGGAGCAAGTATCGTTGTTTGATAGGTATTTTTTAATTCTTGATATAATGTTCTGATACCTGGAGCATGAACCCCATCATCATTGGCCAGTAAAACTCTCATTATTAACTCCAATAGCGCGGCCCTCGTTAAGGGACTTCAGATATGACTGATATAAGATTTGATTAGGGCGCCTGTAAGACAACTCAATCTCTTGAGTAAGATCCACACTTAGGCTTACCCCTGAATTGATATTTTTAAATTTAAAAAATTCCTGAAAATTATGAAAATGCAAATAGACTTCAAGTCCTCTTCTATCAACCACTTCCCAAAAATCATCAGTGTAGTATTCTGAAAATTCAACCGGAAGAATAAGACTCTCTAATTTTTCTAGACTAAGAATTTCTCTCCAATCACTGTTTGGTTTAAAAACCCACGAGAAAGGAAATTGAAAGGATTGATAATAGGCCGCTGTCTGTTTGTCGCGAAATTGCAAACACCACTGTGCTCTCAGATTTTCTTTTTTGATGAGATCGATAAAAGAGATCACTGTTTGATAAGTTTCTTCTTCAAAGATAACCATGATTTTATCTGTTTCAAAAAGTGTGTGTGCGATTTGTTTAAACTGGGCGAAGGTAATGAACTGTGGACTACGTCCACGAAAATCCGCTCCCCATTTAACATCGGGAGCTCTTGAAGCATTTAATAAATTGAGGTCATAGACCCCGTTAAGAATAAGGCTGCCCATACAATTTCTATTATAGAGCAAAGTAGCGAAGCGGAGTAAAAAAGGACTTTTGGCAAGATGTGCCCACAGATTCAGGATGAAATTGGTAACTTAGCCAGTTTTTTGTTCGAGACATCTGTAGCTCTTCTTGATTAAAAGAGGTGACTATTCCTGCAGGAACCTCACCTTCGGCCACGTCGACAACCAAAGAATTATACCTTTGAACTGTTACTTTTTTAGGTAACTCAAGATAACTTCTCCAATCTTCATCAAGCTTGATCTCAATTTTCTGACCGTGAAGCGGATACTTCGATTTTATAATATTAAAACCTAAGGCACTCCATATAAGCTGATGGCCAAGACAAATTCCAAAGGTTTTTTTATCACTCATAAGTCTCTGCTTAAGAGGAGAGATGATTATTTCATATTCTGAGGGATGGCCTGGCCCAGGTCCTAAAACAACAAGATCATAATCCCAAATATTTTTCATATCGGGATAAGCAAAAATATCTACATCAAAACCGGTCTCGATCAAAAGTTGAACAATATTAAAAGAGAAGCTGTCTTTAAAATCTATAAATCCGATTTTCATTACTTCACTTGGCTTGCGGTAAAGTAGTCATTCCTATATTTAGAGAAAGTTGAATCTCCAAAATTCCATAAAATATTAAATGAATAACGTGAGCCCACTAAACTTTCTCGTAAATTTAAATTCAAAATATAACAATTATTATGAGGCATGATATCCACTGAATAGATGGTTCTAATATCCTCTTTGGCCTCTAAATCCATATCTTTTAAAATAGCAAATCCCAACACATCAGTTGGCCTCACCTGTCCACCAACTGAGAGAGTATTCAAATTTGAATTGGCAAAAGAGTTATAATTGTAATTTGTTAAAAAATGGAAATAGTCGAATTTCCTTACAAAATTTAAATTGAAAATATTTTGACTCTCAAAATGGAAATAGTATTCACTTACCCCCACACTCCACTTAGGAGCATCATAGCCGGTCTGGAGATAAAACCTTGTGAGCCTTTCTCTAAAATCCTCATAAGGACGATTCTCTAGTAAGTACCCCTGAGAAATTTTGAAATAACCAATTTGACTGTAGCTAAAATTATCTCTTAAGAATTTATCATCTTCGAGGTAACTAAATTTTTTAGGGCTTTTACGAATTAGAATATTATTCCACTGCAGCTCCAAGGTATTAGAGGGAGGAATAACTGTTCTCGTAATATTGGCCCCTTGCAAATACTCTTTGTCACGGTAGGCATCTTCATAATCAAACCATCCCTGATTGTTTTCAATTTGAGTGGCAAAGCGCGTATTACCATAAGCAGCATCAGAGGCCATATAATGGTGAACAAACTTAAACTCTTGAGAGTGACGATAACTATTTCTCACCTGAACTATATTATCGGCCGTCATTGAATTCTGATAAGTCGGAACCTCACCAATAAGGCGGCTATCAATTGTCGACTTCTGGATAGGTGTAAGTGAAGTATCATTTTTTTGTCCGAGCTTAATTCTCTCTTCTTCAGACAAACTTTTTACAGGAATTTTTTCTTCATAAGCGAGTCCGAAAATTCTATCCATAGTAAAAGATAATTCAGTTTTGACCATTCCTGCATTCTTAGCAAATTGATCTTGATCAGGGTCAGCAAACTTATAATACTGCTGATCAAGTACATATCTAGATTTTAAATTGACTGGACCTTTAGTGAAAAAATTCCACATCACGTAAGGCTGAAGAGAAACGCGGTCGGCATTTCTTAAATTCTTTGAATCATCTTCATCAACCTGACGAAAACGAGTCACACTAGAGTCAAACCCAACAGCAATATGTTGAAGCATTGGAAGCTTGGTCTGCAAAAGTGAAATAGGAATTGTAGAGAGAGTTGCCTTAGGCATCACCTGAACATAACTTCTGTCAAATCCCACTGGATCACTAAAAAGCTGATTCTTCATATAATCTGCTTCAACAGATGTTGAGAAATAATCTTGTCGAAAATCTAAATGTCCCTGCAAACCAAATTCACTACTAATCATCTTTGGATCGGTATAAATAGGATGATCTCTCACAATATCTAAATCTCTCACATCGGTGAAATGAATGTGCTGATTTAAATTTGGACTCCACTGCATATGAGTTTCAAGTTCAGTAAAATGTCTAAAAAATTGGCTTCCCGATTTTTCAATATTTCCTCCACCTGGTTGATAGATGGTATCATTGAGAAGTCTGCTACTCGCCTCAAACCACTTTAGTTCACCAAATCTATGTCTATATTCAACATCACCCCCATACCCTCGCTTGGCCCAGAATGTAGGAGAAATTGTGGCATCTTTATTTTCAGAGATGGCCCAAAAAACTGGTTGAACAAAAGAGAGACCTTCACCCAGTTCTGATGATATTTTAGGAAAAAGTAATCCACTTTTTCGCTTTGTCAGAGGAAGAACAATATAAGGAAGATAAAGAATATCTACCCCTTTGATTTTTGCGAGCCCATTTCTAATACGAACAAACTCACCAGACTGAACAAAAATTTCTTTTCCGTAAATTGACCACGACTCTTTACAGTCACGACAAGTTGAAAACTCTGCTTCATAGGCCGAGAATTGGTTAGGTCCAACTTTTTTAAGACTTGTGGCCACAATATTAAATTCTGAAGTGGTGATTCGTGCATTTTTAATTTCGGCTTTTCCAGTATCAAGCTCATACTCCGCAGCTGAACCATAAAGAGTCATATCTTTAGTAATAACTCGAACGTTACCCTCCACTTTTACTCTTCGAGATGCGAGATCAAAAGAAGCCATCTCTCCATAGAGAGTATCACTTTGAGAAATCACAACCACATTACCTACGGCTTCAAAATATTGTCCGCCGTTTTTACGGTAGGCCTTATCTGAAAAGATCGAAATGGTGTCACCAATTTGTAATTGTGGAGAATTATCCGCGAAGGCTGCGGATATAAGATTGAACAGCGCCCACAAAATAGTAAGAGCCAGTAACCAAACACGTGGTGCTGTCAGTGTGTAATATGTGCGGCCATTCTTTAACAAAACGAATTCCTTCCTTAGTGGCCAAGCTTTCTAGGAGATCATTAGGAGCTGCTTTCGGATGTGAGAAAGAAGTGAGAATCACTTTCTCTTTTCCGAGCATTCCAATCAGTTTTAACTGAGTGATCAAATCCTTCTGATCGCGGGCCGAAAAACTAACGAGTATTTCATTAAAAGTATAGTTGTTCGATTTCAATAAATGAATGAGTTTTCTTACTCCGTCAGGATTATGTGAACCAAAAAAGGTGATTTTCTTATCACCAAGGAGAATATCCTCCCCTCGCCCTGAAAATTGATGAGAAAGAAGGGATTTTACCTCCGTCTTTAATTCAGAGGCCTGAGGCTTAATACCATTCAAAAGCTTATGGCCATAAAGAGCAAGGGTGGTATTTCGAGAGCTAAAATGCTCATCTTTTGAAACCACGCCTTGGTTAAAGAGATCCAGGTACTGAATTTTCTCTTTAAAAAAATCCGCTGACAGTGAACTTAAATAATTAAGTTCAAATGAACTCACACAAATTCCCTCGCTCGCCTTTCTGGTCACTCCTAATTTTTCAAATAGAATACTTTTGTAAGTGGTCCCTAGATATTCTTGATGATCCCGGGAAATACTTGGAATAAGTGTTAAATCTGGAGGAAGCAATGAAACGGCATCTAGTCTTCCACCAAGGCCCACCTCAAGAATGAGATAATCACAAGGGCCCTCTGCTACCCATTCTATAAAAACAGAGAATAAAAACTCATAATAGCTCAAAGAAGTTGTTTTCTTTTTTTCGGTCGCCACAAAAAGTGCGAGAAGCTCTTCTTCAGAGATATCACCTTTTTCAGATTTAAATCTTTCACACACACTGATGAGATGTGGTGAGGTCCATAATTTATAAGTTTTATTTTCGCCTGCGAGGATCTGCCCGAACCGAAGGGAAGTTTCTCCCTTGCCGTTGGTTCCGGCCACAGTAATAATTTTAGTTTTTTGATTCTTTATGTGTTCAAGATGAGCTGATAGAAATATTTCGAGCGGCTCAAGGCCTGCTCGAAAAACTTCTGCCCCATAATGAGACTGAAGCCAGCTATCAGGGCCTATCATGCTTTTTGAGGGCCAAACATTTTAATAAAGAACGAGAGTTCTTTTTTCATATCTTTACGATGAATGATTCTATCAATAAATCCATGATCTTTTAAAAACTCTGAGCGCTGAAAACCGGCCGGTAGTGTTTGACGAATAGACTGCTCAATCACTCGAGGTCCAGCAAAACCAATGAGCGCGCGTGGCTCGGCCACGTTAACATCACCAAGCATAGCAAAACTCGCGGCACAACCACCTGTGGTTGGATCAGTAAGAAGAGAGATATAAGGGATACCAGCTTTTTTCAGTCGAGAACGAGTGGCAGAAGTTTTTCCCATTTGCATGAGAGATAAAATCCCCTCTTGCATACGAGCTCCACCAGAGCATGAAATAACAATAACAGGACATTTATGTTCAAGACCTAAGTCCATGGCCAAAGCGATTTTCTCACCTGTCACCACACCCATTGATCCACCCATAAAACGGAAATCCATGACGGCCATGGCGACTTTGACTCCATCAATTTCTCCAAGACCACAGATTGTTCCATCTTTTAACCCAGTCGCTTGGTAAGCATTCGTGAGACGTTGGTCATAAGACATTTTATCGTTGAACTTTAATGGGTTCATGGTTTCTAATTCTGGAGCATGTTCTTCAAAAGTATTTTCATCAACCAGCATTGAAATTCTATCAAACGCACTTAAGCGATAATGATGATCACAACTTGGACAAACATTTAGATTTTCTTCTAACTTATCAAGCTGCATGATTTCAGAACAGTTCGTGCACTTTTTCCAAAGTCCAGCGGCTGGATTGATGGAAGTCTTTTT
Organism: Bdellovibrio sp.; assembly: GCA_022729855.1. Lineage (GTDB taxonomy): Bacteria > Bdellovibrionota > Bacteriovoracia > Bacteriovoracales > Bacteriovoracaceae > DZBG01. Next base: position 8,172 of record DZBG01000053.1, read on the forward strand.
TATATTTTTAAGCTTTGGATTCTTAACTTGATGAAACCAACCCATATATTACCTTTGTATTGTGTAGTGCTGAATTTTAGACCAAAACAAGCGGAAATGAAAACCTTGCCAAGCACTTTTGGCACAAGTTTCTGCAAAAAAATGCTCTTATCCCCCTAAAATCCCCCTTTAAACCACCGAAATGACATAAAACATAAGATGTTGGAGCCACTAAAAACATCATAATAACCAAGCGTTACAGTAAACTGTTAATGAAATTGGCCCTACCGTCCGATTAGCAAGGTGGAGAACCTTATCATGATGAAACATATTTTTATAGGTATGCTTAGTTTGTTTATATCCTTTTCAAGCCTTGCGGTGAAAAAAGCGAAAGCATCTGAGTTTGAAAAATCATATATTACACATGAGCAATTCGTAATGATGAATGATCAGAACCAACGTGAAGTTGTTTTGATGATTATGAAGTATATGTCATCAGCTGAAGGTACATCTAAGATTCAAGAAATTGTAAAAAACGGGACACCAGAAGAAAAAGCAAAGTGGAAAAGATACGTTGAGATCTTTTCTAATTTTATGATCGATTCTGCCCATGCAGATGAATTCACAAATTATAATAATGCCTACACTTCAGCGAAAGGTAGCTCTTTAATTGAAGGCGAAAATCGTTGTATCTATGCAGGATGGATTTCAAGAACAACTTATGACAGTGCAAAGAAAAAATATTTTTGCAACCATCCCTCAAATGTAAAAGATCTAAATTCAAAGAAAAAAGTGGTAAATCCTACAGGATATAAATCCTTGGCCAGCTGTCCAACTGGCCCTAATAATAAACAGAAAATTATCTGTAATCCTGTGATCTATGGATTTGAATCAGGCGAGAAGCCACTTTGTGCTGACGCTTCTCCAGTTATGCACAACTCTTCACTTCAATGTATGATCATGTCAACGACTGGTGCCGGTGCAGAAGAGAGACTTAAAAAGATTGCCAAAAACCTTGCTAATAATCAGGCATTATTCCAAGAAGCCATTGAACTTATGTTCTTTAGCTGTGCTTGTCCGGCGGATATGGGCCGAAATAAAGTGAATAAAGGTTATCGCTCTTATATGAGACCCCATAGAACATGTTATGGTCTTTTAAATCAGATCCGTAGTGTTCTTGCTGTTAATGATTGTAAGGCCATTGAAGATGAACCAAGCTTTAGTATTCTTGTTGATTTTTTAAATAAGATTCAAACAAGTGATGCTGAGCTGAGTAGTAATGCTGAAGCTGTTAATAAGAAAACGGGAACAGGAAAAGAGATTGCAGAACCATTTGATACTGAATACGGTAAAGTCATTGATAAAATTTATAACGAAGACAAAGATACACAAGCCTTTTGTAAAAGCTATGATGAAGGCACTCCCGTCAAACCTGTCACTCCAGTAGTCATTGATCCACCTAAGGATGACCCTGCAAAAGATAATAACTCGTGTAAAATTATATGTGCTAAAAAAGAAGTAAAGCCAGAAGTCAAAGATGAGAAAGGTGGAGAGGAAACAGAAGGTACCGATAAAAAAGATCCAGTCGTAACCACTGCAGAGTCTTATATCTGTAAGAAAATGCTAAGCTCTAAAGGGGCTGACGATAAACCAGTAGAAAAACAAATCGGCGAAGATTTTGAAGTAAAACTAAAATCTGATATTAAAGAAGAAACCCTCAAAGAAGGTGATCTCACTTGTTCGATTGAAGGGATTGAGGATCCAAAGGGTGATGACAATAATGATGATGGTGGAGAAGAAAAAAATAAGTCTTCACTTTCAACTGATCCAAAAGATCTCAATGTCACTTTCACTGTAAAAGTTGTAGATAAAGATGCAAAAGATGTGAGCACTGATTATAAATACCGTTGGTATAATGAGTCTGAAAAAGGCAAGGATCTTGGAACAGCGACTACTTATGACGCTCCTAAAACTGATAAAGACTATAAAATCTGTGTAGATATTACCCCTACTGAAACAGTGGATAGTGCTACTAAATGTGATACCGTTCCCGCCAAAGCCGCAGCTCCTGTTGTTCCTCCACAAGGTAATGGACAGCAACAGCAGCCACAGATGCCACGTCGTCAACCGAATATTCATATCAACTATGGTATTCGTTAAAATTTAAAAATTAAAAATTTCGCCATCATGATCAAGGAGTCTCAATCGAGGCTCCTTGAGTTCACTAATTTCAGCAAATAGAACTTCTCTAAAATTAGGTTTTAAGTGAGTGAGGATAATAGGAATGTCTTTTGGCATTTTTGAAAGTTCTAACTTTAAACTTGCTGGCGTATGATGATCACTCGCCTGCGCTACTTTTGATAGTGCGTTCGGAAAGCTCACTTCAGTCACAATCGCCTTTAGGTTTTTAACCGTCTTGGCCACTTCCCAGATTCGCTCAGTACTTGCTGTATCAACTGTGAACAAAATAGCACTCTTACCATCATCAATAATATACCCCATAGCATCGTTTGGATGCTGGACCTTCACGGGAGTAATTTTATATTTTTGTAACACAAAAGAAACTTCAGGAAGGACACCATGAAATTCAATCGTAGGATTCTCTTTACTTGGAAGTTCAGTAAAATCAGGCCAAATAGTGTCGTTGAATAAATGGGTCTTAATAATATTTTTTACTGTGGGATGAGTATAAACTTGAAAAGGAATATTTTTCATTCCGAAACAATTATCACAAAGAAAAGCGAGATCTTTAATATGATCAAGGTGTGAGTGCGAAATTAAAATATTATCAATCTTCACTTGCTCAGGAATAGTAAGAGTTTCAGCAACAGAACCAGCATCTAATAAAAGTGAGTCATCAATTAAAAACGATGTCGCAGCAAAACCTGCTGTTACCCCGCCATGCCCACCTAAGATTCTTAGTTTCATTAAAACTCCCTATCACCTTATTCTAAGTGTGATTGGAGAAGGTGCAAGTAAACATTCTTAGGCACGTGTCTTTTTTTTCTCTAATTCTGCATAGATATCTTTAGTATTTCCCTCAAGAACCACTGCCAAGAGCTTTGCAAGAGATTTAGGACTTCCTCCGGAATTGAGTACTTCTCGTGCCAGTTCTTGCTGTTTCGTTAAGTTTCCAGTTGAAGCGGTCTTTTGATAAAGTCCTAGGACAAACTCACCTTTTGGATTGATATTTTCCTCTTTCCAATTCTTGGCGAGGAAGCGATGGACTGTTTGAAACTTTTTAGTCAACTCTCTCATCACGGCCACTTCCATTTCTGGATGCAATTCACTGACAAGTGCTAGAGTGTCTTCAATTCGAGTGGGGGCCTCAAAGAAAAAATGTGTTCCATATGAAAGATTAAGAATCGCCTCTTTCTTTTTTCCATTCTCTCTTGGCAAAAACCCATCAAAAGCAAAGGGAATAGGAGGAAGACCCGAAAGCTCAAGGGCCACAATAACTGATGAAATTCCCGAATAAGTATCGAGCTCATAACCAGCTGCAAGTGCCGCCTTAATCAAAGGATAGGCCGGATCAGAAACGATAGGACTGCCTGCCTCTGAGGCCACATAAAGCGTGCTCTCTTTGTTTCTCTCAATCATATAATCAAGCTGAGAAGCCTCTGACTGATCATGAAAAGAAAATATATTTTTCCCTTCTAAACTAATTCCGAGATGATTCAAAAGCTCTTTAAAACTCCGTGTATCCTCCACAGCAAAGACAGTTCCAGTACTTAAGGCCTCTTTAACCCGATCAGTGACGTCGGACATATTGCCGATGGGGGTGTTAAGGAGAATGATTTTACCCATATCTGATATTCCTCTGAGAGCTGTTATAATAAGTGAAGGTTCGGTCTTATCTCAAGGAGAGATTTTTATGTCAATGAAAGCGCAAGTTCTTCGCGATGCCTCTGGTAATATCACTATCCATATGGAGGGTGACTTAAGTTATGACCATGGACCTACTCTACGTAAAGAGCTTCAAACCATTGCTAACGAAAACCCAAACTCTAGAATTAATATTAATCTAGGTGCTATTGATTTTGTAGGTGCTTCGGGAATCTGTAATTTTGTAGAAACTCTTAAATTTCTCAAGACTGAACAAAATTCAAATATCACCATTTCAAACGTTAAATCTGAGTTTCTCAAAGTGTTTAAACTCTACTCGCTTAATGAAGCTGACTACGTAGCTGAGATTATGAATTTTGATAATGATGAAACTGATCATCTCAATCGTCAGTTTGCAAATAGAAATCAAACTTTCGAAAATTAAAATTCCAAAGAAAGAATATTCACTTTAAGGGGAGGAAGATTTCCTCCTCTTTTTTTATCTGACTGAGCTGAAAAAGCACGGTTGTTCATCTGCTGCTCTATCACTTCAATTCTATCAAAAAACCCGCCTCGGCTATTTTGCGAAGAATCCGATCCACCTTCATTTGAGTTATACTCATCACCGTAAACATCAGTAGATTCTGTATAAGGAGATGAACTGTCATCATAGCTGCCATATTGACGATTATGGTGAGAAACTAAAACATAGGTCCCAAATAAAATACCAGCATAAAGACCTAAACTGGCCCCCTGAGCTACTGTTCTTGATGTTGTCCCAAAGGCCATTGAGGCCAAACCTAAAAGAGCACCACCCGCCGCTCCATAACCTGTAATGGTTAAAAATGCTTTGGCCTTGGCCGGAACATCTGCTTGCGCACGATTCGGCGTAAGAAGAGCTGAGACAAAACTAAGAACCAAAAATAAACTGATAATTTTCTTCATCTCTATAGCTTAATGAAGATTACAGAATATTGCAAAAAAAACACCTTATCCGACCTTAATAATAAACTTTATTTTTAGCCCAAAGATTATTCCTAGAAAAACACCTGTCTTTCTCAGTCGTAAGTGCTGCCCTCTCATAGCAAATTCACCAGTCTTGGAAGATTTAACTTCACAGAGCTCAATGATCATTTCTGTATTTTTTTTAAATCTTGCAAGATCAACCTGACCCAGACCACGACTTCTTAAGAGAAGTGGTGAAATAAGGAGCGGAATACTATTTTGATGAAATTCGACAGAGAGCTTTTGCTCAAGAAGATTTCCCTTAGAGGAATTCTTTAACACCTTTGAAGGTGAGGCGGTGAATGGGACTTGGCCCGTGTTTTTTAATGAGCTCTCTGTGTTTGGCCGTTGGATAACCAAAGTGTTTTTTAAATTCATATTGAGGGTAGATTTCATCCATTTGGTGCATCCACTGATCCCTCTTCTCTTTTCCGATAATACTTGCCAGCCCTATGAGGGCCGAGTGCATATCACCTTTAATAATAGGAAACTCATGAACGCTATTTTTTAACTCGCTTTCATGACTGCCCCATCTGAACTTCATATGGCCATCGATAAGAATATAGATATTTTTATTTTTCAAAGATGAATCCAAAAGATCCAGACTTGCCTCTTTCATCCCTCTCAGACTTGCGGCCAGAATGTTTTCAGAATCTATGACCTGATGATCCATCTCCCAAGAGAGATAAGAGATTTTTACATCATGAGATTCTAGAGTTTGTGTTTGGCGGTAGTCAGAGATGACAATTCCTAAATCATTTAAAAGTGAGAGTCTTTTTTTAGTCGTTATCTTTTTTGAATCGGTGACTCCGATCATGCGAAGTGAAGTCACAATATGCTCCAGGCTTTCGGCATTTTTTATATCCAGACAAATGGCCCCAATAACAACGGGCCCGGCCACTGGACCACGTCCGGCCTCATCTACTGCAATAATCGTTGCTGGAAATTTTTGAATTAATTCTAGTTCAATCATGAGGCCTTAAAAAAAGAAAGGCCCGATTACTCGGGCCTTCATTTTGTGATCTTAATTTTTGAGATTAGATGTCACGAGAGTAGTCAATCGCAACGCGAGCCGACTTACCAGTTCTCTCACGTAGGTAGAAAAACTTAGCGCGACGTGATTTACCACGAGCGATAATTTTAATGCCTTCAACAGCTGGTGAGTGGAAAGGGAAAACTCTCTCTACACCAACACCATCAGACATTTTTCTTACGCGAAAGTGACCTTGAATTGAATTCGGGTTTTTCATCGCAATACAGATACCTTGATAGTTCTGAATACGAGTTTTTTCACCCTCTTTAATTCTTACGGCAACTTCAACTGTGTCCCCAGTACGGAATTCAGGGAATTCCTTAGCTTTTGGACTGCTGTACTTTTGGTTTACTAGATCTACCAAATTCATAAATGCTCCTTACAAGCGATCCGTCCTTACACCACATTAATCGGGTCAGAGGGCCGGGAAAAATTTTGAGATCAGAGGCTTCGGGCCAGACGGTCGAGATAAATCGCGACCGCTGAACGGACAGACAAATGATTATAGCCATCGGACGCTATTCCAAATATTGGTTTTAAGCGAAAGTCAGCACTGTCCACAACCGAGGCAGTTAATCCCCATCCTGTACCAAATAACAAGAACATAGGTGTATCGTCAAGTTTTAGTTTTTCAAGCAATTCTTTCTCTTCACCATCATGAGAATCAAAATTGGCCCCCGTCACTACAACGCAAGGCTTCTTTCCTTCAATTTCTGTGATCTGTGCAATGGCATCCTCAATAGTATCCACAACCTGTGCGGTATGAAGGGCCTCTTTACGATCTGGGTTATAAATCAGCCCACTATCGGCTTCCCAAAATCCTAAAATCTTTTTCACCATGTCTTGCTGAGTTTTAATGGGTGAGACCAAAAAATAACGCTCAAACCCAAAAGTTCGAGACGAGCGAGAAATATCATGAATATCAAGATTGGTGATCGATGTTGTGATCACTTCACCAGTCTTACTTCTTACAGGGCCATGAACGAGGCCCAGATACATTTTAGGTTTTGCCACTTAGAACTCCCAACGATAGCTTAAGATGAGTCTATATTTACTTGATACCATCAAATATTGGAACCCTTTATGTTTAAATTTTTCTTTTTCCTCCTTATTACCACACAATGTTTTGCCTTTGACTGGCAATCTCACCGAGGAGCAAGAGGCCTTTATCCTGAAAATACCATCGGAGCGATGATGGTGGGACTAGAATACCCCATTAATACTTTAGAGATGGATGTGGTGGTCACAAGTGATAAAAAGATTCTCGTCTCTCACGAGCCATGGATGAGTGATGAGATTTGTCTTGATCCTAAAAAGAAACCAGTTGAAAACAAACAACATAATATTTCAAAAATGAGCCTTAAAGATATTCAAGAATTTGATTGTGGTTCTAAAGCTCATCCGCGGTTTCCAAATCAAAAAAAAGTTAAGGAAGTAAAACCAGAACTTGGAAAACTTCTCACGGCCACTGAAAAAAAGATTAAAGCACTTGGTAAAACGATTAATTATTCAATTGAGATCAAATCTACGATCCAAGAAGAGATGCAAGACTTTCAACCAACCGCCGATATCTTTACAGATATGGTGATCAATACAATAAAAAAGCATCTCACTCCTGAGAGAGTGATGATCCAGAGTTTTGACTGGCGCGTGCTTAGATATCTTCACCATACCTATCCTCAATATAAAACAGTGGCCCTCATTGAAGAGAAGTATGAGCCCAAGTCTGTACTTTTAAAACTAGGATTTACCCCTACAGTGTTTAGTCCAAACTATGAGGATCTAACAAAAGAGCATGTAGATTTTTTTCATTCAAAAAATATTCTCGTGATCCCATGGACAGTGAATGACAAGGAATCCATCAAAAAATTAATAGAGATGAAAGTAGATGGGATTATTACTGACTATCCAAATTTAATTGAAACTACTGCCCAGAAAAACTAGTTTTCTGATTTTTATTTCTTTTAAACTGCTGGGCCTCTTCCACAACAAGGGAAACCTCAGCAGCACCTAGCTCTTTGAGTAGTCCAGAAAACCGCAGATGAATATCGGCCAGATCTTTGGCTTTACTCGACTCATTCACCTCAGGTTTAAAAACAATACTCATCGCTATTTTTTCTTCACCACAATGGAGTTGAAACGTTTTCACTGAGTCCACGACAATGCGATCAAAACAAATAGGATGAATTTTCTCTTTCCCGCCATTCACTGTTTTAAGCATCGGGATCTCTTCGGCCCGTCCAATGAATTCCTCAACCACTTGAAAAGGTGATTTTTCATTTCCTGATTTTTTAGGAGTCAAAACATCATCGAGTCTATAACGAATAAGAGGAAGGCCATAATTATAAAGATTAGTAATGGCCGTGAAGTCTTCGCGAAGTTCAAAAATAAGATCATCCTCGTAAAGGCTCAGTCCATCTCCATTAACTGAAGCCCCCATCACAAGATGTTCAGTACAACCATAGTTATTCACAACTTTGCAGCCAAAAGTCTCTTCAATATATTTCCTGTCCGTGGCAAGCAATGGTTCTCCCCCACACTCTACAGCTTCGGGTTTTATATTAATAAGACCTTGTCTTTGAGCATCAGAAAAATAAACCATGAGCTTAGCATAGGCGCTGAGAATATTTGGTTGGTAGTCTTGAATTTCAGCAAGAACATTTTCCCAAGGCTGATCAATATTAACCGCCTTATAGTCATAGAGAATGCGGTTAAGCAGCGAGAGTCCTGCGGCGCCGAGAGCGACACTAGAAGTGGCATGTTTGCTGGGGAATCCCACAAAGAGAGAGCGTTTTTTTATTCCAGGAGTGCGGTAGCGGTAAGCATGTGAGAGACCTGAGAGAAGCTCAGCCTCTGTGTAGATAAACACACCTGGCTCACCACTGGTTCCTGAAGTTTGAGTCACATAATATCGACCCAAGAATTTATCATGAGGACTTTCTGAGTGCTTTAGAAACTCTGTAAGTCCTTCCTTTGTCACTCTCCTATCAGTCACTATTTTATCAAAATGCAATCTCAGCTCATTCTTAGTCAGAACAGGAAAATCTTTGGGTGAGCAATGATTCACATCAATTTTATTCTGATCGATAATCTCTTTGTAATAAGGAGAATGCTTATAAGCGTGATGAACTAATTTTCTAAAAGACTTATTTTGTTTTTCTAAAAGTTTTTCACGAGTGAGCTTTTCATTTCTTTTTTTATCCATGATTGCTGAAAGAAACCTTAGGGTCGTACTCATTTTGCGAGCCTTGAGTCCGGTCCAGCATTAACAATTTGAGCAATCGTTCCCTTCGCAGAAAAGTAACCTTGAGCGATAGTTGTGTTATCTGTAAATTCATTGGACTTCATCAGAACTTTATGAAGTTTTGGTAAATTATAATAAGGAACAGAGGGATAAAGATGATGCTCAAGGTGGTAGTGTGCAAAATGCGGGTTAAAAAGAAATCCCTCAAGAAAATTGGCCTTAATAGTTCTCGCAGGATGCTTATGAGGATTATCATCCAAAGTGAGTCCTACATGTTCTGTAAAACTTCTAAGTTCTAAAAGACCCATTAAGAAAGTGAATTGAGGAATCAACCACATTAAAAGATAAAGCTTCCAGACATCAAAATAAATAAGCCCAGCGATCACCACAACGAGATATGAAATTTTAAAAATGATGCCTGAAACATCAGTCTTCTCTTTTGTTTTTTTAGAGGACGGAGCTGATTTGTAAACCAGTCTCATATAGAGGGCCATCTCTACCATTCCAAACCCAATTGATGTTTTGAGAAGGTGGAGAAAAAAGCGTGATTTCGTTGTGGGTGTTTGAAATTCTTTTCTACCGACTTTGTAATTCCAGTCGGGATCTTGTTCCGTATTAATATGACGGTGATGTTTTAAGTGGTGAGAACGATAAGTTTCAACTGTGAGAAATAGTGGGTAGCCCATAAAGACATTCCCAATAAGATCCGAGAGCTTAGTATTTTTTAAGTAGCGACTATGGGCAATATCATGAACTAAAATCCCCATGGCCTGCTGACGAGTGGCCACAATAAAGGCCAGTGGAAGATAGAGAAGCCATGACTCAGTTCTGGCCCAAATAATCATGCAAGAAATCACAATCACCCAATTGAGCAGCATATCGATTGTGAATCGATAAGGATTAAGAACAGATAATTGTTTAAGCTCTTTATTGTCTAACACAAACAGGCCTTTTCTTTCTCTTCAATACTTCTTTAACTGCAGCGATAATAAGTCTTAAGTGAATAAGGCCCGTGCGCTCATAATAGATCCACCCTTTTTGAGAATGATTCCTATGATTGAGAACTCCTTCAAAAAGAAGTTTTTTACAAACTAAATTATGGGTACTTAAAATCTTTCCCAACTACCATTTCCTAGTGCAACTTTTCTTCATCATAACTTCATAAG
>DZBG01000054.1 GCA_022729855.1 Bdellovibrio sp.
AGGCCCATGTGGACTATGCTCTGAGGCGATGCTGCTTTCTTACACTGTCTTTTGCTGGTTTATTTAAAAACCAAGTTGAAGGGGATGTGGAAAAATCAGTCATCGAAATTTTAAGCTATTTAAAAAGAAGCTTAGAGCATAAAGATGATAAGGTAGTTGGGAAGATAAGTGAGTTAAGCTCACTTCTATAGAAAGGATTTTTATGAAATATCTTATATTGGCCTTTATTTTAGCGGCTTGTGCCTCACGACCTCAGTTATATCCCAACGAAAAATTAAAAACCGTCGGCAAGAAGGCCTCACAGGCCGATATTGATCAATGTATCAAAGATGGTGAAGAGTACTTAGAAAGCTCAAAAGGCTCTCAGATTGCCAAAGGTGCAGGCTTTGGGGCCACAGTTGGTGCGGCTATGGGTGCAGTGGCCGGAGCATTCACAGGAAACTTTGGGACAGGTTTAGCTAGGGGAGCAGCAATCGGTGCAGCCGGTGGTGGAGCTTCAGCTGGATTATCTCCAGATCAAATAAAGAGAAACTACGTAAACCAATGTTTATCCGATCAAGGCTATCAAATTATCGGCTGGAAGTAGTGTCAAAATTGTCTAAGTTTTAGTCAAATGTTCACCACCTAAGCACCTAATACTCCATACAATCGCAAGAACTCTTGAGAAATCAACATATTAAGAATTTCTTTACAGTGTTTATTATTGGCATATTCTTTGCTAAATAGATTAATGAAACTCAACGCCATCTTAATCAAAGGGGACCGGCATGAAAAGATCACTAATCGCTCTCGCAGTTCTAGCTATGACTACAAGTTCTTTCGCAGCAACATCAGGAACACTTCTTCTTAAGGGTCAGGTTGGTGCAGTTTTAAGTATCCTTGTGACACCTGAAACAATCGCCGCAACATTACCACTTGATGTTTCACAAACTGATACAAAAGTTGCAAGCGTAAATGAAAAATCAAATTCAAGTACGGGTTATAAAGTAACAATTTCTTCTGCCAATCTTGGAAATTTAAAGAGAACTAGTGGAACGGAATTATTTCCCTATACACTAAGTTATGATGGAGCAGCAGTGGACCTTTCTGCAGCAGATGTTTTCTCTAATCCGTCAGCGGCAGCAGTAAATGTTGATAAAGATGTGGCCATCTCTTATACAGGTGTACCTGCTGAAAACATGGTCGCTGGTGAGTACTCTGATACTGTCACATTTGAAATTGCAGCAAACTAAGACATCTTAAATTTTAATCGAAAAGCCTAATAGTAAATACTATTAGGCTTTTTAGTTAAGGATACAAAGTGAAAGTATTTATTGTTTTTATTGCTCTGACATTAATGACAGGTGCATTTGCGGCGACATCAGGAAATCTACTTTTGAAAGGTCAGGTTCCAGATGTTTTAGATATTGTCATCGCTCCTGAAACAATTGCTTCAACACTCCCCTTAGATGTCAGCCAAAATGGAACGAAAGTTGCGACGGTGACAGAAAAATCAAATGCGCCACTTGGATATAAAGTAAAAATGGTTTCGGCCAATCTTAGTAATTTAAAGAGAACAGGTGGAACAGAATTGTTTCCATATTATATTACTTACAATGATCTTCCCGTGAATTTAATAGAAACTCAGACCTATGGTTATCATGATGCTGAAGCAGTTGTGGTTAATCGTGATATCAAAGTTTTTTATACTGGGGTTGCGGCAGAAAATATGGTAGCCGGCGAGTATACAGATACAATTACCTTCACAATTACAGCAAATTAACTAAAAAGCTCAAGTTTTAGAGGGTATATTCCGATCAGTTTGGTATGGATTGGAAGGTACCGTTTTTACTCATTTTTTGTCTAGTCTCTACTGCAACTCATGCAGGAAAGGCCTCTAAAAGATCAGTTCTCTACTTGCGAGGAGTTGTTCCACTAAGAGTTGGAATCAATCTTGTTCAAGGAGATAATTCAGTCCTCATTCCAACACTCAAATCAAATTCTCCCACACCACTTGGTAATTCGATTAAGCTCAAAACATCACGTTCGCCAGCTTCATTTGGTGAAGTTCAAAAAGTTGTTATCGAGTCACATTAGTATGTAAGAAACTCTTTCATTAGCTTCTTTTATTATCTTAATTAAGGTATTCTTAATAGGTAGTAACAAGGATGTTTTATGAAATTGTTCTTTGGTTTTTTTCTCCTCTCATTCTCTCTAACAAGCTTTGGATTTAGGCTTGATCCGATGTCAGCAACAATTGAACTGAAAGATAATCAAACATATTTTAATTTTATTATTGAGAATGAAACAAACCAACCACTACCTATTCAAGTGAGCTTATTTGAAAGAGGCTTAAAAGATAATGGAGAGGATGATCTAAAAGAAACGGAAGAGATCACCGCATTTCCTGATCAACTTATTATTCCACCTGAGCAAAAAAGATCTGTGAAAGTTGCATGGACTGGAAAGTCTAAAGATTTAAAAGTCGAAAAATCATTTCGTTTTATTGCGGAACAATTACCTCTTGATCTTAAGAAAGCAAAGAATGAAAAATCAGGCATTAAAATGCTTTTGAAATATGTTGCGGCTCTTTATGTTAATCCAGAAGGAACTGAGTCTAATGTGAATTGTGTACTCACTGAAAAATATGATCTTGTTTGTGAGAATACTGGAACTAAACATCAAATTTTAACTTTTAAGAGTATCTCTCTTGAAGATGGAAAAAAAACAATTGAGCTATCTAAAGAAGAGCTGCAAAAAATAAGTGGAGAGAATGCGTTAGTTGGAACAAAACGCACACTTAAACTCTCTAACGTGAAAGACATCAAAACATTAAAATTTCCCGTGAAGGTAAAATTTAAGTTTGACTAGATTCTTCCTCCTGTTCATTTTACTTAATACACTTCTGCTCGCTTTGAGTGCGCAGGGACAGACTATAATTGAAGATGAACTTCATAAACAAGTCTTTGGTCAAAAAGCTAAAACTCAAATCATTTCTATCGATTTTTTCTCAGGAGGAACATCTCTTGGGGCGGTTAGAGTGAAGCTTCAAGGGGAGAACCTTGTCAGTATTGATAAGGCTTCTTTGGTTCAAGTTTTAAGTGAAAAAATGGAGCCGAACGAAGTTAATAAAATATCTGCCATAGCAAATGCTTGGCTACTTCCTGAACAAGTTGGCTTTCCCATTAGGTACTCCCCTGAGATTTTGGGAATCATTAGTAAAATTCCTTTAAATAAAATGAATGCTCAAGAAAGACTAGTGAAGGAGTTGGCCCTTAATAAAAGTCGTGCCGTTCTTCCCGCTCCTTTGAGTGGGGCGGTGGCAGCACGAGCAGAACAGTACATGGCCGATGATCGCTTGGGTGGAAATTATTTTCTGGGCCATGCTGATTCATTTGTGAATATGAATGGAGTCGTACTCGAGAATCAATCCGTCTATCAATCAAATTTAGAGCATCGGTGGTTCAGAGGAGATACAAGACTTGTTAAAGATTTTAATGAGTCAATGATACGAACACAGGCCGGAGATATTAATTATCAAACCATTGGGTATCAGACTTTGCGACCAATTGGTGGAGTGAGTATAGGACGAAATTTCTTTCTTAATCCATACCGAACTCCTTATGCAAAATTTAATAGAGATTTTATTGTTAAAACGCGCTCTAAAGTTACCTATTATGTGAATGGTAATTTGATTAAGTCTGAGTTCTTGGCCCCCGGGCGATATACTGTCCGTGATGTTCCACTTGTAAATGGTATTAATAATATCATCGTAGAGATTGAAGATGATCTAGGTCGAAAAGAAATTCTCAATTTTCAACAAACAACATCTATTAATCTTTTAAATAATGGAGAGTCTAAATTCGATCTTTCTGTTGGACGTCCATTTAAAGATATCAATCAAAAACGTGAATACGAAAAAGACAATGTTCTTGCTTCTGGTTTTTTTCAGTACGGTCTCACAAATAATTTTACTGCTGCCATTTATGCTCAAAACTATGCTGACTTTAATTTAAATGGTGCTGAAACAATTCTGGCCACTTCTGTCGGTAACTTTAGTCTCGGTGGGGCCCGTGGAGGAGACAAGGTTAATAGTGGAAGTGTTTATAGTGTTGGTTATAATTTAGCAATCGTACGCTCTGAGTGGTTCAGTGCTCATAACTTGAATGTTAGACATGAAGTACGTGAATCAGATTTTATTCAAACTTGGGGGGCTGCCCCGTCGAGAATTAAAAATCTTTCGGCCATTAATTATAGTCTTCCACTGTTTAAAATGTTGACCTTAGGTGTTGGTGGAAATTATGGGCAAAAAAATAAATACGCAGAAGCCGATAAATACGGCTACGATGCCTCTCTTACAGTGAGAATTTATCAAAACATCAATGCTACACTGTATGCAGCAAGAAATAGAGATGAATTTAAGAATATAAGCGATCTTGCCTACATGTTGATCAATATTACATTCCCAGAAAAATCACAGTTCGTGACGGGATATGCAGATACTTCAAATGAAACAAGACGTCTGACCTATGTTAAAGATAACTTAAATAAGCTAAATTCATTTAAAGGGCAGGCCAGCGTAGAGTCGAATAAGTCAGCTGAGGTTGGTGATGCAGATCTTATCTTTAATTCTAAACTTGCTGATATCGGAGCGCACACGACGGCCTTTAATTATAAAGATGGTGGAACGGCAGGAAGATACTCAGCTCGCTTGAATTCAAGTTTTGTTTTTGCAGCATCTGATGAAGGATGGAGTTGGGCGGTTTCTCGCCCGGTGCAAACAAGTTTTGCTCTTCTTGCTCCAAATGAGCATCTTGAAAATCAAAAGTTTGGAGTGAAATCAACTTCTCCCTACAGTGAAGGTCTAAGTGACTTCATGGGAAAAACAGTTTTTGTTAACTTACTTCCTTATCAGTACCGAGAGATTCAACTTGATCCGAGTAATATCGATATTGGACATTCTCTTGGACAAGAAAATTATGTGCTCTTTCCTACTTACCGAAGTGGACATCTCATATTTGTCGGAGCTCCTGGAAAGGTCACTGTTAGAGGGAAGTTGATTTCTCCAAGTGGTGCTGAAGGACTGAGAACGGGAGAGATTTCTGGGGAAGGCGTAAGTTCTCTCTTTTTCACAAATCGTAAAGGTCAATTTCTTATTGAGAACCTAATGCCTGGAACTTATAAATTAAAAACAGATGATGAACGTGAAGTGGAATTTACTATTCCTGAAAAAACAAAAGGCCTATTTGAAATAGGAAACCTGGAGATTGAATCATGGGAAGAATAATTATTATAATAATGAGTTTATTGTTCTCCACTCTCTGTTGGGCCCAGTGCAATTATCAATTTAATCAAAATCAAATTAATGTGAATTATAATGGTGCCGCCATTGAAATCCCATTTACCATTAATGCACAAAGACCTGGTCAAGGGCAGTCTAAGCCTCCTGGTATTTGTAATGAAATTGCTTTTTTCTTTGGAACAGGAAACGCGAATTCTTATAACCGTAAAGTTTTTCAAGGAAGTAGCTCGATGAGTTACACTTTAGAAAAAATTAATCCATCAGGTACTCTAAAAGCTTTTGGTGATCATTCTGGTTCTAATGAATTTCTTTCTTCAAGTATTGATTATAATCAAAGTATAAATCTTCAAGGAGTATTTAAGATTCCAGTTCAAGGTGGGCTTCCTAATAAAGGGCTTTATCAAGATGTCGTCAATGTGACGGCCTATGGATATAACAATGATAATGCCAATCAACAGGGAATGACTAAGCAGCTAGTGATCAATGTTCAGGTTCAGGACTTTATGGAACTTTCAATTGTTCCAGTTGGAGCCGCTCATGATGGTTCAAGCACTTCAGCTATTTTAAATTTTGGGCAACTTGCTCAGAATCAAGAACTAGCAGCGGACCTTATTGTAAGAGCGAATTCTGGTTATAGAGTTAAAGTAGGATCTCAGAATAATGGATCTTTTAAGCATGCGACTCTGAATACGACGATTCCTTATCAATTCTTTTTTGCAGGAAATACAATTAATTTAAACGGAACGAATGGGAATCCCACTAATGCCGTTTATAATTCAAATTCAACGCCGGCCAGTGGGAATAGATATAATATGAAGGTGAGAGTAGGGGCTCTTGCGAGTAATCAGGCCAACGGTGACTATACAGATATCATCACCGTGACAATCAGCTCACCTTAATCTTTTTTAGATTTCCAATCTTTGTTCACAATCAGACGTGCTCCACGTCTGAAAGTCCAATAAGTCCAAGACCATTGAATAAGCACAAACATTCTATTCTTAAATCCGATTAAATAATAAATATGAACGATAAGCCATCCCACCCAAGCGGTAAAACCTTTGAACTCAAAGCCTCTGAACATGGCAACGGCCTTAGATTTTCCAATGGTCGCCATCTGTCCTTTATCAACATAAAAAAATCTCTTACGAGGTTTGTCTTTAAGCTCATTTAAAATTAAGCGAGCAACATAGCGTCCCTGTTGCATGGCCACTGGTGCAAGACCTGGAAGAGGGGTCTGATCGACTCCGTATTTCAAATGGGCCTGATCGCCGATGATGAAAATATTTGGATTCTCTTTTAATGAAAGATCAGGTTCGACGATGACTCGTCCACCACGATCAAGATTTGAAGAAATTGTTTTGTTCAGTGGATTTGCTCCCACTCCTGCGGCCCATACCACTGTGTTGGCCTCAATAAATTCTTTTCCTATCTGAATTCCATCTTCACTAATATTTGTTACTTTTGAATCTGTCCAAACTTGAACCCCAAGGGCCTCAAGATCACGCATCGATTGTGATGAAAGTTCAGGTGAGAAACTTGGAAGAATTCTGCTACCAGCTTCAACAAGAATAATTCGAGTATGTTTTGGATTGATATGATGAAAGTCATTTGAAAGTGTGAATCTTGTGATTTCGCCAATGGCCCCAGCAAGTTCCACTCCTGTTGGACCACCACCAACAATAACAAAAGTTAAATATTTTTTTCTTAAATCTACATTGGCCTCTTTTTCTGCAAGCTCAAAAGAGAGATACATACGACGACGAATCTCTGTGGCCTGTTCAAGAGTTTTGAGTGAAGGAGCATTTCCTTCCCATTGATCATTCCCAAAATAAGATTGAGTCGCCCCACAGGCCATGATCAAATAATCATATTCATAATTATTAGATTCAGTTTTGATGATTTTATCTGTTTGATTAATTTCTTTTACTTCACCCATGACAATATCAATATTAGTAATCCCTGAAAGAATAGATCTTAAGGGGTAAGCAATTTCAGCAGGTGAGAGACCGGCCGTCGCAACTTGATAAAGAAGAGGTTGAAATAAGTGATAATTTCTACGATCAATTAATGTGACTTGAACATTAGGTTTGTGAGCAAAAGTTTTAGCTGCTGAAAGGCCTGCAAATCCACCACCAACAATAACAACACGAGCTGTTTTCACAATGATATCTCCTGAAAGGTTAACTATCTTTCAAAGAGCGCTGTATCTCCTGTTCCAACTCTAATTACTTCTGGTTCTCCAGAGGTAAAATCAATAATCGATGTGGTTCCAAGGAATTCAACTTCACCTGGGTCAATAATCATATCGATCATATTGCCGAACTTGTCCTCAATCAACGCTCCATAAAGAGGAAAAATTTCTTCGTCCTCATCTTCGGCGAACATATCATGACTGATGTGAGAACTCAGCAGAACTTTTCCATGGGCCTCAATTAACTTTCTGCACAGCAAAGAAGGGGGGAATCGAATTCCGACCTGTTTATCGATTTTGGAAGCTTTTAAAAATTTTGTAATACTCTTTTGGGCCTCAAAAATAAAAGTATAGGGGCCAGGAATAACTTTTTTCATTAAACTGAAGGCACCGTCACCGATATAGGCCACCTCAGAAGCCTTCTGGAAGCTATCCGAGAGGATTGAAAGATGTTTGGTGTTATCGATGTGTCTAAAACGGTAAAGCTTGTCTACGCCCGCTTTTTGGAAGGGGTCGCACACGGCAACCCAATTACTCTCAAGGGGAAAACAAAGAAGCCCCCCAGAGTTTAAAATCTGGGAGGCCCTAGCAAGTATGCGATCATCTGGATTATTTTCTACAACATATTCAATCATTAGGCATGGCCAGAGACAGTCATCTCGCGACCGAGAGATTTTGATTTTCTCTCGAAAAAGTTTTGTGCTTCTTCACGCTCTGATTCCTCTTTGCAAAGAATACAGATGTCAGCTGTAGGACGTGCCATGAGACGTTGGAAAGTAATAGCTTCCCCACATTCGTCACACATTCCATAGTGCTCTGTTTCAATTCTATCCAGAGATTTCATTACTTTTTTGAAGTATAAGCTTTCACGATTTGAAAATCTCATATCCGCAGACAATAAGATATTATCGTTAGCTGCATCTACTTCATCCTTCGCTCCAGTCACTGTACTACTTTCGTATTCAGATTTCTTTTGAGCAAAGTTGTGACGTATACGTTCAGCGTCTGAAAGCAGCTTATCCTTAAGTGCTTTCAAGTTTGCTTCCGTAAGGTGCTTGTTCAGTCGAACCGCCATCCTTAGTTCTCCTTGTTAGGTGTGTGTGTCATCAAACTTTTAAGTAGGTAAATTAGAGCAGTAAGACTTTTGATTGCCAAGTGACAGAAGTAGCATTTCTCTTACATTTGCTTACTAACTTGAGAGAAGGTGTAAGGAAAGCTTTCTCAGAGAGTGTTTTTTCTGATATTTGTTAGCAACATCTAAGGAAGACTTTATGGAAACTAAAGATCACAAAATAATTCGTTGGCAAGAGAAGATGAATGATCTCGTGTTCAAATATTTGACACAAAATCATGCTGCAAATCAAAGTGTGGTTAATTATCAACCACCATTAGAACTTCGTGATTCAGTTGATGTTTCACTCGGAAAACAACACAGTGAAGATGAATGTTGGAGTTTAGTCGAACAAGTTTTGGGTAATAGTGTTCGCACAACACATCCTCTTTTTTTAAATCAACTTTTTGGTGGCTATCAACCAGAAGCAGTGACTGCTGAATGGTTAACAACACTTTTAAATCCAACCATGGCCACTTATGAAGTGGCCCCTTTAATGACAATTATTGAAAAAGAAGTGGCCAGAAAACTTTCAGACTTAGTTGGTTTTAAACTAGGTGAAGGAATCATGGTTACCGGTGGAAGTAATGCCAATCTAGTAGGTCTTCTCTGTGCTCGTCAGTTCAAAGTTCCTGATGTTAAAAAACGTGGTTATCAAGGAAAAAAATATACTGTTTATGTTTCAGCTGATGCTCATTACTCATATGAGAAAGCAATTCATATTGCGGGTCTTGGAATCGATCATCTTCGTAAAGTAAAAGTCGATACAACTGGGGCCATGGATCCAGCAGTTCTTAAAGAAATGATTCGTGAAGATATGGCCTTGGGCTTTAAGCCACTGATGATTGGGACGACAGCTGGGACAACCGTGCTTGGTGCTTTTGATCCAATTTTAGAAATTAATAAAGTCGCTCGTGAATTTAATGTTTGGCTTCATATTGATGCCGCTTGGGGAGGGGGAGCTATTCTTTCACCAACACACCGTCATCTTCTTAAAGGAATTCACCTCGCTGATTCAGTGACAATCGACGCTCATAAAACTTTAAGTACCGGTCTTATTACTTCATTTATTTTATGTAAACACCCTGGAATGCTTAAACAAACGAATCAAGGTGGAGGAACCGAATATATCTTCCATGATTATGATAATTCAGATTGGGACACGGGAACATATTCCCTTCAGTGTGGACGTCGCGCTGATGCTTTAAAACTTTGGCTTCTTTGGAAGTCTCGTGGTGATAAAGGCATGGGCGAAATCATTGATCATCTTTTTAATCTTTCTCATTACGCCAAAGAGAAAATTGAGAAGCACCCACGTTTAAAACTCGTTAGTTCTCAGTATTTGAATAATTGTTTTCAGGTGACTCCGTTAAAAGATCTCATCGATATTAATCAGTTCACCTTAAAAGTGAGAACTCATTTAGTTCAGTCTGGTAAGGCCCTGGTTAATTACGCAGAAAGATCAGATGGGACCTTATTTTTTAGATTGGTCATGTCTAATAACCAAACGACTAATGAAAGTATAGATCTACTAATGCTTGCAATAGATGAGTCAATTGCTGCGATGGATGCTGTTTGTTAGTAATTTGTTAAGATTTTGTCAGCGTTGATGAGAGTCCTTGTCTAATAAGCGGATCCGCCTTTAGATCATATTAATGAATTACACTTAAGGTGCGAGGTTCCATGAGTAAGATTGAAGTCTATGATCGTCCCGGCCGTTATTTAAACCAACTTGAATTGGATACACTTATCACTGATCTAAAATCAGTGGCGAGTGATTGTCTTGATGAACTCCCAGATTATCAATGTCTGGCCGGTAAACGTGAAGAATTCGATCGCCTTATTATTGCTGTCTCTCGTTCTAAAGACGGCAAGATGTTAGGTTTTTGCTCGTCTTATATCTTAGATGCTGGGGCCCATGGTCAAGTTTTACATTTGGGCCTTACTTGTGTTCTTCCTCTAGCGAGAAGAATGGGATTAACTCACAAACTAACTTCAAAAGTAGTGACGACATATTTAGTACGTTACTCACTCTTTAAAGAAAGCTGGATCAGTAATGTGGCCTGCGTATTATCAAGTCTTGGTAATGTGGCCCTTCATTTTGATGATGTATATCCTTCTCCTTACAAAAAATCGCCAAGTGCTGAGCATCTTGAAATTGCTCGCATGATTAATGATAAATACCGCTGGGAACTCTTCATTAGAGATGAAGCAAAATTTAATGATCAAAATTTTATTTTTGAAGAAAGTGTTCTTGGAAATCAATTTCAAAAGTCTGAAACAGATAAGCGTTATCATCATCGTTCAAGAAAACTGACTGACTTCTATGCAAATATGATGGATTTTCAAAGAGGAGACGAAGTTCTTCAGATTGGAAAAGTAAGTTTACTCACATTTCCTCGTTATTTACTCAAGAATTTTAAAAAGCGCTGGCAAAGAGAGGCCTTGCTGACTCCTGGTCCTCAAACCATTGCTTAATAAAAGAACTCCGGCCTATAATGAGTTAATTTCTAACTTACAAGGCCGGAGTTTATTATGACACTTCCATTCCATCCAGTTATCGTTCATTTTCCAATCGCTTTAAGTTTTATCCTTCCATTCCTTACTTTCATTTTCATCTATTTCATTAAGACCGATAGAATGAAGCCAAGTGCATGGATGATTATTGCAGGTCTTCAACTTTTCACAGTTGCCTCTGGATACCTTGCTTTGGAAACGGGAGAGAGAGAAGAGAAGGTTGTCGAGAAAGTGGTGCAAAAATCATTTATTAGTGAACACGAAAAATACGCCGAAATTTTTGTGGGGGTTACAGTTCTTGCCGCAGTGGTGAGTGTTGCTGCTTATTTTCTTGCTGGATCAATTCAACTTTATGCTCAACTTGCCAACGTGATCATTCTTATTGTGGCGGCATTCTTTGCTTATGAAACAGGCGAGCACGGTGGGGATATTATTTACAAGCATAATGGGGCACGTATCTACCAGCTCAATATGGTTGATGATGTGAAGATGAATCTTCTTCCCACTCCAGAAGAAAATACTTCCGAGTCTTCATTTCCAGTCAATGAAGAACAAAACGAAAGCCTTAAAGTTGATGACAATGATTATGGGAATGAGGATGGGGAAGTAGAAGATGCATCGGATAATTTAGAAGATTAAATTTAAGCTAGTTACTTCCTAAAAATAAAATACACTGCCCCAATCATACAGAAACTTGCGTAAGCAAAGTTTCTGTTGAGGGGCTCTTTCATATATAAAACCGCAAAGAGAGTGAAAACAATCATTGTGATCACTTCTTGAATAATCTTTAACTGGGCCAAGCTAAAATAATTAAATCCGATTCGGTTGGCCGGAACCTGGAAGCAATATTCAAAGAAGGCCACTCCCCAGCTAAGAAGAATGGCGATGTAAAAAGGCTTGGAGTTCATCGTCTTTAAATGCCCGTACCAAGCATAAGTCATAAAAACATTTGAAAGAGTTAAGAGAGCGATGGTTTTAAACATGGTTAGTTCTCTATTTTAAAATTGAATCCATTAATAGGTTAAAATCTTTTTTAAATGCCTCGTAGTACAATCCTGTTCCTGGGCCTGTAAATCCTGAGTGAACTTTTACGACTTCGTGATTTTTATTAAGAAAGATAGTCGTTGGAAATGCCGCAAAGTTTTTCAGACCGGGGATTTTATCCATCGGCTTATCATCGCTTGTTGTTCCTGCTAAAAGGAGCGTGTAGGGTAGATTCTTTTTCTTTTTAAAACGGATAAGCTGTCTTTTTGCATCGTCATCAGTGAATGATCTCTCAAATGAAAGAGCAACGATTTCAACTCCGCGTTTCTGATTCTCTTTATACCAAGGAATAAGAAAGTTTACTTCATCGATACAGTTCGGGCACCAAGATCCAAAAATCTGAATGATAACGGCTTTATTTTTGAATTGTGGATCTTTAAGTGAAATCTTTTTTCCACTAAGATCTGGAAAGTTGAAATCAATTTTAGTGATCTGTGCTTGAGCATAAGCATCTGGAAGTTTCGCCTCTTCATTTCTGAAAGCCACAAACTTAGTTTTGCTTGATGAAAGGATTTCTCCTTCAATTTTATCAGCATTCCCACTGGCCTTGATAAGAAAGTTATAAACTCCGTCAAATGTGGCCATTTCAATTTGATTAGCTGAAACAAAGCCTTCAATGAAACGGTAGTCTCCAGTTGGAGTTAAGATGCTTCCTGAGACGTAGTTTCCATTTTGATTAAATATTCCAATAGCTGCTTCTGATTTTCCATCGGTTTCAGTGAGAGTCATTGACCATTTACCACTAAGATTAATCGTACTTAGTTTTTTTTCTCCCAAAAATCTTTCATTAATTCCGTGTTTACCGTTTACAGTGATTGTTTGTTTTGGACGTTTATTATGACGTGTCCAAACGCCAGAAATTGAATCAGGAGAATCGACAGTGAGATCAAGACTTGCTTCATAAAGTTGCAGTGGAATGCTGAGTTTGTTTCCTGCATAGATAATATCTTTTAAATCGATTTTCTCTTTACCGTTATAAAGAATAGCTTCAACGCGTTTTCCATTAAAATTGATCTCCATAAGAAAGGGGATCACCGCTTGAGCTTGACGAATCTCAAAGCGCCAGACACCAGTTTTAAGATCTTTGGCCCAGAGAGTTGAACTTAGTATCAGTGAGATGAGCAGAGTGTAAAAAAATAGCTTCATATAAAATCCATAGGTTATATTTTTATGTAGTGATAAATATTCGCATAAAAGTCGAAGGCTAGTCGATAGAACATTTAATATCCAACAATTCAACTCGGACAACAAGAATGAGGGCCAGTTTGAGAGAAGAGTGCTATATTTAATCCCTAGAAAATTAGAAGAAGGTATTAAGAAATGAAGTCGTTTTTAGTAGGACAACGTTGGATCTCTGAATCTGAGCCAGAACTCGGACTTGGAGTGATTGTAGAAGTTGAAAGTAAAACTGTGATCTGTTTTTTTCCTGCGGCCAAAGTTGACCGTCGTTATGGGTTGCAGACAGCACCACTTCGCCGAATTGAGTTTAACGAAGGTGATGAAGTAAAGTCTGGTGAGGGGGAGACATTTATTGTTGAATCTAAATCAGAGATTAATGGACTCATTGTTTATGAAGGAGAAGGCAAAAAGCTTATTGAAACTCAGCTTTCAGATAATCTTTCTTTTTCACGTCCTGAAGAGCGCCTTTTTGCAGGAACAACTGATTCAAATGAACTATTTAAACTTCGCTACGATGTTTTATTAAATCAACGCAAGCAATTTATTTCACCAATACGTGGATTTCAAGGGCCTAAGCTCTCACTTATTCCTCATCAGTTTTATGTGGCCCAAGAAGTTGTGTCGCGTGCTCGCCCAAGAGTTCTTCTGGCAGATGAAGTAGGTCTTGGAAAAACAATTGAAGCAGGCCTAATCCTCCACCAATTGATTTTAACTGGACGGGTTTCAAAAGTTTTAATTCTAGTTCCTGATTCACTGGTTTATCAGTGGTTCGTGGAAATGCTTCGTAAATTTTCATTATCGTTTACAACGATTAACCATGATACGAAATTGCAGAAAGGGAAGAACCCTTTTGAAGATGGTCAGCTTTATGTGGCTTCGTTAAAATATCTTATGCAAGAAGAATCAGTGATGCTTCATGCAATGAATACTGAATGGGATCAACTTGTGGTTGATGAGGCCCATCAGCTTCGCTGGTCACCTGATCGCTCATCGCCTGAGTATGATTTTGTCTATTCCATATCTCAGAAAACAAATGGTGTGCTTCTTCTCTCTGGAACTCCTGAGATTTTAGGACTCGCCGGACATTTCGCTCGTCTGCATCTTCTTGATCCGGATCGCTTCCATGACTATAACCAGTTTGTGGAAGAGACAACGACTTATGGGGATATTTCAGAACTGGCGAAATCTCTTCTTTCGAAAAAAGATCTCTCAGCAAAGCTTAATAAAGTGATGATGGAGAAAGTTGGATTCAAAGTTTCAACCGAAGAGGAGAAATCGAAGGCCCTACAAATTCTTCTTGATCAACATGGAACAGGAAGAATCTATTTCAGAAACACACGAAAGAATATGGCGACCTATAACGAATTCTTCCCCAAAAGAATTTTTAATCCTTATCCAATAAGTATTGGAAAAGCTAAAAATCCTGAAAAGAAAATATTTGAGGAAAAAGTAAAATGGCTTGTTGGATTTTTGGATAAAACTAAAAATGATAAAACCCTTCTTATCTGCCACGATAAAGAAGTTGTAGTAGAGCTAGAAAAAGAGCTTAAAGATAAATCAACAGTGAAGGTGGCTTTCTTCCATTCTGGAATGAATCTTCTCAATCGTGACCGTCAAGCCGCTTATTTTGCTGATCCTGATGGAGCTAATATTCTTTTATCAACGGAGATTGGATCAGAAGGACGAAACTTTGAGTTTGCTAAACACTTAGTCCTTTTTGATTTACCGAAACTTCCTGATCTCCTTGAGCAACGTATTGGACGTCTTGATCGTATCGGCCAAAAAAATGATGTTCAAATTCATGTGCCATATCTTGAAAACTCAGGTGATGAGGTTCTCATGAAGTGGTACCACGAAGGATTAAATGCTTTTGAATCTTCTCCTCGTGGAGCAACTGAGCTTTACGCCACAGTGAGAGAAGAGTTAGTCGCTCTTCTGGCCCAAACAGCTGAAGATAAAATGGACGAGAAAGATCTCAAAAAATTTGTGAAAAAAACTCAAGAGCTTCATGCAGAAATTGAAGATCGTCTTGAAGATGGTCAGGATAAGTTAGTAGAGCTGAATTCATTTAATTACGGAAAAGCGGAAGTTCTGATGAAAGAACTTAAACTTCATGATGATGTATCTGAACTTCGAAATTTCATGATCTCAATTTTTGAGAGACTTGGTGTTGATGTGGAAGACTTAGACGAGAATACGTTTTATGTCCGCCCAGGGGACAATATGTATCTTCCGTATTTTCCAGCTCTGCCTCCTGAAGGAATGCCTATTACTTTTAAGCGTGATATCGGACGTCTTCGTGATGATATGAGCTACCTCACTTGGGATCACCCTATGGTCACGGGAATTATGGAGTTCATTCAATCAAAAGAAATGGGCAATTGTACGATTGCAACTTGGATCGGAAAAGCGAGAGAGCCATTTTTATTTGAAGGATATTTTGTCCTCAGTGCTGTAGCCGATAAAAAATTGGGTCTTGAAAAATATTTCCCTCCCACTCCGCTTCGCGTGATCATTAATAGTAAGCTTCAAGATCTCACAACGAAGATTCCTAAGAAGATGATTGATGAAGAAGTGGTGACGATACCTGAAGAGAAGAAGGCCGGAATGAAAGATATTCCGAGAGATTTTGTAAAGGAATGTATCAAAAAGAGTAAAGAATACTGTCTGCCTCGTGCAAAGCAATATAAAGATAAGTTTCGCGAGGAAATGCTGAAGAATATGGATTCAGAAATCACCCGTCTTGAAAGCTTGAGAGAGGTTAACCCTACAGTGAGCTTAAAAGATATTGTGATGCTGAAGCATCACCGGAATGTTATGTTGAAAGCAATTGATAATGCAGAACTCTCTCTCGATTCATTACGAATAATTTTTTAACGGAGAAATACATGAGCGGAATAACTGAAGTTAATGACGATACAATTTTTGAGTTAGTAGAAAAAGAGCCAACTCTTCTTGTGGATTTTTACGCTTCTTGGTGTGGGGCTTGTCGTATGAGTGCTCCGATGTTTGCGAAAGTCGCAGCCGAAGAAGGCATCATGATTGTTAAAATCGATGTGGAAAAAAATCCTAAGATTAAAGAAATGATTGATCTACCAGGACTTCCGAGTATTGGATTCTTTAAAAATGGCGAGCCAGTTGATCTTGTGAATACAACGAAAGAAGAAGCTTTTAGAGAGTTTGTTCAAAAGATGAAGGCTTAGGTTTTATGGATATTAAATCAATTAAAACTTTGGCAGAACAACATACTATTGATGAACTCAATAAGTTTGCTGATGAACTTGAAAATAGTGGCGTGGCCCCTGTGAAGACTCAAGAAGATGTTGGTGATCAAATGAGTGATTATCTGCAAGCTGCTGAGCTTCGTGCTTATCTTGATCAAGGGATGAGTATGCCTGAGGCCGTACGTGAATTTTCTAAACGAGTGCGTGGAGTACTGAGCTAATGAGTATTAAGACAAGAGTAGGATTATTATTTGATGCTGATACTATTGCCGATTTTCAAATAAAGATGGCATTAGAAACAGAGAACTTAAAACTTGATCCTGAAACAGTGGGAAAGGGTGTTCTGGCCGTATTTGATTCTCCTGAAAAAGGAAAATACTTTGTGGCCGAAGATAATGGAAACGTTATTGCTTGTTTGCTCACCATTCCTGAATGGAGTGACTGGCGTAATGGAACTGTTCTGTGGATTCATTCTGTTTATGTTCTGCCTGAGTATCGCTCTCAAGGGGTTTTCAAAATGCTTTATCAATATCTCGTAGATATTGTGAATAACCCGGAAAGTGAACTTCGTGGACTTCGTCTTTATGTTGATAAAACAAATGAGAAGGCGCAAAAAGTTTATGAAAAGTTAGGAATGAGTGCTGAGCACTATCACCTTTATGAGTGGCTTAAATAATGATTGAAACTCTTCTCGCCCTCACTTTGAACTCAGGTCTCTATCACTGTCCTCAAGATGAGAATATTTGCGATCAACAAGTTCGTGTTTATAAGACTGGTGAAGTCGTGACAGCTCTTAAAGTAGAGTATGTCGGTTGGTGCGGAAGTATGGGACCTTATCTGTATCCTTGCACTGAAGAGGGAATCTGCTCTGACGGGAATGCCAGATTTACGATTAAAGAAAATCAAACTTATTACTGGGAAAATTTAGGTTATCCGTATCACTGTGATTATAAAGCTAAATCTGCTGTGGAACTTTCTGAATAAGTGAAACATCATAATTCTGTTTCTTCAAACGACTTATAATTTCGGTATAAGTTTTTTCATCCATTGTCTTTGTTCGGGCCATGATCCACACATAGCCTCTGTCTGGAACACCAATTACCGTATAAGAATAATCATCTGCTAAATCAATAATGAGATAAGCAAATTTAAGTGGCCAGAAAAGCTGGATTCTCCACTCTGCATTTGTGTCTTTATTATAAATCCCGAAAAATTTTTCCTAGTGCAACTCCACATTTAAGTTGCTGATT
>DZBG01000154.1 GCA_022729855.1 Bdellovibrio sp.
ACCTTATGAAGTTATGATGAAGAAAAGTTGCACTAGGAAATGGTAGTTGGGTTATCTTCAAAATCCATAATAAGTTTTTTTGCTTCTTCAATGGATTCTGGATCTGCAGGGATGGTGAGTGTTGAAAAATATCTTTCTTGTGGTGAGAGCTGCAGGCATTTGCTCTTGGCCAAATCAAGAGTATCCATATGATGTTTGACTATATACTTAGATTCAATATTGTCTGTGGTTGATATCCTGCTTTTCACTCTCACAAGATTTTGACCTTCTTTCTTGATAATTCCTTTATCAGTAAGTGTCTTGATAATTTTAGTCAGTTTGGAGTCTTCAATCTTTATCTTTTTTTTGATCCAGCTTTTGTCGTATTTAAAATTATCAAGCTCAAGAAGTGAGAGCAGGGTATATGTTTGGATATCTGCGATGGCCGAAAAATCGTCTTCATTAATGATTTCTCTTTTACCTTTTTGAACTTCTTTTTTTATTCCTGACAGAGTGACATGTTCAAGCCATGCACTCTTGGCAAAGGATTCTAACTCTGATTTTGTTGATGAAATCTTCTCAGCGATGGAATCAATTTTTGACTTGGGGATCTTTCTTTTTCCAGCAATGATTGAGGTTAAACTTGAAGAATCAATCTTTAAATCACGAGCAAAAGATCTTATCGAATAAGAGGCATTCTTCTGAATACGAGACTTCAGCTCCTTGATGAGCTTGGTGGTATGATAGTTCTTGTTTGTCATTGGCGATAAATAACAAATCTCTTATTTCTTTGCTATAAAATACTAACGCAAAGTCTTTGCACTTTTCAGGAAAAAAGCCACTTATTGATGAGGCAACATATTGAAACCCTGTGTTTTAGAGGTGAGGCATTTCTTTTGCCTCAGAATGAAAAAATTACATCGTCCCCCTGTGAACACCGTTACTGAAGTGCTAAATACACCTATGCAAATTAACGTACGTTTCCTCGAAAATCTTAGAATTGAAGCCGCCTTTGATGACTTTACCGTTATCTCTGACCAACCCATTCGCTATAAGGGCGATGGATCGGCCCCTAGCCCCTTTGATTATTTCCTGGCCTCTTCGGCCTTATGTGCAGCTTATTTTGTAAAAGTTTATTGTGTGGCCCGTGATATTCCGACGGAAGATATTAAGGTGACTCAGAATAATATTGTTGATCCAGAGAATCGCTATAACCAAACCATCAGTATTGAAATTGCCTTACCTGAGGGGATTTCTGATCATGACCGTGAGGGAATTCTTAAGGCCATGGATCGCTGTACAGTGAAACGAGTGATTCAGAATAATCCAGAATTTAAAATCAATCCTAAAAACTTAGAGGCCAGAGATTCAAACCTTCTTTTTGAAGGGATTGATCTTACTAGTTCAAAAACGATCATCACAGGAAAAGATTCCTCACTTGAGGACTCAATCCTTAAACTTTCAGGCCTCATTGAGAGTCTTGGAATTAAAATTGAAGTGGCTTCTTGGAGAAACCCTGTTCCTCATGTTTGGTCAGTTCATATCCGTGATGCTGATTCTCCAATGTGCTTTACTAATGGGAAAGGAGCCACTAAGAATGCGGCCTTGGTCTCTGCCCTTGGTGAATATCTTGAAAGAATAAGTACTAACTATTTTTATAGTGATTATTATTTGGGTGAAGAAATTGCGCAAGCAAGCTTTGTCCATTATCCAACGGAGAAGTGGTTTAAAGCTGGTCCCAAGGATTCACTTCCAAAAGATCTCATGGATAAATATCTTAAGGATATTTATGGCAATGAGGGAGAGCTTAAGTTCTCTCATCTCTACGATACTAACTCAGGCAATACCGAGCGTGGAGTGTGTGCCCTTCCATTTACTCGTCAGTCAGATAAAGAAACAGTTTATATCCCAGTCAATCTCATTGCTAATCTTTTTGTGAGTAATGGGATGAGTGCTGGAAATACGATTCATGAGGCCCGGGTTCAGGCCCTCTCTGAAATTTTTGAGCGTGCCGTAAAGAATGAAATTATAACAAATGAAATAGCTCTTCCTGATGTTCCAAAGGAAGTTCTAGCACGTTATCCAAAAATTCTGGAAGGAATTGCAAAACTTGAGGAGCAAGGTTTCCCAGTACTCGTTAAAGATGCTTCTCTTGGTGGGAAATTCCCTGTGATGAATGTCACTTTAATGAATCCTCGTAATGGAGGAGTCTTTGCCTCTTTTGGTGCCCATCCGAATTTTGAAGTGGCCCTTGAGCGAACGCTGACTGAACTTCTTCAGGGGCGAAGCTTTGAGGGGATGAATGATCTCATTCCACCAACATTTAATGAGTTTGCGGTCAAAGAGCATAATAATATTATCGACCACTTTATTGATTCAACGGGAGTGATCTCGTGGAAGTTTTTCAGTGATAAGCCTGATTATGAATTCGCTGATTGGAATTTCTCTGGAACCACGGAACAAGAATTTAATTATCTTATGGGTATTTTAAAGGAAATGGAGAAAGATGTTTATATCGCTGATTTTGAAGAGCTAGGAGCAAAGGCCACGCGCATTCTTGTCCCTAATTATTCTGAGATCTATCTTCCAGAAGAGCTTGTCTGGGACAATCATAATAAATCTTTGAATTTTAGAGCTGGTATTTTAAATCTTCACTCTTTAAAACCCAAAGAGCTCACTGAGCTTGTTAATAAGTTAGAAGAAAGCGAAATTGATAATTACACTCAAATCTCGGAACTCATTGGTGTGGCCTTTGATGAAACATCAACATGGGGCCAGTTAACAATTGGTGAACTGAAGGCCCTCTCTTATCTCTCTCTTCAAAATTTTGAAGAGGCGAAGGGATTAGTTGAGCAGCTTTCTACATTTAGCAATAATGTACCAGAGCGTAAGAAATTCTATCAGGCCCTCAATATTGTTTTAGATATTGCCCTTAACGATGAGCTTGAGCTTTCAGACTATCTTCCAAACTTAGTTCGTATGTATGGACAGAAAATCATGGATGCTGCTGCTGGAAGTGTGAAGGGAGAGGTTAAGTTCTACAACCTTCCTGCGACAAATATGAAACTTGAAGGGGTTGAGAAACATCTTAAATTCATTGAAAGTTATAAGAAGCTTCAGAAAGCAAAAAACAAATAAAGCAAATTAGTAGGTCTTTTTTTTATTAGAGCTTGTCATCCTTAAGGAGGACAAGCTCTATCCCAATATCTGTCATCATTGGTTTATCTATCTTTTGAAGGAGACCATGATGGTACTTAGGGTTTGTTGTTTTCTATTTTTATGCTCTTGTTTGATTTCATGTGGGAAAGGTTTAGATGTGGATAAGAAATCATCTAATGCACCCAAAACCATTTCCGTCACAACTCATACTACCGATGGGACTTTTAATGGGGCGACATCTGCGAGTGAAGGGATTAGTTTTGCAGATACAATTTGCAATACTGATTTTCCTGGATTCAAGGCGATGATTGCAAGTAGCTTACGCCATCCCAATGTCGGTGGCTCTGGTGCTGTTGATTGGGTCTTAAAACCAAATACAATTTATAAAAACGATGCAGGAGCAGTGATTGGAACAACTACTGCGAATGCAATCTTCAATTTCCCACTCACAAATTCATTTACGACAGCTGGGATAGATGATCATTGGTCAGGATTTGCAGCCGACTGGACTGTCAATAATGCTCAAAATTGTCTTGATTGGTCGTCTGATGTCGCCAACGGTGAGAAAGGGGTGAATACAGCATTGGATTCGACCGCCATCAGAGTAGTGGGAACTAATTGCATGGGGATTGGTGTTCTTGTTTGTGTCGAACAATAATAATTTATTAAAGGATAAAAAAATGAAAATGATTTTCATTATAAGCGCTTTATTTGTCAGTTCAATCGCCTTTGCTCAGAGTCATTCAAAATTAGGGGCAGAGATTGGTGGTCTCTATCTTACTCAAAGTGGAGGGGGGAATACGACAACGGTTCTTCCCATGCTTAATTACAAATTTTTAAAGGCGGAAAAGTTTAAGCTTAATATTCAAGCTGGGGCCACAGTTTATCTTGATCATTCATCGGATGATAAATTCTTTGTAGGAGTGGCGAGAGTTAATCCTATTTACCAGATCGCTGAAAAATTTTCTCTTGAAGGTCTATTAGGGACTCAGTTTTGGGCCGAAGGAAGTAAGTTCAATCTTGATTTGGGTGGGCGAGTAAATTATAGCCTCTCTGATATGACGAAAAACTATCTTGATGATGTTTTTGCTGGGGGAGGAGTTATCACCCATGAAGAAGCCGTAACATATTTCACATTAGGCGTTAAAAAGTGGTTTTGATTTGCCTTGAACTAAGTAGAAAGCTAACCTAGTGTGCTGTCCGGGCTCAATCGACACACTTTAGGTCATAATTTAAGTCAAAA
>DZBG01000155.1 GCA_022729855.1 Bdellovibrio sp.
GAAATCAGCAACTTAAATGTGGAGTTGCACTAGGAAAAATTTTTCGGGGTATTTAAAAAGTTTATTGAGAACAATAACTTGAAAAATTAAGAAGACAATTGAAGTGGGAATCATAATGAGTCCCCATTTCCAGAAATCAATTTGAATATGATAAATATTTTCAAGATATCCAAGGAAAACCACATTGGGAGGAGTTCCAATGGGAGTCATGGTTCCACCAATATTTGCTGAGTAAGCAATAGATAAATAGATAACTGTAGAGATATTTTTTATATCCATCTCATTATGTTCAGTATTCTTATCAAGAAATTTAAGAACTGATGCTGCAATAGGGATCATCATAATTGCAGTGGCCGTATTACTGATCCACATACTCAGAAGAGATGTGGCAATGGTGAAACCGACCACGATCCCAGTATCTGATCTACCTGTGAATTTTAAAACATTTAAAGCAAAACGCTCACTGAGTTCAGTCTTCTCAAGTCCTCGGGCCAGAATAAATCCTCCAAGAAAAAGAAAGATCATCGAATCTGAATAGAAGGGAGTGACTGTTTTAATGGGAAGGATGTTGAATGATGGAAGAAAGAACAATGGGATAAGAGAAGTGGCACCTAATGGAGCAATGGCAAAAATCCACCAACTCACCATCCATGTACTCATGAAGATCACAAGTCCAGTGTCACCATAAGCGTGCGAGATGGTTTTAAATAAAATTTCGAGGATAATCCCTAAGATGGGAAGGGCGAAAACTAATCTTTGAATCATGTATTACTCCGTCCTTTAATCATAACTGATTATCGGACAGAGTAAATACTAGTAGGAGAGTGAATTATTCAACAAATCTGCGGTCAAAAACAACGCGTACACTACCTGTGTCACAAACATCGTTAGCTGTCTCTTTGACGATTTCAACGGCCACATAACGAAGACCACGTTTTGAACCTTCATAGGCGACTGAACGAAGCTCTGTATCAATGAAGTTTTTTGTCTCTTGGCAGAAACCTTCATGACCTTCTTCCGTTTTAATCAGGGAGTGAGTGAAATCGAGAGTTTTATCATCACGGTTTCTATCTAGAAAAATTCCGTAAATACATTCTTTGCCTTCTGAACTTGGATAAACAGCTTCAAATAAAAACTTATTTAAATCTTTGTCGGCCGAAAGTTGTTTGAACTCAATTCCTTTTGATTTAAAACTTTCTGGGGCAGCAACATAAGTTGAGCCAAATGTTCCACAATCATATCCAGCAGCGCGCGCACGATAGGTTGTTCCTTCTGGAAGCTTAAAAGTCTCAGTCCATGCTTGTTGAGCAAAAGCTGAAGTTGAAAGTAGTGCTACTACAAGAAGAAGTAGTTTCATAAGATGTCCCCTTATTTATAAGCTATTTAAAAATTCGATTAAATTATCTCGATCAGTTTTTGAAAGATTCATAAACTCATCTTTTGCTTTTTGTCCTTCTCCGCCGTGCCAGAGGATCGCCTCTTCTAGACTTCTGGCCCTTCCATCATGAAGGTAGCGTGTATGTCCATTCACTGCATGGACTAGACCACTTCCCCACAGAGGAGGAGTTCTCCACTCACGAGTAGTGGCTTCTTCTTCATTATAAAATTCTTCTTTATCATCAGCTAATTCATCACCCATATCGTGAAGAAGAAAATCAGAGTAGGGATAAATTTTTTGATTTTTTAAAATATCTAAAGGAGCGTTGGCACTTGTTGTGTAACTAGGAGTATGACATTTGGTGCATGAGATAGAATAAAAAACTTGGCGACCTTTATTCACTTCAATTTTAGTAAAGTCACGTCTCACAGGAACTGCTAAGAGTTGTGAGTAAGTTGTCACATTGTTCAGGCGATCCATGGCAATGTCTTCAACAGTTGTATTGGCCTTGCAGTCTGCTTGAGCATCAGTGCAATCTTCATATGGAAACAAAGGACTTGTGATCCCGATATCTCCATTAAAAGCAGACGCATTTTGCTCTAGTAAGCTTGGCTTTCCGGCCTTCCAGCCAAATCTTCCAAGGACTGCTTTATTTTCAACCACTGAGTAAACGTGATTAGCGCGTCCAGAGATTCCGTCACCGTCAGCATCAAGAGGATCTTCGTTAACAAGAATATCAGCTTCATCAATCGCCTCAACAAGGCCCAGACCTATCATTTGAGGCGCCACTCTTGGTGAGACAATGGTATTCTCACCCAATGGACCGAAATTTAAATTAATGAACTCATAAATAGGTTTAAGGATTTCTGCAAAGAGACCATCGTTATAACTCAGTGTGATTCTCTCGTACTTAACAACAGGAGTCCCTTCAGCTTTTACACCCATAATAGATTGAGGCTGAAATTGACCACCATAGACTGGGTGAGGGATGACATCTCTGCCGCTACCCAAAGTTTTTATTCTTAGTCTAAAAAGAAGTGAGACATCCACTGGACCTTCATTGTCAGGAAGACCACGGCCACGGCCATCTTTAAAATGGCATGAGCTACAAGAGACAGCATTATAAATAGGACCTAGTCCATCTCGGAGAGTTGTTGATGAAGGAGACGCTGTCCAAACATTATTAAAAAAACTATTTCCGACGTTAAAGTCACGGCGGAGTTCACCTCTAGTCCCACTCATGGGATGACTAAAAGCTTGAACTGAAAAATCCGAAGTCGAGCCTGTCCCACCTGGGAACTCCTCATTGGCCATGGCAAATGAGATTGTACCGAAGATAATGAGGAGAAGAAGGGGGACTCTTTTCATCTTAGTAATCAACTTTTGCATTAAGAAGCACAGAAACTTCAACTAAGTCTTTAGCAAGATCTTCTAGCTCTTCAACAGAATGAAGAATAATCTCTCGACCATTTTCATTAGCAATTGCTTGGTCAAAGGGAGCAGGGATCGTTGTGAGAAGATTGTGAATTGATGAAAGACGATTTTTTACACGAGCAGCAACTGGTGTTCCCTTCACTTGAGGGAGCTCAAGAATACCTGAAGCATTGACAACATTTTCAACTCCCCAATAATTCCACTGGATATCCATATGGGTCATATCAGAGAAACAAGAGTGTTCATCTTCTTGCCCTTGAGAGTCGTAGGCCACATACATACGCTCACCAGAAAGCTCGTCTCCGGCCATGAAAATTGCACCTGATAAAATCTTTTTAAGAGCCGCCGTATCTTTTAGGCTTGTGAATTCTTGACGGTAATTATTTTGGTCAGCTCTCCACTCAGACTCAAGGCCTGAGAGATCTTCTACTAAAAGATCAGCAATAATATTTAAATACTGAGCACGTCTTTGAGCATTAGGAGCATCAACATAATCTAAGTATGAACGTTGTCCTGGGCCATCAACATAAAAGTCTTGTCCCCAAAGTAAAAATTCAATAGCGTGATAACCAGTTGAAATATTTTTTTCTCCATCAAGTTCATTCAGAGAAATAAGAAGATCTTTTGTGACTTCAGGAAATTCTGTTGTGTTTCCAATGATTCCTGACTGAGCACCATCTTTTGTATAGTCGATATAGGCTTCATCAAGTGGCCATGAGTTAAGAAGTCCCTCAGGTCCTCCATCACGGTCAATGGGACCGTTATAAAATCTAAAGGCTTCTGTTTGCCCATAAGCTTCACGTGCATAGATCCATGCATTCTTCGCTGCAAACTGAGTCATCACAGATGGATTTTCAGTGAAATTATGAAGAGCAGTTTTTAAGGCCTGACCTCTTGCGAGTGTTTCTTGATAAGACTTGTGAACATGTTCACCGTATTTTTGAATACTATCGTTAAGCGTTTGAGCAAAAACTGATTGAGTGGCCATCAGTACAACTAGGCATGAGAGTTTAGCTGATTTAAGCATATATTTATCCTTCGTATTATTTGTCTAACTTAAGTTTGATAGCACGAACAAAATAAGATTTCTATCTTTTGCGCGAGAATATTGTATTTTTTACGCGATTATAAGTATTTGATTTAACTAGTGTCTTTGTGACACTGGCCTTATTTCTTTTAATGTAAGGAACTAGTCCTTGGTTGCTAGGAGAGGCCATCCTTTTGAGAGAACAAATCGGAGCCAGCTTCCAGCAATTTGTGAGGTCACAATCGCTGTAATAACTAAGGTTGTGTAGAAAGCAGAGTTAATAATGCCCGCTTCAAAGGCCACACTGGCAAGCACAATTCCGGGCCCACCACGGGCATTGGTTGTGATGGCCAAGTTGATAATGTCTCTTTTTCTAAATCCCGCCAGCCTTGCTGCAAGTCCATTGGCCAAAAGAGAGAGTACAGTTGAGCCCACTAAAAAAATAATAACCATTAATAGGTTAAATTCCTCTCCAAAAGATAACCCGAAAAATTTTTCCTAGTGCAACTCCACATTTAAGTTGCTGATTTCA
>DZBG01000156.1 GCA_022729855.1 Bdellovibrio sp.
TATTGCATGCTCCCTCATATGGATGAAGGTTGGCAAATGAGGACACGCCCTAGGAGAGAATAAAAACTCATTTTTACTCTCATTTGAGGGATTAATTTTATATAATTCCTACACAGTCCAAGGACAAGAAGCTCCATTCATGGTAGGTGTCTTATTATGATTCGCTTAATTCTTTTATTATCCTTTCTTGGCCTTTCTTCGGTCTACGCAGCACCAACTGTAGAGGCACGCAATCTTTCAGAAAAAACTTTCACAAGAGACAATGCTTTCTGCCATTTCAAAAATAAAACCATTGAAATCCAAATCCGTGGTGACGGTCGATCAATTGAAAGGAAAGAGGCAGGTTATGGGCAATATATTTTTCATATTGATCAAGAAGATTACTCGCTACTCCCGATCAATTCAGAACGCCTAGGCCGCTATAAGTTTTTCCAAGGAAAAAAATCTCTTTGCTCAAAACCCATGGCAGTGAAGCTTGATCTCAACACCGTTGCGGTTCTGTTTCAAAAAGAAAATGACCCTTTTAAAGATAAGCTTATTATTCAGCTCTACGATTTTAATAGTGCCACTGCCAAAGAAGTCATTGAGAGCCAATACCTCACAAGCGAAGTCGAACTCCTGGCCAATGGTTTTATTTTTAAAAGTGTTGCAGAGAAAATTGACCGCGAGGTAGGCAAAGTGACCATTGCAGGCCATGAGTATATTTACCAAGACCAAGATATGAATCCTTGGTTGAGTTATACACTTAAGGGTTTTGAAATTATGCCTTCACTGACTTATCACAAGTCACAATGGAAGAGTTTTTTTAAAGATGAGTCTGATTTTTTTATGTTCACTGGTTGGAATAACACCAGCAAACAATTTAATAATCCCTATGTCTATACAGCTATCAATCATCAGCTAAAAAAAGAATGTCTTCTTTTTTACCCAACTCCTCAGCGGAAATTAGATGGAACCGAGTTCTGGCGCTGTAAGGATAAATAATCCAAAGCAAATTCTGTATCAGCAATCCCACCAGGAAGCTCTAGTAACTCACGAAGCTTAGGTACTGCACGAGAGTGAGGAATCTCTTTGCCGTCCACATAGATCATCACTGTGTCGTAGTATGAAGTCGCTCCCTTCCATGCCACATGATCTGGACTAATTGTATAACGGCCAAACTCGCGCTCTATAGGCCATTCTTGATCATTAAAGACAATATAAACAAGTTCAGAACAAACGATCTCTCTTTCCGTTTCAATATCAAAATTAAAATCGTAAGGTTTTCCTACTTGCTGGATAGTTTTTAAAACATAATCACCGATTTTTCGAGAATCAATATTTTTTCTTCTGAGAATCAAGAGATCATCAATATCCAGAAAATGCTCAAACGTATTTAACGTCACACCTGGCTCACGAAGGGCCTCAACAATCATTTTCCCTTCTGACAAACGATCAAGATGAGGAATCACATCAGGGTGAGAAAGAAGAGGAATCTCTTTTCCTTTATAATGAACTGTCATTGAGCTTAATTCTTCTGGTGTTCCGAGCCAAATCGCCACATGTCCATAATATCCAGGAATAAAACGATCGGTTAATCTAAAGGGAGTCTTTTCAAGAAAAACATCCAGTGGATGAAGCTCACCTTTCATTTTTGCCATTTGATTTTTATCTTCTGCCAAAACTTTTAGCTTTCCATCTCTAGACTGTACTTGACCAACAGTGTTGCCA
The DNA here is from genome assembly GCA_022729855.1 of Bdellovibrio sp. GTDB lineage: Bacteria > Bdellovibrionota > Bacteriovoracia > Bacteriovoracales > Bacteriovoracaceae > DZBG01. The sequence continues at coordinate 1,711 of DZBG01000156.1, forward strand.
AAAAACTTACTTAAGTTTCCAACAATCTTATTCATCGTCTCAAAAAATTTTGTCTGCGATAATTGACGGTCCATCGATAAAACATTCACGATACGGTAATAGACATCATTCTCACGCATTCTTCCGGCGATAAAAGATGACTGAATATACTGATGGAAATAGCCTTCTTCTGTTGACTGTCCTGAAGTTCCACGAAGTTTTTGCTCATCATCTAAAAAGCCAATAGCAAGACGCGTTTTTTCCCAGCGCTCTTTATCCATCGCCAAACTGTAAGTCTTATTTAAAAGACCTTTCACTTCTGGCATATCGTATTCCAAAATTTCTCTAATCTTTTTTGCCTTAGATAAAATATCGGCCAAGCGAAAAAAGCTGTCGTAAACTAAAAGGTTGATCGCAATATGAACTCTTTCTTTTTGAATAAAATTTCGAGATTCAAGATCTGCTGGATTGTAAGTGACATCAAAATATTCTACGTATTTGAAAAGGGTATAATCAAAACGTTTTTTTAATTCTACTTTATGAGCATCTCCGTAACGGATTTCTGCTGGTTTTCCCTCTAGAACATCGGCCACAGGGATCAAGTTTTCAAAAGTATCCACTCTCCATGCCTCAAGATCCAAGAGCATCTCTTTCATGATGGCAATATCAGCACTAGATAATGGCTTTTGACAGTCCTTCTTTACTCCAAGCTCACAGGGATGATTTCTAAAAAAATCAAAGAGCCCTTCATGGACCTCAAGTCCCTTACTCAATGATTCAATGGCAATATTATTAAAGACATTTATATCTTCAGTTTGTTGAGCCAAAACATTAAATGAAAAGAGTATTGTAATCAGTGTAGGCAGAATATTTTTTTTCATACCATAGGAAAACAATTAGGAATTAAGCTGTCAACAATCTCTCTTTTCTGAGTAATGTAGTCAGAAAACAAGAAAGCCGTTTTTCCTAGGGAGAAAACGGCTTTCATCTATTCTTACTCTTTCTTACATTATTTTTTAATAACTACTGAACTTTCTCAACTTTCATTTTCACCCCACCAACATCAACACCAAATGATAGAATTGAGAGACCAATCAACTGACAAATTCCACCCTTCGCATTAGCAAATGTTCCCACTTCAACTCCGGCGACAATGCCTACATCAACATTCACGCCACCAAAAGTTTGAGTTCCTCTACGAACTTTGCCTTTTTTATTTGTGAATTCTTTTACTCCTAGTGCAGCTTTTCTTACAGTCGGACAAATAATAGTAGCTGTTGAAGCAAGAGATTCATGAATACCGAGTGAGTAACCAGTAAGTGTCACATCATAGTCAGCATCTTCAGACTGACACTTATATTCTATTTTCGTTTTTAAATTTTTTGTTTGATGAATATCAGCACTAAAAAAACTTTGACTACAATCCAAGCGGATTGAAGCAAAACTCATTTGCGCAAACATAAGAGCAGATAGCATGATTACAAATTTCATAATGGTCCTTACTGTTATTTTTAATCTTAATATCACGAGATATCCCTCCCAGATTAATGCTTAGTAATTTTTACAATTTCCAGCTCCTGACTCGTTCCTCCTATAGGATAAGCCTATTAAAAAGTGTGAAGTCGTTGGAGTGAGATCATGTCTAGCAGTGAAATAGGGGCCATCGCCCTTACATTGAGTCTTTTTATAGCGACGGTTCACTGTCTTGGGTATCTCTTTGAGAAGATTAAGCAGCCCCGTCTGGTGGGTGAAATCCTCGCCGGTGTTGTTCTTGGTCCCTTCGTTTTTGGGAAGATCTGTCCCGAACTCTTTCATAAAATCTCAGGTCAATCTATTGATGGTTCCAATAAAACAGAAGTCGTTTTAAATTTTATCTATTGGATAGGTCTTTTTCTTTTAATGTTTATCTCTGGTAGTGAGACTCGAAAATTAATGGGGAAAGAGAATCAAAAAGAAACGGCTTGGCTTCTTGGTATTGGAACCCCAACACCATTTCTTATTATTCTTATCTTGGGACTTTGCTCCCTATTGCCTCTCCACTTAATTACAGGGACCGCGGGCCAAGAAATGTCGGCACTCCTTATCTTGGCGATTGCAGTCTCAGTCACTTCTATTCCTGTCATCTCACGTATTTTTTATGACCTTGGTATCCTTCAAACGAGATTTGCCAGTTTAATTCTTGGTTCAGCGGTGCTTGAGGATATTATCCTTTGGGGTGTACTTGCTGTGGCCACCAGTCTTGTGAAGTCGGCCCATCTGGCCCAAGAATTAGTCATTAACGAGATTACTTCTCATGTTGGTATCACTCTTCTTTTTATGATTGTGGGTCTTTTTATTGCCCCACTACTCATTCAAAAAATAAATAATTTAAAAATAAATATTTTAGTTAAGGCCTCACCTCGAGGATATATTTTCGTTATTCTTTTTCTCTATATCTCTATTGCCTCTTTTTTTGATGTGAATCTTGTCTTTGCCTCATTCCTCGCTGGTTTTGGAGTGGTAGGTGGAATTAAAGGTGCAGAGAGAGAAAGATTCGCGGACTCTATTGATTCTATAGCAAAAATTTCTTTTGCTTTTTTCACACCTGTTTATTTTGCCCTTGTAGGATTTAAATTACCCAACTACCATTTCCTAGTGCAACTTTTCTTCATCATAACTTCATAAGGT
>DZBG01000157.1 GCA_022729855.1 Bdellovibrio sp.
TTATTGCATGCTCCCTCATATGGATGAAGGTTGGCAAATGAGGACACGCCCTAAGTTCTCCCCTTAATTATAGTGAAATTAAGATGTTGCTCACCTTAAGAAAGGCTTAAGTCAGGTATTCTCTGTTTAAGACCGAAACTAATCAAGTATCAATAAATAGCAAAGGATGAACGTATGTTGAAATTGCTAATGACAATGCTCTTATTATCATTTGGAACCACTAGTTATGCTGAGACCAGAGAGGAGCTCCTCGCCAAAGCGCAGGGAATGACTAATGACCAAGTATGGACGGCCTTAACCACAGTGGATGCCAACGGCAATACAGGTTTTGGTAAATGTAAAATGGCCACTGGTTATCCGACATGTGCCTCGTGTGCTTGTCCTTATTATTTTAAAGGATGGAGAGTAAATAAGCCTGGTGTGCTAGATACGGCCGGTGCTGATGGTTGGCCAAAAAATGATTACGGTGGTGGCCAAGGCGCAAGTACTGGTTGTATGGGTGCTGAAGGTGCACCTATTTGTTGGGATGGATCAGATCCAGCGACAATGTGTACATCTAGCTTAAAGGCCAATGCGAAAGCGATTCTTTTAAACGCTCTTGAAAATAGTCAGCATAAATATTCTGGTTACGATGATGTTTGTGGAGTGGGATCTCTGCCTCCTGCTAAAAAAGCCAATGTTTCGATTATGGATTCAAGTAAACTATTTTTTGTAAAACCAACTGAGCCATGTGCTGCAGGGAAAGTTCTTTGTGGGACAACTTCGATTGGAGATAAGGTTGGAACTTATGAATCTTTTAATCCACTTCCTGCTCAGTTTTGTGCTGCTGCCTATGGTGTTTTAAAATCATCAATCGCTTCATTTCAGCAGCAAGGAAAAGTCACTGATAAAGATTCTCGTTTTATTAGTTGTTCACAATACTCTCAAAAACAACTTGATTCAGCGACACTTGCTCAAGCGGGAAGTGTGCTCGCCTCAATGAATACAAAATTTAGTGGTTGTGATCTCATTCCATTCTGTGATTATCCACCTGCAAAAATTAATGTTCTTACAAATCCAGAAATTGCTCTTTTTTATGTGGCCTTAGGTGAAAAACTGAACTCTCTCCCAGCTTCAGTTCGTCCTAAAGTAGCACTTCTGACTCCAGCAGAATTATCAACTGCTCGTGATGCTTATAAGAGTTTGCAAGATAAGGCGCCAAATGCTGATGGGAAAACTTATTCTCTCGCCGATGCACTGGCCGCAATTACAGGGAAAAAATAATAGACAAAAAAAAAGCCCCTCGAAAGAGGGGCTTTTTTTTTATATTTTTTTACTGAAACGAGTTGATTTTGAATTTGTTTTCTTACGACGTTTTTCAGCGTCTTCTCTTTTTTCTTTAGCTTTTACAGAAGGCTTCTTATAGCTTTCGCGGCTACGATATTCTTTAACGATTCCATAAGCATCACAAAGTCTTTTAAATTTCTTAAGAGCTTTTTCAACAGCGAAGCCGTCAGTAATGTCGATACGGATGTTTTCAAGTTTATCTTTGTCCTGTGCCATGAGTCCTCACAAATAAGTTTATATAAAAGTCTTGGTAACTTAGCATAAACGCTTAAAAAGGCCAGAGCTTTCAAATGTTTTTTGCGGGTAGCTTAAAAATGGCAAGGAGCGGCAAGTGATCAGAAGGGAGAATGGTCTTCTTTTCATGGCCATCAGGCAGAGGAAGGGGCATTCCAGAGAGGTTTCTGTAATGAGGAAAGCATACTGAGCCATTCACAATAAGGGATTTCCACTTAGCAGGAACAAAAAGATAATCTAACTGGCTAGAAATACGATTCCCTGAGCGATTAAAATGAAAATAACTCACACGCTTTTCAATGGGAAATTGCTCCCAAGAACAGACATCTTTGAGTTCAGTCAGATGATAAATCTGTTCAAACTCCTGTTCCGTGTCAAATTCAGTGGCATTTCCATTGAAGTCGCCCCCTAAAAATATGGGGACATTATGTTTTTGTTCGAGCTCTAAATAGAGGTCCAGCATTCCTCGCATTTCAACTTGCCTGCGACTTCTGCCTTCATAATCATCTTTTTTCATATCAAGTTTTGATTTGAGGTGAGTGAGTAAAAGAATCATTTGAACTTCATCGTTTTGATTACTGATATCGAGTTCCAAAACATCACGAGAAAAATAATGATAAATCTTACTGCGAAGTAAGCGGTCGCGATGAGACTTGAGTTTAAATTTAAAAGGAAGATCTTTTTTTACTAAATAACCCAGATCAATGCCGCGATCAGAATTTGAGGGAAGGGAATAAGATTCATATTTATCAAAAAGAAAATGTTTGGCGAAATGCTCTAAGGATTCTGGTCCTCCCACCTCGCAGACCATCACAATATCAGCTTCATTGTCAGTAATACATTGGGCGAGTTCTTGGCATTTCTCCTTAGACTTATTTCCCTTGAGAGAGATGCCTAATTTTTGCCATTCTTTTTCAGTCAGTGATTGAATATCTTCACCATTGTAAAGGTCTAGAAATAGGAAGAGATCCTGAGCATTGAGCACCATTATATGAAGGTTTTCTTTAGGAGATGAGGAAGAATTATCCGGTGTGTGGTTACTCATTTTAGATAGGATAAACTTAAGCTTATGAAAACGCTCACAAAAATTTTCGCTATTCTTTCTTTATGTTCTCTTTCCACTGTTTTTGCTCAAGGTGAATCAAAAGCAAAATTTACAGTGGAGCCCATTTATGGTGTGGAGACATCTCTTGTTCGTTATCCGGAACCTCCTCGTTATAAAACTCGTGCTGTGTACGGAGCAAGAGCTCTTTATGGAGTGACACTTCTCTCAGCCGAAGCTGAATACAATACTTCAACATCAAGAGATGATTATCCAGCAACAGATCAAGTAGTCACTGATAAAGTCGAACGTGCTAATCTTGGAATCAGATCAACTTTTCCCATTGGAAAATATATCGGGTTTTATTTGAGAGCAGGGGGCTCGGCTTCTCAAGGAAAGACAACAATTAAAACTGCTGGTGTAGAAGAAACAAATAAACGTCCACTGACAATTAATCCTTATGCTGGTGCAGGTCTTCAAGTGGCCTTTGCTAGTAATTTGGCCATCAATGCAGGGGTGACTATGATTCGCAACTCAGAGTCTGAGTATGATGCTCAGTATACTCTCGGTCTTTCTGCCCGCTTTGGGACACTTCGTTAACAGAAGCATTCAAATCTAAAGTAAAATATTTTTAATCTTGATCAAGGAGTATCTTATGAAAACCGTCGGTTTTTTGCTAATTGCTTTGTCTCTCGCTAGTTGTACTACTCGTAAAGCGGGATGGGATAAGGCCCAAACAGCTACAACAATGACAGCAGCTGATTTTAAATTTAATGAACAGCAGGCCATGGAATTATGGAAGAGAAGACATGTTCAAGAATCACTTCAGCAATCACTTAATCTTTTAAAAGATCTTCACGCAGCTAAGCCTGAAGATCTTGAAATTTTAATTTATCTCACTCGTGGGCATTATCTACTCGCCGATGGACATCTTGAAAATCCAGATGAGAAGAAAAAAGTTTTTGAACAAGCCGCTTCTTACGGTGAAATGGGGATGGGTTTAAACCCAGAGTTTAAAGCTTCTATTACTGAAGATGAAGATGTCGAAAAAGCCTTGAAGTATCTTACAAAAAAAGAAGTTCCTATTATTTATTGGACGGCGGCTTCACTCGGGAAATGGGCGAAGATGTCGGGAATTGCAGCGGCACTTAAATACAAAACAAGAATTAAAGCGATGGTTTCAAAAGTTGAAAGCTTAGAGCCTGATTATTTCTATGGTGCAGTTCCAAGATATTGGGGAAGTTTTTTTGCAGTGGCCTCATCGTTTGCTGGTGGCGATATCAAAAAGAGTGGGAAAAAATTTGATGAGTCTTTGACGATTGCACCAAACTACTTAGGAACAAGAGTGCTTAAAGCTGAACTCTATTGGACAAAAAAATCTGATAAAAAAGAATTCATAAAGGATCTAGAAACTGTTCTTGCGACTAAAGAGGACATTGTTCCAGAGCTTACTCCAGAAAATATTCTTGAGAAGAAAAAGGCCAAAAAACTTTTATCTCAAAGAGATGATCTTTTCTAATTTAAAGGACTTATTATGAAACCCAACTACCATTTCCTAGTGCAACTTTTCTTCATCATAACTTCATA
>DZBG01000158.1 GCA_022729855.1 Bdellovibrio sp.
AAACGTTCTGACGGTAGGGGCAGATAACCTGCACCACTTTAGGGACAATATCTAACCTGCACCACTTTAGGGACAATATCACTTTAGGGACAATATCAACTGATAGGCAGCTAGAAGTGATCGAGGTTTTAAAGAATGGTCATCACGAAAAGAGAAAAGACGAATTTAAACCAGAATTCTCTGCATGAAATTACGCTATTCGTGGAAAGACTTTGGATAAAAGAGATTTAAGAATTGCAGTGAGCTTTTACGAGTCTACAAAACTACTGATTATCACTGCTATTGAGAGATTTATAAGATTGAAGAAGAAATTATAGGATTATCGACGGAGAAACGCTTTTATATACGTCTTACGAAGTCGCTGCCAATAGTACAAGAATTTGAAGAGTGGATTCTTGAGCAATCAAAAAAAGTGAATCCTGATTCCCTAGTGGGAAGGGCGTTGAAATATACTAGGAACGAGTGGTCTTACTTAATCAACTGTTTTACGAATGGTGATTATAAAATTGATAACAACTACATTGAAAGTCACATCCGTCCGTTCACTATTGGCCGCAAAAACTGGATGTTCTCAGTGAAGCCTGAAGGGGCCGTTGCTAGTGCAAATATCTATAGCTTGGTGGAGACGGCGAAAGGAAATGGCCTGGATCCATTTGATTACTTAAACATGGTTTTTACAAAGTTGCCGTTGGCGAAGACGGAGCAGGATTTTTTGGATTTGCTGCCGGTCAAGATCTAGATTCGTGAGTTAATGGATCGCTTACCGTTGAAATTATGAAGCGGGGCCATCAAATGGCAACACGCCCTAGTTCAGGGTTAATAAATTTCTTAATTGCGCTGCGACTAGTCTCCATTAAGGCATTTTTAAGCCCAGTGTCTGAACCAATCAAGTCCTTAGACTTGAAAAATTACCATATCTATACCTGGTAAAAACAAGTTTTCTTAAAGGTCACAACTCAAATATAATTTGTGACTTTTATTCAATGCCTCGCCCATTGGGTCCCATAATTTAATTTGGCTCGCAGATTTTAAAGGAATGATTCGTCCATGGTTTATAAGTTGGTGATGCACGATCTGGATATGTTGATGGTACTCACTATCTCTAGCATTGGGATGCTCAATAAAGCATCTGAGAAGTGAGTATTTACCTCCAACGGGGGTAAATAACGGATCAAGCCGCAGAAGTTCAAGCCCAGATAATGTCATAAAATAGTTTATAAGAGTTTTAATCACAAGAAAGTGTTCCTTTTGATTAATCTGAATATGGTCGAACAATCCATCAATAAAAGGTATTTGGGTATGCCTATCGTGATTATTTTTCAAAAGATTGAAATAGGAAGTAAGTTTTTTCAAGAGGCATAAACGAAATCCTGGAAACTCTTCTAGAAAAACGGGCCGCTGAAATTCCTCTCCATAGATAAGCTGGTTTTTCAGGGATAGCTGTATAAGGACACAGAATTTTGGCATTGCTGGTAAAAAAAATTGCAAAAATCTTTCTTCTGAAATAACTAAAATATCTGCCGAGCGTCCGGTGTGTTCAAAAATCTCCGATCTTAGCTCAAAATTTAAATCTGACTCTTCTTTTGTGATGACCACCAAATCAATGTCACTCAGGTCATCAAATAGTTCATCTCCGATTAGGCTACCCACAACATAAACTGAAGTGATCAAGTCTTTCTTTTTATGCGTCTTAAAAAAATTAATCACCTGTTGGATGATTAATTTCCTTAAGGGAGAATTTGGTAATACCATTTGTTTTCTTTTTCGTTGTAGCTGTAGAGCTTATTTGCGATCAATATTTTTGCCTTAAAAAGGGGTCTTTCTTTCAGTTTTAATCGGTTACTAAATGAAGCCAACAGACAACCTAACATTTGTGCCAATCTTAAAAAAAAAGCCATACTCTTAGCAGAGGCATCAGGGGAATCCTTGATATCAAGAACAAGACGATTTAAAATAGCAAATACAAGTGATGGCACTAAAGTCAGTCTAGATTGTTTACACACACTGGAGTTATACTTAAAAGTCCCGTATCCAGACAAAAAATAGCGATAAAAAAAGTATAAGGGCTGAGGAAAATAAAACTCTTCAGTTACGGAAATATTTTCGAAGGCCGTAATGTAACCTTGATGCTGAGCTAGATCGTGAGTAAGAGCAATATCTTCGTTCCAAAATGTATTTTCAGGGAACAAATTCGTTAATTTCATAAACTTTGAACTAACAATAAAGAATGCCCCATCCAGGACTGGAAAATACCGCCCAAGCGTGCCAAGTGAAATAGGATTTAGCCGTTTATTTTTCTCTAAAAACTGATTTAGGGCAATAAAATTCCCTTGGATTGTTTTCGTATTTATTTTCAATGTGGCAGCAATGAGATTTGTTTGACTTTTCAGTTGGATCATTAGATTGCTCAAAATGTTCACCTTGAACATGATATCGGCATCCATAAAAACTATCCATTCTCCAGAGGCGTGACTAAGGCCTTTGTTTCGAACTTGAGAACGGTTTTGCGATGTCGTGTCTTTGATAACTTGAATTCTTGAATCCATAAGGATAGAAGCTGAACTGTGCCAAACGACTATTACTTCAACGGAAATAGAATGATGTTTAATCAGTTCTATTAGTAGTGGTTCTAGCCTGAGAAGCTCGATTCTATGGTGGTGTGCAGCGGGAATAATTAAGCTTAAGAAGGTTATTGTCCTCACAGGCCACTATTCCAAACCTGATACAGTTTTTGAAAGTGAATTGCGCTTGATGGGACTTGTGATCTAGATTGAAATTCTAACCTTTTCCAGTTCGTAAATCCAATTTGTGGGCATTTTTCCCAAAATAACTGAAAAACTTGATTTAAATCTTGAGGTTGAAAAATCATCTCAAGCTGATCTGCAATCATCAGTGAGAATTGTTCAATTTTAAGCTCTGAGCCCTTGATTCGACTCCAGAATTGTAGCAGAATCTCAAGCGTCTCCCGAATATGGTTTAGAGTGTTCTTTTTCGGATACTTTGTGGAAATGAAAATACAAACGCTGTCTTGCTTTTGAAATTCAAAACTACCTACATCGAGATATTGGCCTAAAATATTGAGATTTTCGAGATTGAAAGATAGATGGTGTAGTCCATGTTTAAAGGGAGCAAAGATATTATTGAAAATTAGGGCAATAACATTCGTATGCTCAAATTTTTGCTTTAGTTCATACAATAAACATTCTGGCATATTATCTTCATCGAATTGTGCCAAACGCGGAAAATAATGTTCACGCACCAAGAAATAATTATCCTGATCAAACCTTCCAATCATTGGTATCGAAGCCATAAATGGCAAATCTTTAAACATTTGCGCTAAGAGAAACTCCCTTAGACACTCCTCTTTTTTCAATCTTCCATCAGAATGTTTTGAATCAGTTCTATATGTTAGAGGATTTTTTCCTATGCCTTTCAAAATATGAGAATCATGAATCAGATGTCGCGAGGATCCATGATTTATCCCCCTGTAGTGCTTCGAAAGATAACGATCAGTTTTAAAAAGGTGATTTTTTTGAGAACTTATAAAAGTGTTGGGTATCAATTTATTATGAAAAAGCTCAAAGCACTGTGCCCTATAGAGAATTTCTGAAGGTGTGAATGCAGTTTCAAATTCGCAATATCCGGATTGCAGTTCCATACTCTATTGTTAAGAATCACTGGAGAAAGGCCATCCTGCGGCGTAAACTTGGTATTGATCAATCGGCTCAATATCTACGATTTGACACACATGATTTACATTTTTTTGCTCTTTAGGAATAGTAACCAGGGACTTGTCAATTTCCATTTCAACCAACACATTATTTTGCAAAAGGGTGCTAAGTAGCTCAGTTCCCAAAAATGAAAGAAGATCACACTCTACTGGATGTTCTAGAGCTATCCATAAATCGTTAAATTCGGTATTAAGTTTAAGAATCGAATGATTATCATTTATGCTAACTAGTAACAAGTCAGTACCCTTTAGGTATGCTAAGTATTCGTTGTTTCTTTGATAGCACTTCATTACAACCTCAATTTCTATACGCTAACAATAGTGTACACCAAATGAGGTTGTGTTGCAGTAACTTTTTAAAGACAAAGCTATCGCAGGAGTCGGATATTTATAGTGTAAGCGATCCATCAAACCATAGATCTAGATCTTGACCGGTAGTAAATCCAAAAA
>DZBG01000159.1 GCA_022729855.1 Bdellovibrio sp.
ACCTTATGAAGTTATGATGAAGAAAAGTTGCACTAGGAAATGGTAGTTGGGAATCATTTTCTAGAATACCAACTCTCTCTTTGCCCCCATAAGTTGATTCCATCACGACCATATCTGCCTTTGGTGATCGAGTAGGATTAGGAATAATAGGATCATTTAATCTCCCAAGATCTCCAGAGAATACGATTGATTTCTCTTCTGTTTGGATGAGAACTGAACTCGCACCTAAAATATGACCGGCATGTTTAAAGGTTATTTGAGCTCCTGCGAGTTTAAATGTATTTTCAAAAGCCTTTGTTTGAAACAGCGAAGTCGCTACTGTCACATCAGCTGTTGTGTAAAGCGGAGGGGCTGAAGAATTGTCATCATTTTCTTGTAATCGTGCACTATCTGACATAATAACTTTGGCCAATTTCATTGTTGCAGGGGTGCAAATAATACTTCCTCTGAAACCTTCTTTGACTAGTTTAGGTATATAACCACAATGATCTAAATGAGCATGAGTAAGAATGATGGCCTCTATTTCACTTGCTTTAAAAGGGGGGATTAAAAGGTTTTTTTCTTTAGAATCACCACCACCTTGATTGAGACCGCAATCGACTAAAATATTTCCTTGCGGAAGTGAGAGTACAGTCATAGATCCTGTGACTCCGTCTGTAGCACCCCAAAATGTAATATTCATTGTCGACCCTCTAGTAATAAATGTATTTCTTTAAAAAGTAATTCTATGTCATTTGTATCTAATCCAAGTTCTAGCAAGAAGGCTTTCTCGTTTAGTAACTGTTTACATGTCACAATATTAGACTTTATGAGTTCTGCTTTTACATATTTTTTTAATCGTCTTAATGAAGTTACTGGATATAGATTATATCGTTTTATTTTTTCAATAAATGGTTCATCTTTGGGAGCGTTAAGACCTAATAATCTGAGCCCTGTACCAGCTGCATAATCTAATACATCTTTAGTGAAAGCAGTGTTTGAAGCGAGATAAAATCCTAGTAAATTAGAGCCATCTTCTCCCGCCTTTAAATCATCCCATCTTGCCTTTACATAGAGTGCAATTTTAATGTCATTTTTTTTCCCTACCTGATTATGAAACTTACATTCAACATAGTATTTTTCTGATGAGGTCTGGGCAATAACATCTACCTCATGTTTGACAAATTCCCCACCTAAGAGGACTCCAACCTGGGTACTATATCCTAGCTCTTCAAAATATTTTGAAACTAAGTGTTCGAACGCATGGCCAGATGGCCCTAGGTCTAGAATGGCCCTTTTGAGTGAGTAATGAATAGCGGCAATGCTTGACTCATTACGCACAAGTTTAAAGGCCTTGCTGTAGATTTCCTTAGTTGTAGAACCTTTTTTAACATGTCTTGTTACTTCTTGAACGATGCTCTTTGTTTTGTTTACAGGAAGGCCACAGTGTCTAAGAGAATTATGAAGTTTTATGGGAGAGAACTTCTCAGCAGCTCCCGTAGATTTGATAATATTAATATTCTTTCGCTTAAAACTAGACTTACTCATTAATTACCCACTTCATTGGTGCATCATCTTTCATTTTAATTAAAAAAATGCTTATATTATATGATATTTATCATTATCAGTGACTAGAAGCGAGGAATTCATGGCCAAAGAAATTCAAACAATTAATGGCGTACCAACACTTATGATTAAAGAGGCAGCGGATCTTTCAGGCTATACTCTCATTGATGTAAGAGGAGCTGATGAATTTGTAGGAGAGCTTGGGCATATTGAAGGTGCAAAACTTGTGACACTCGGGCCTGAGTTAGAAACTTTTATTAAAGGAATGGATAAATCAAAAGAAGTTCTTTTTATTTGTCGCTCTGGTGGCCGTTCTGCGAATGCGACAATGTTTGCCAAGTCTCAAGGCTTTGATAAAGTTTTTAATATGAACGGTGGGATGATTCTTTGGAACCAGCTAGGATTAGCTGTTATAAAATAAATGATTCACTTATTCATTGGGCTTCTCCTTTCATCACTATTAGGTGCCGCAGAGTTAACTGAGCTTTCTGGCTGTGTCTCAAGGGATGGAGTCGCTATTAATTATTATCAAAAAGATTCATTAAAAACTTCTGGCAAAAAAATTCTTGTTTTTGGTCAGATACATGGTGATGAACCAGAGTCTGGACGACTGGCCCAATTATGGATTTCAAGACTTGAAAATCTCTCACCTTCAAATACGTGGAGAATCGTTCCACTTTTAAATCCAGATGGTACAAAATTAAAAACGAGAATGAATGCGAATGGAGTGGACTTAAATCGCAATTTTCCAACCAAAGACTGGAGTGATATCGCCCTTAAGCAGTGGGAGGGTTATCATAAGAAAAATCCTCGCCGTTATCCTGGCCCTCACGGGGGGAGTGAGATCGAAACTCGCTGTGTGATGAAACATATCGAAGAGTTTAAACCTGATGTGGTTGTCTCGATTCACACCCCTTACGGACAACTTGATTTTGATGGACCTCGTACAAAACATATCAAAATGAAGGCCCTTCCTTGGAAGAGACTTGGAACTTTTCCTGGAAGTCTTGGGCATTATCTTTGGGATGAAAGAAAAATACCTATCCTCACTATAGAATTAAAACCTGATTCTCTCGATAAATATGAGAGTGAGTTTGACTACCTTCAAGATCAAATTTCATTTCTCGCAGATTAAAAGATGTAATGACTAAATTAATTAATAAATACAAAACTCTTTCTCCATATTTTTATTCACCAGAATCACTCCCAAATTATCCTGAAGTGAAGCTTCTAAAAATGAATGACAATCTTTTAGGGGAGCTTGTTGGTGAGATGAGTTCAGTTGAAAGAGCGGAGTGGGTAAACCTGGTTTCTGGTACTGATTCTATACTTGGAATTGAGACCATGGCTTTGGCCTATTCTGGCCATCAGTTTGGGCATTTCAATCCTACGCTTGGAGATGGAAGGGCCTTACTACTAGGGCAAATTGAAACCTCTAAGGGTCTTCTTGATTTGCAACTTAAAGGATCTGGGAGAACAAAATATTCAAGACGTGGTGATGGGAAGTCAGCACTAGGTCCTGCCATTCGGGAATATATTGTTAGTGAGTATATGAATACTCTTGGAGTTCCAACGACTCGTTCACTGGCCGTTGTGAGCACTGGTGAAAATGTTTTCAGAGAAGAAGGTGAGCTGGCCGGAGGAATGCTGACTAGAGTTGCTCATGGACATATCCGTATTGGAACCTTTGAGTTTGCTTTGCATTTTCATGGAGAGAGTGGAGTTAAAGAACTAGCAGACCATGTGATTGAAAATTATTATCCAGATCTCTTAAATCATTCTGATAAATATTTTGAGTTCTACAAAACGTTAAGTGAGAATTATTTAAATCTCGTGTGCAAGTGGATGAGTCTTGGATTTATTCATGGAGTGATGAATACAGATAATGCATCGGTGACCGGAGAAACCATTGATTATGGGCCATGTGCTTTTATGGATGAGTTTAACTTTCAAAAAGTTTTCTCGTTTATTGATCAGCAGGGACGTTATCGTTATGCCAATCAGCCTCGTATTGCTCTCTGGAATCTTTCTGTTCTTGGGATGTGTTTATCTCATCTTATTGATCAAAATAAAGTAGAAACTGAACTTCAAAGGCTTGCCGATAGTTTTCCGCAAAAAGAGCTGACAAGTTTTGCGAGAAAACTCGGGGTGACGATTCTTGATGAAAACTCTAGCAAATTAGTGAGGGCTTGGATCGCTACTATTGAAAAGAATCATCTCGATTTTACACAAAGCTTTTATTTCCTCACAAAATCTGTTGAACAAAAGCAATTGAATCCTTTCTTTGAGAATGTTTCTGAACTAAAAGATCTTTTCAGTGAACTCCCCAAATTAAACCCTAATCCAGTTCTCATGAGAAAAACTAATCCATCACTTATCCCTCGTAATCATCAAATAGAAGAGGTTATTCAAAGTGCTTATAAAGGGGAGATGAATCCTTTTTATGAGATGCTTAAAAGCTTAGAGAATCCTTTTAATGAGATGGCCGAATCTGATAAACTCTTTGCTTCTCCTCTTCAGCATGAGCGAGTAAAAAATACTTTCTGTGGAACATAAGATGACTAAAATTCCCGAAAAATTTTTCCTAGTGCAACTCCACATTTAAGTTGCTGATTTCAGA
>DZBG01000160.1 GCA_022729855.1 Bdellovibrio sp.
ATACTAACGGAAGAAAACAGAATTAGAAGATGTGGTTC
Source organism: Bdellovibrio sp. (assembly GCA_022729855.1). Classification (GTDB taxonomy): domain Bacteria; phylum Bdellovibrionota; class Bacteriovoracia; order Bacteriovoracales; family Bacteriovoracaceae; genus DZBG01. Next base: position 39 of record DZBG01000160.1, read on the forward strand.
ATGGATCGCTTACGATTGGGATTAACTGGGAAGGGGAAAACGTAGCAAGTGTGAATGCTACACCCCTTCTCTGAGTAGAAGGGGTGTGACCCTGTAATTAATTCAGGTGGAAAACTTCTCTCATCTCTTCTTTAAGAAGATTCATCTTCTTTTCAATCTCAGGATGATTACAATCAGCTGGATCAAAAAGATATTTCTCTGGATTCGTTGGGTTCACCATAAGCTTAGTCTGCCAGATATTATCGTGGGCCATGTTGATATCTTGGCGATACTGATATTTCTCAAGAGTTTCTTTGCTAATATAGTCTTGGATTGAATTGAAGTAATGATCGTTATAGATTTTTTTCCCGTTTTCAAGACGAGTATAACCACGAACAACATAATCAACGTAAACAACATCACACTCAAAAGCTTCAAACATATAGTTCAATGCTCTCAGTGGAATGATCTCGCCACAAGTGGCCACATCGAGATCAAGACGGAATGTGCAAATCCCTTCAGGATCTGAAGCATCTGGATATGTATGAGTCGTAATATGTGATTTATCTAAATGCATTTTTACAGCCGCTTGTCCTGCAGCACCAAGTTCCCAATTTCCTCCACCTTTAATGTCAGACATTAAAGTCATCGTAGAAGCCCCTACTGGTTCATAATCTTGAACTGTTTCAGAAAGAATATTGGCTTCAATGATTTTACAAACATTACGAGCAATTTCTGAAATATTTTTTGCACAGTATTTTGTATGGATGTAATTGATATAATCTTGTTTTTGCTTTTCATTAGTCGCAATACAAAAATCATAAAAATTAAAACTTAGAATTTTAGTTAAATTGTTAAACCCAGAGAGTTTAATCGTTTCTTGCATTGTTGTCATAATGAGCTGCCCATTTGATAAATTTTTAGGGCCATTTATAGGAAATATGGGGGGTTCTGACAAGCGAAAAGGGTCCTGAGAATAAATCCCAAGACCCTGTTTTTTAATTAGTACTTAGATTAGACCAAGAGACTTAACGGCATCACGCTCAGCTTTAAGTTCTTCAAGAGTCAGTTTAAACTTTTCTTGACCAAAATCATTGTGGTTAATCCCCTCAATAACTTTAACTTTCCCACCCTCTACACGGCATGGGTAAGAGAAAATAAGCCCTTTATCAACGCCATATTCGCCATTTGAGGCCAAACACATAGAGAATGTATGTCCAGCAGCTGTTTCAGTGAAAAGGCTATGAACGCCATCTACAGCAGCATTGGCAGCTGAAGCAGCTGAAGAAAGACCACGGGCCTTAATAATCGCAGCTCCACGTTGCTGAACAGTTTTAAGGAAGTCTCCTTTAAGCCATTCATGATCTGTAATAACATCAGTTGCAGCTTTACCGTTGATTTTCGCATTATAAAAATCTGGATATTGAGTTGCTGAGTGATTTCCCCAGATCGTCATATTAGTAACTGCATTCACATCTACACCTGCTTTAATGGCAAGCTGAGCTTTAGCACGATTTTCATCAAGTGAAGTCATGGCAAAAAATCTATCAGATGGAATACCTTTAGCCGCATTCATTGCAATAAGTGCATTTGTATTACATGGATTTCCTACGACAAAAACTCTTACATCACTTGCAGCAGAAGCTTCGATCGCTTTACCTTGAGCAGTAAAGATACCACCGTTGATTTTAAGCAGATCAGATCTCTCCATCCCATCTTTACGTGGAACAGAACCAACACAAACAACCCAGTTAGCATCTTTGAAAGCTGTATTTAAGTCAGAAGTTAAAACAATATTTTTAAGAAGAGGAAAAGCACAGTCTTCGAGCTCCATTGCCACACCTTTAAGTGCAGGAAGGGCCACTTCAAGCTCAAGCAACTGAAGTTCTACATCAACATTTGCTCCAAACATTTGTCCTGAAGCAATTCTAAAAAGAAGAGCGTATCCAATTTGTCCTGCAGCACCTGTAACCGCAACTTTTACACGTTTGTTGGCCATATATATCCTCCGGATTAATTAATAACTATGGGACGATTATAGGAGAGATAATGCTTTTTCACTATGATTAATTCACCTATCCTTGCCAAAGTCTGTGCTTGCTGCCTAGTATTATTAAAGTTGACTAATCTCATGAGGAGTCTTGTCCGTGACAGGTAACCAATCAAACAATAATAATCAGCCGCGAAATAACCCTAATAACCGCAGCAAGAATAATAACAACCGCCGCTACCGTTCTGGTGGACGCAATCGTCGTCCTTCAAACAGAGTGCTTAATTCAAATCAAGTTGTTCAAAAATACGAAAATCTTCTCGATCAACACTTAGTGAACCGTAAAAAGTATTTCGAATACTATGATCGTGTTGACTATAATCAGTTTAGAAAATTAGAGGATAATTTTTATAGTAGCATCGAACATCTCAGACGTTTTGAGGCCAATCTAGAAGACTGGCAAAAAGAATATCTTCAAAAGAAAACTGAGCGCTATCAACCAGACCGCACTTACTCTCTCAATCACGAATTAGACCCAGCCGCTTACCCTGTTGAAGTGACTGAAGAAGAGATTGAAGATCCGCATTTTACTGAATCACAAAAAGAAGCATTTGTTCTTTATAAGGAAGACACTGAAGAGAGTGTTGGAACTTTTGAAGACTATCTTAAACTTAAGTCTTAATTCTCACTAAGACTTAAGTTCAAAACTATTTCATTAAATTTGATTAGATTCCGTCTGTACCAGTAGCAGAGAATACTTCTGTATGAGTTGAAGCCGCTGCTGCTGCTTCTTTCTCTTTCTTAGATGGTTTAAGATTATAAAGATAATTGTTAAGAGTTTCCTCTTGGTCTCTGAGAATAGAGTTTTTAAGCTCCTCAGGGGCGATATCTAGAACTTCCGATACCTTTCTAAGCATCTTAAGTGGGATGTTACAAAGAGCTCTCTCTACGTTAGAAATAAACTGTCCATTCTTATAACCAAGTAGATGTGAAAGCTCCGACTGAGAGTATCCTTTCGGGTGATTCATTCTTTTAGTTCTAATTAGCTGGGCAATGTTTTTAAAGCAACGCATGTGTTCTCCATCGGGGTATAAATTCGAGAATCAAAATAATAGCCATTTTTCAAAGATTGTCATTCAACAATCTTCACTTTTCTTGATATTCATCTTATCGGACAATGAGGCAAAGAAATAACCGGGAAAATTTTTATGCGACTAATTTCGTGGAACGTCAACGGTATCAGATCAATTCACAATAAAGGATTTGTTGAATGGTTCGCTAAAGAATCACCTAATATCCTATGCCTACAAGAATGCAAGGCCGATCTCGAACAATTTCCGTCTGAAATTACCTCCCTCAAGTCGCATATAATGCATGTTTCGACGGCCGATAAAAAAGGTTATTCAGGTGTCGCCACATTTAGCCAAGAAAAAATTCTTGACACAAAAAAAATGGAAAAAAACATTTTTGATCAAGAAGGAAGAACATTAATTCAAGAATTCGAAAAATTTTTCTTGCTTAATTGTTATTTCCCAAATGGCCAACGTGATCACGGAAGAGTTCCTTATAAAATGGAATACTGTGAAACCATTCTCAAAAAAATAAAAAAACTAGATAAAATCAAACCCGTCATTATCACTGGAGATTTTAATACTGCTCACCACCCTATTGATCTGGCCAATCCAAAATCAAATGTGAACACAACTGGATTTCTCCCTCTAGAAAGAGAGTGGATGGATAAGCTTGAGGCAGCGGGCTTTATAGATATTTATCGTGAGAAAAATCCTGAACAAACTGGGGCCTACACTTGGTGGACTTATCGCGGTGATTGCAGAGAAAGAAATATCGGATGGCGCATTGATTATTTTTATATCAGTGAGCGCTTAAGACCCTTTGTAAAATCTGTAGGAATTATGCCTGAGGTAATGGGATCGGATCATTGTCCTATTTTTTTGGATTTAAAAGCATCCCTTTAAGTTCATCACTAAGTTTTGCAAAACTCAGTGGTTTTTGAAGAACCAAATCATAATCGCCCAATTGATTTTTATCAACCCAACTACCATTTCCTAGTGCAACTTTTCTTCATCATAACTTCATAAGGTG
>DZBG01000161.1 GCA_022729855.1 Bdellovibrio sp.
TGAAATCAGCAACTTAAATGTGGAGTTGCACTAGGAAAAATTTTTCGGGTATTCATTCGATAAGACTGAAAACCAATAATTAATACCATGATAAAGATAAGAAGCACGAAGCCCCAGATCCAGTATTTGTATTCTGCATAGGCCCCAACTGGACGATTAATAACGATTGCCCCAGCAGGCAAGTCACTTAAGCTGATATGAAATTTTTCAAGAATTTTATAATCAAAGATAATAAGATTTTCATCTACAGGATCAATATAAGGGAGAAGATCCACCCCTCGGGCATATTTAACTAATTTTGCAGCAATACTCTTTCCATGAATTACACCATCTTTTACTTTTCCACCGATAACACCATGGCCAAGTCTGATACTACTTTCTGCATAGACTGGAATCTTTGAAACTTCTGTTATCCGGTCGGTACTCCTGAGATTATCAACGATGACACCATTCTTATCTTGCCCAATAACATTCAGGACAATAAAGCCCGAATCAAGTTGCCTGATATGATCGAGCAATTCTCCATGACTGAAATCTTTCATGGAAAGATAAGTCACATCAATCTCTGGTGCATAATTTGAAAATTCTTTTTTCCACTTGGCCTCTTGAACAATACCAGTGGTTGAAGCGTCACTAATAAAATAGGCCTTATTCGTTCCATGAAGACGGCTCGCCATTTTTAAATTGCTCACCATATCCATATACTCCATCACACCTCGAATAGGTGCTTTGTGAGTCTTGAGGATGGATTCATCAAAAATCCCTTTCCCGCAAAAGAAAAGAGGAATATTTTGAAAGAGAGTTGGAGAATATCTTATAAAGAAATTGAAGGCGTCATCATCGGCAGTAAGGACAGCAAAAAATTTTATATCTTTGTATTTTTTCTTAAACCACACTGAAACTTCATCATCATACTCATTCGTGCGATAGCGGCGAGAATCCATATACTCAACATGAACATCGAAGTCATTAGGAAGCTCAGTGAAGGCCTCAGTAATTCCTTCTTGAAGTTTTTGTGTCCAGGCGTAAGACATATCATAGGAATGCAAAACGAGAATATGCCGTTGAGCTGCCCACAACAGAGTCGTGTTCAGAAAAAGAAATAGGGCCGCAATATATTTAAACATCACGGACTATTATAACGATGTTTTATTTAAATAGACTTGTACTTAGGCCAATATTTAGAGACTAAGATCTAAAACTTAAGTTTCGTTAAGTTTTCAGCCCCCAGATACTACTCATTCATCTCAGCACGCCAACGAGACTCAATAAGCCCACTCATTTTTTCAAGCTCCTCGGCCTTTAGCTGAGACATATTCGAGCGACTCAGTGAATGTAGTTTACCAAGTGTAAAGGCCTGATGAAGACTCACTTCTTTAATACCTGCAGTATCTAGGTCTTCCAGAGCAACACCCTCATTTCCATTCCAAAGAGGACGTGCGAGAAATCCTACGCCATCAAGAATGACTGGATAATAATATTTCATATAATCAAATCCCCAAAAACTTTTAATCCCGCTTTGAAGATAAGAGATTCTTGCAGGAGACTGAGAATTATAAAGCGGGGCCGGATTAGCCAGAGGCTTAAGCTCCATTGTCAGAAGATTTTGTTTTCCATCTATGGCCTGAAAGACAAAGCGAGAGAGACCAGCAGAACCACCAGATTCTTTTGTTCTCATACAAGCAAATACATACTTATACCCAAGACCACTTAAGTAGCTATCAAGCGTTCTTTTCTCTTTTGTTGAGAGATTAGCGTACTCTCCATCACATTTTTTACTCTCAAAAAGTTTTTTATTTTTCTTAGAGAGCTCTGTCCCATTTTTAATTGATTTTTTTTCTAGTTTTTTAAGAACCTCAGGCAGACTTCTTTTTGCTCCCTTAAGTCCATCAATATAGGCCTTATGCCATTCACTTACACTTACTGAGGAATCAACAATTCTGTGGCCCACAAGAAGGCGAAGAGTATCACTCAGTAAATAACAAGGGCTCACATCATCTAAATCATTTAATGAAAAAACAGATGATTTATTATCGGGGAGATAGAGAAAACCAAAATTCTCTAAGTGAGCATCACCAGCACAAAGACCTTTCATGGCGGTGAATTTTTTAGAGTTCAAATCTCTATTCAAGCGATCATAAAGTTCATAATAATATGGAGGAAACGAGCGCCATTTCATAAGGGGGCTATCAGCGTTTTTAAAGCGCTCAACAATAAAATCTTCTGATTGATCAGGGTATAATTTTTTAAGTTTTGAGAGAGTTTCAGGTGGAATTTGTAATGAGTCCGGTGAGCGTTCGGCAAATGAACAAGCACCGAGAACTAAAAGAACTGATAAAGCTAAAAATTTCATATTTCTCCCTCATGGTTTTACCTTGAAAAGTATAACCCAAGGGAGACAATTCACGAAGTTCGGGAAGATAATTCCCGAACCCCGCGATCAACTATTTACGATCAAGAATAACCATAGTGTAATCATAATCATTTTGATCACTCTTACTAACTTCTGTTTCAGAAACTCTTTTCCAATTTTTTAAGCTAAGTGGCGGAAAAATCACATCTCCACCTTTCACCTGAGTCTTCACTTCAGTCAAATAGATACGATCAACCAGTGAGAGCGCATATTTGTAGATGGCCGCCCCTCCAATAATGAAGAGCTCTTTCTCCCCTTGGCGCTCGGCAAATTTTATCGCACGGAAAATCGAATTAAACCAAAGCACACTATCTGTGGCGGCTAATGGATTGGATGAAACCACCAAATTCATTCGCCCAGGTAGCGGCTTCCCAATTGATTCATAGGTCTTTCTTCCCATGATCAAATGATGGCCCATAGTGATCTTTTTAAAATTTAAAAGATCATCACGAAGATGCCATGGGAGTTGATTATTTTTTCCAATAATATCATTTTCATCTTTAGCAACGATAAGTGAAACTCTCATTTTATACCGCCACTGGTGCTTTAATATGTGGATGAGACTGATAATTTAACAGTTCAAAATCTTCATATTTAAAATCAAAAATATTTTTTACATCTGGATTAATTTTAAGCTGCGGAAGTGCGTAAGGCTGTCTTTCAAGCTGAAGTTTTGTTTGCTCAAGATGATTTGTATAAAGATGTGCATCTCCAAAAGTATGCACAAAATCCCCTAGTTCTAAATTACAAACTTGGGCCACCATCATTGTTAAGAGTGCGTATGAGCCAATATTAAAAGGAACTCCGAGGAAGATATCAGCTGAGCGCTGATACAACTGGCAAGAGAGCTTATTATTTGCGACGTAGAACTGAAACATTGTATGACAGGGAGGAAGCGCCATCTTATCAACATCGGCCACATTCCATGCATTCACAATCAAGCGACGTGAGTCGGGATTTTTTTTGATCATCTCAATAAGATTTGAAATTTGATCTACAGTTCTTCCATCAGCAGTTTTCCAACTTCTCCACTGAACACCGTAAACAGGACCCAAGTTCCCATTCTCATCGGCCCACTCATTCCAAATAGAGACTCCATTATCTTTGAGATACTGGATGTTTGAATCACCTTTAAGAAACCAAAGTAATTCGTGAATAATAGATTTCATGTGACATTTTTTCGTCGTCACTAGAGGGAAACCATCTGCGAGATTAAAGCGCATCTGATGGCCAAATACAGAGAGAGTCCCTGTTCCGGTGCGATCTTCTTTGTGTACACCTTCAGCTAGAACTCGTTTCATGAGGTCGTGATACTGCTTCATTTGTCTCTCCTTGAGTGTGTGCTCAAGGATAGGCTATCAAAGATATTATTGCTTGTTAAGGTAAGAACTGACCAGGAAGTGCAGTTGTAAAACTAAGTAGACCATTAGAGTCATTTGTGAGGAAAGCACTTAAACCAGCAAGATCAAAAGTTGAAAAAGCAGTCGTTGGAGTCCCTGCATTAGCACAGTTCGGAGCTCCCGCAGGAAAACATCCTCCACTTGTATCTTGATATTGAAAATTGTTTCCAGCAGCGTAAATAGACACTACACCTTGGCCGTGTGCTGTCCGGGCTCAATCGACACACTTTAGGTCATAATTTAAGTCAAAAG
>DZBG01000055.1 GCA_022729855.1 Bdellovibrio sp.
TCTGAAATCAGCAACTTAAATGTGGAGTTGCACTAGGAAAAATTTTTCGGGACTTCTTATGTGTTCTTTTATTTTAGAAAATATGGATACACAGGCTATGCGGCCGGACTTTTCATCACTTGTTTTAATTTCTTCATCTTCTTTCTTTTATTTTTCTCTTTATATTATTTTATCCCTTCAAAGCGAGTTCCCTTCACTGTACTCGTCAGATCATCAACCTATGCTTCAATTGGGTTTTTAGTAGGGAAGGTTTTGTTTGGGATTTATTTTAAGAGTGTCGTCTCGAGTTCGGTTTACGGGGCGGCAGGGGCCTTACTTGTTTTTTTAATTTGGTCATATTACTCGGCACTGATTGTTTTTTTCAGTGCCGAGTTTGCTCATTTTTTAAAAATTAGAAATCAGTAATTATTTTTTTAAATAAGTGTAGCTCTTCAAACAGTTTTCATAGAAATCTGTGATGTCTACACCGTCACGAGGACGAATCTTTCCGCGTTTTACTTGCTGATCAATAACCGACTTCACAGTCTGGGCCATTGTCTCAGGGTTATACTGAAGAGAGGCAAGAACGTGTGAGGCACGATTCCCGTAAATCACTTCTTCAATATAAAAATCTGTCGGATCATCATCATCACAGAACACATGGACTTCATTTAAGCGTCCAAAACAATTATGGTTGTCCCCCATAATATCTTGGTAGGCCCCAGTCATGAAGAGTCCTACGTATGATTCTTCACCTTCAATAAGCTTATGCATTGGAACTGTATTTGTTGGGCCATCAGCACTTAAAAAGTTATCAAGCTTTCCATCTGAGTCACAGGTAATATCCACTAATGTACTAAGCTCAGTCGGCTTCTGGTTAAGCTTATGAAGAGGGACCACCGGAAGAATTTGTCCAATCGCCCAAGTATCAGGAGCAGATTGGAAAACTGAGAAGTTACATAAGTATTGAGGCGCCATCTGATTCTTTAATTGAAGAATTTCATCTGGAGCATAATCATCAGTTGAAGCATGGGCCACGATCTGGCGACAAATTCTCCAGTAGATCGTTTCTAACTTAGCTCTTTCATCAAGACTCAAAATACCAAGTTTAAAAGCAGAAATACTTTCTTCTTTTAACTTAGAGGCATCGTTAAACACCTCTTGATAGTTCTTCTCTGTAAGTTCAAGAACAAGATCTCTCATGTTCGTAACTAAGATATTCTCGTTAATGGCTTTTTCAGTATTAAAATTATCTGCACCAATTTCAATTGAACCAAAAACATTGGTCACTACACAAGAGTGGTGAGCAGTAATAACTCGTCCTGACTCTGAAGTAATATTTGGATGTGGTACATCTTCAATATCACAAATTTGTTTAAGCATATAAACAACGTCAGCGACATAATCTTTAGTTGTATAGTTGATTGATGAGGGAGAGTTCGATCTAGTCCCATCATAATTAACACCAACACCACCACCTACGTCAAAGTACTCAATACGAGCGCCTTCTTTGTAAAGCTTGGCATAGATTCTTGCACCTTCAGTGATTGAATCTTTGATAGTTCTAATATCTGGGATCTGTGAACCAATATGGAAGTGGAGAAGTTTAAGGCAAGATTCTTTACCAATACTCTTTAAGTGGCGAACCGCTTGAAGAATTTCAGTAATAGTAAGACCAAACTTTGCATAGTCTCCACCAGATGAGGCCCATTTTCCTGACGACTTCGTGGCAATTTTTGCACGAAGACCAATCATAGGCTCAATTCCAGTTTCTGCTGAAAGTTTTAAGAGCTCTTCAAGTTCAGTATATTTTTCGACAACCACAATGACTTTACGTCCGAGTTGAATCCCTAAAAGGGCCAGACGTAAAAAATCACGATCTTTATAACCGTTAATAATTGTCAGTGAGTTTTGATTTGTATTCATGGCCAGAGCTGCCATAAGTTCAGGCTTAGAACCAGCTTCAAGTCCATAATTATAAGCGGCTCCAGCATCAACAACTTCATCTACCACTTCACGCATTTGATTCACCTTAATAGGATAAACACCGAAGTATTTTCCATTAAATTTGGCTTCTTCAATTGTTGCTTGAAATGTTTTATTAAGGTTGATTACCTGTGAGCGTAGAATATCGTGGAAACGAATAACAGCTGGGAAAGGAATGTTCTTAACCTTCATTTCCTCAATGACTTCCATAATATTGATGGCCGGACCATTTTCTTTTTGGGTTGGACGAACACAAAGGTCTCCCTTGTCCGTTACTCCAAAATATCCTTCACCCCAACGACTGATTTGATAAATCTCATCAGCATCCTGAGTGGTCCATTCTTTGATGGCATCTAAATTGTGAAAGCGCGTGCTTTGAGGTTGTGATGTTTTCACCCCTTGCTCCCCCTTAAAAAAAACCGATTATTCGATCGGGTAGGTGTATCACGGCCTTGACATCTTTTCAGTTAATATATGAAAAAAATCTAGGCTAAATCACCACTTTTCTTAAAAGAGAGCAAGAATCTATTCTTTGCTACTTATTTGCCATTCCATTCTCAGCATACTCGAATCCATTCGTAGTCGCTGGTGCACTGTCGACAAAGGATTTTCTCTGTCCTTGAGAAGCACAACTTGTAAGTAATAATCCAAAAAGAACCAAAATTACTGTCGTTTTCATGGTTAACCTCCGTGTGAACCATCCCTAACTTAGGTATTACAAGTCTCGTGCCAAGTGAGAGTGGCCTAGAATCCATAAATACTTGAGTATAAGGTCAATCTGCGCCTGAAATGAGGTCATTTTGGGATAATACATGGAGTCACAATGGTGCTAGTTACTTTTTTGGGAAGAGAATTTCGTAATAATATCGCTGCTCTTCGATACTAAGCTTTAAATCCTCATCACTTGAGCGTCTGATTTTGGACTCGTGGATGATTTTATCGTGGAGCCTGACTTTTTTTGTAAGGGAGCGGCCTACTTGCTGAAACCAGCTAGGGAATTTAGTGATGATCTCATGCTGAGGGAGCTGAATCAGAGTGGATTTTTCAAGTGAGATAATATGGGTTGATCTGGGCTTGCTATCAAAAAATGAAAGTTCACCAATGAACTCGCCTTCATTAATATAGGCCAGGGCCTTCACTTCTGTTCCGTTTGTAATGCAAATAAGCAGCTTCCCTGAATGAAGCATATACAATTCAGAAGAAGGATCACCCTCGTGGCAGAGAACTTGGTCTTTTTTGAGTTCGATTAAATAACTTTGCATATTAGAGTTTTAAAATCCTTCTTATTAAGATTCCAAGTTGGTCTACCGCTTTCTGGTAATAAAGATTTTGAGGGTAGAGGTCATTAAAATAAGTCACATTTGATCCCCAGTCTTTTTCCATATATCCGGCAAAATCAAAAAGAATAACCTGCTGCTCACGGGCCACTTTTCTTATAATTCCATTATAAACCTCTGTGGCCCTCCAAGGAAGACAATCATAGGCCGCTGCTTGTTTAAGAGCAGCGATAGCATCATCACGTCGGCCTAGGCGTTTGGCCACTTGGCCTTGGAGATAATAGAGGGCGGCATTTCCAGGATATCTTGCTACTAATTCATTGGCACGAGTCAGGGCCGTTTTATGATCTTTTTTACGAATGAGATCACGGACTCCTTCCATATCAGCTTCAATATCGAGATTGGTACTGATCTCGCAAACCTCATGAGGGGCGACATCTAAATTCACTGGAGTCGTAGTGAGAATGAGAAGAGAGTTACGATCACGACTTAGGTTTACCATATCGAGAAGTTCTAATTCAAAAATTTTAAGTCTGAGTTCAAGTCTTGCCAGATATTCCTCTTGTTTCCACTCTTTCTTCTCAGGAACAGCGGCAGGGATTTTTTTGTAATTAATGGGATGATAAAGAACCCTTGAAAGCTCAGGGTAGAGTATGAGTAAAGTTTGTAGTCTCTCATCATTAAAGAGTTCAAAGTTTTTCTTAATCCAAGACACTTCAGAAGGAATAAACAACTCTTCATTCCATTCTTCAGAGGCTCCTTGATACAGAACAATTTGTGGCCATTTACCAAGACCTTTCAGTTGATGAATTGAGCGGTGAAGTGGCAGACCTTCTTTGGCAAGAGTTTGAATCTCGATGGGCCTTGAGAGATTTTCAGAAATTTTTGTCGCCATCTCAATTTCAAAACGCGCCAATTGCTCTCCCATTCGATCACCAACGATGATAATAGGAGCCGTGACTTTCCAAGCTTCCTCACTTTCAAACCTGTAAGGATAAGGAACCACTTGTTCAATATTCTTGGAATATCGCAAGAATAGGTATCCACCGACCCCAATAACGGCCACGAGGATGAAGGCAAGCCCTGCAGTAAGTATTTTTTTCAGCGTTTTCAGCATTTTGAAAGTCCCAATCTTTTTAATAGTTTATTCTCCGCTTTAAGTTTGGTAAACCCGTGGGCAAGGAGTAACTAGTCCTATGTCATATTTTGTACCAGAAGTTCTGGCCCCGGCCGGTAGTTTAGATAAGTTAAAAGTCGCCATTCTATATGGAGCTGACGCTGTGTACGTTGGGGGGCAGAAATTTGGCCTCAGGACAGCAGCCGAGAATTTTACTCTGGAAGAGCTTAAAGAGGGTGTGAATTTTGCACACGAGAGAAATGCTAAGGTATATGTCGTTTTAAATAGCTTCCTTCATGATAAGGATCTGGATGAGCTTCCAGACTTTGTTCGCTATCTCGAAGAAATAAAAATAGATGCCGTGATCGTTTCAGATTTAGGTGTCGTAAAAACTGTCGCTGAACACACTAAACTTCATATTCATATTTCTACTCAGGCCTCAGTGCTAAATGTTGAGTCGGCCAAGCTTTGGAAAAAGATGGGGGCGACACGTGTGATTGTGGGGCGTGAGCTTTCAGTGAAAGAATCTGGAATCATTAAGCGTGAGGCCGGCCTTGAAGTTGAGATGTTTATTCATGGTTCAATGTGTATGGCCTATTCAGGAAATTGTGTGATCTCAAACTTTACTCAAGGGCGAGATTCAAACCGCGGTGGTTGCGCTCATTCTTGTCGTTTTGAATATTCAATCGATTTCGGTCTAAAAGATAAAGAATCAATCAAAGCCTATTTCATGAGTTCAAAAGATCTGGAAGGTATTCGAGTGCTTCCTGAATTTATTAAAGAAGAAATCGATTCTATCAAGATTGAAGGACGAATGAAGTCCAATCTTTATGCTGGAACAATGTCTAAAACTTATAAAGAAGCTTTGGATTATTATAGAGACAATGGAGATTTTCTCTCTGAGAAGATGCTTATGTGGGAGAGTGAACTTGGAAAAGTTTCTCACCGTGATTATACAGAAGCCTCACTGGTGGATAAAGCTGGTGATAGTTCAATCTATAATGAGCGCGAAAATTCTAATGATAATGAATGGAAATCCATTGGGCATGTGGTTGAGGCCAGTGATAAAGCCGGAATTATTATTGAAGTGAGAAATGCCTTTAATCAAGGTGATGAATTAGAAATTATTCCTTTTAAAGGCGAAATCCTAAAAATAACCGCCAATGAAATTATGTCGATGATGATGAATCCCATCACTAGAACTAAACCATCAACTTTGGTGAAACTTCCTTATCACCGAGGAGCGGAAAGATTTAATCTTGTGAGAGCGAAGGGGAGTAAATAATGAAGCTGACTACTTACGCCCAAAGCCTCCATGATTTAAATATTATTAAAGAAAATGGTCTTGATGAAGTTCTTCTGGGCCATAAAGAGTTCTCAAGACTCGGAAAGTTGAGTGATGATGAATTTATCCAATTATCGGCCCGCGCACGAGAGTTAGGTCTGAGTCCAATTTTCGAGTGGGATATCTTGATGACAGAGACTGAGTTTCCGTCTCTGGCGCAAAAAATTATTACGTTAAAAGAGCATTTCACTGAAATCAGACTCCAAGATCCAGGAGCTCTAGAATTTACATTGACCAAGATGGATTCAAAAATCCAATGGATCACTGAAAATGGAAATCATAATCTCTTTGGACTTAAGCACTGGGAAGATTATATTGGGCCTAGGCTTTCGCGATTAGTTTTATCAATTGAGATCCCAAAGCTTTCACTGACTGAATATATTAAGGAGCTTAAAACTCCTGTTGAGATTTTGGGGCTTGGTCGCATTCTTCTTTTTTACACTCCAAGAAGTTTACTCTCTCCACTTGTTAAAAATAGTGATGATCCAGTGACAAAGACAATGCTTCAAAGTGAAACTTTTGAGGCCTTAGGTGAGAGTGAAGAATCTCCTCATAAAGGGTTTCCTTTAGTTGAAAATCGTCATGGAACTTTTATGTTTCATATTAAAGAGTTCTGCCTACTTGATTACGGCGCTGAACTTGCAAGTTTGGGGTTAAGTTATTTCAGAATTGATTTAAGACCGAGCTCACTCACTGATAATTTACCAAAAGTGAAGGCCCTTACGACAGAATTTAGCACTGAGGGATTTGATGCTTTTAAAGACACTTATCCACAAGATCTCATGCGTGGATTTTATCTCGTCAATAAAACAGATGTCTTGTTTCCAAAACTCAAAAACTCTCGCCTTGTTCGCAAAGACGAAGGTTATGTGGGAGAGATCCTTGACGTGGCCAAAAGCGAATATGCAGTCATTCAGCTCAAGGGCAAGGTGAAGCTCAAGGTCGGGGATAATCTCAAATTTATTCATCCTGAAGGGAAAGAATACATCGTTCCTGTAGTTTGGATGAAGGCGACTGATCTTACTGAAATCACTGAGGCCCAGGAAAACCAGCTTATCCTTATGAATACGATGAATGGTCTTTGGGTGCGTGGTCAGGCGTATTTGGCCTAAGTAATCGTATATTTCTTACACTTTAACAAAAATTATATCGAATCGTTTTTGGGGAGCTGGTATCTATCTCCACACATAATTCTTTTTAAAGAGGTAAATATGAAATCATTTCTAACGATTGCTTTAGCTACTCTTTCACTTTCAAGTTTTGCAGGAGTTCTCGGTACACCTGACCAAGATCCTGTTGTGGCTTATACAAGACAACTTTTTAATGACGGTGATCTTCCGACTGCAGGATTTCTTCTTAATAACAAATTTAATTGTGTGATGATGTCAGCTGTTAAAGGTGACTTTAAGAAAGAAGATATGGGGGATGTTTCATTTAGAAGAATTGGGAAGATGTTTACATCTGATGATCTCTCAGATGAACTTTTCTTTGTGGGAGATGCAAATAATAGTGATGAATTAGTGGCAAGTACTATTGGAGAAGATGAAGAGGGCAATAAAGCTCCATCATATGCTGCTATCAAAGTGAATGAAGATGAGAATGTTCTTGTTCTTGAAGCTTCAATGCTTGTTTCAAATAAAAATTTATCAGCTGAGCAACAAGAAGAGCTTGCTGCGAAATACGTTGCTCCATTAGCTAATCTTTTAAGCTCAGATGCTGATGAGTCAGAAGGTGTTGTTGTTACTGGTTATGCTGTTTGTTCTATTAAGTAATCTCTAGATATTTATCTTCGGTCCCGTCTGGGACCGAAGGTCATTCAAAAACCCTGTAATCTTTTCTTCATTTGTTTTCATCTCGATATTGTAATCATATAAGTCTTCTTAGTAATCACCAACCCAAGTAAGAGGATTAACGATGAAACTATTCATTTCAGCTCTTTTTTTATTTTCACTTTCTACAAGTCTTTTTGCACAGGAGTCTTTGTTTAGTACAACAATGATTACCTTGTCTCCAACACTGTCTACTGTGGAAGTCTTTGGTGATGCCTCTGAATCTCTAGGATTAAGTGCTATTACGACATTTGCTTCATCTTATGCATCAATTGAGGAAAAAGGGGCCCATGCTCAGAATGAGCTTCGTGAAGAAGGGGCGATGGTTGTTGATCTTTTAGTGAATGGAAAAACTGTTCAGATGAAAAATTTTAAAACACTTTCGGCGATGATTGATAAATTGAAATATAATGAAGTCACAAGATTAGAGATACAAGAAGCCGCTAATCAAAGTGAAGTATCATTCGAGATTATGGCCCTTAAAGCGATTCTGCTTTCAACTGAAATTTAAAAATATGATCTTCGACTTTCTTTTTTAAGGAAGTCGAAGGCCTTTTAAAATAAATAAAACTCCACATCAATCCCGCTATTAGAAAAACTCAATTTGGTCTTTGGATTTAGCTTCGCTTTCTCATGATTCTTTTTCATCACACTCATCAATACCCCAATCAAAGCATTCGGATATTTTCGTTTTAAATGAACAACTAACTCACTATATGTCATTGAGAGTTTAATTCTTTCATCATAGGGAGGGTTGCAAAGGACGAGATCTATGTCTGGATGAGACTCAGGAGAGGATGCATCTTCAGTTTCCCAAAGCTGGGGAATATCAAGATCCACCCATTCTGTTTTGAGATTTTCAATCAAAGTGGAGTTTTGATCTCTTCCGACTATTTTACTAGTGAGAGTTGATTCAATTCTTGGTTTGGCACTTTGCTGAACAATTTTATAAAGAGGAGAGTGCTCATAGGCATAGGTCCGTTTTGAGAAACGGTAAAAGTTTGATGACTCCCAAAGAAAGGTTCCACTGCCACACATTGGGTCGGCGACAAAGAGATTATCTTTTTTATCAAGATGCTTAAGTGCAAAATAAAAAAGTCCTGCAGCAAAATTTTCGCGAAGAGTGGCCTGATGTTTTACTAAGGGTCTCTCTCTTTTATAAAGGGCCTCACCTGATAAATCCAGACTGATGGTGAAGATATCTTGCTGGCCTCTAATGAAAACAGTAGGTGTGCTCCATCCTTCTTTTTCCCAAGTCTTTTTAAGCGGAAATTTTTTTTGATAGTCTTTATAGGCCTTCACAAAAGTTTCTTCAATGCGACCTGTATGCATGAGTCTGCATTCATGAACTGTAATTTTAAAGTCTATCTCAGGATGCCCTGTGATCTCATACCAATTTAGTTTGAGAACTTTTTGATAAATAGTTGGAAAGTCCCTGCACTTAATTTCCTGCCAGCGAAGGAGGATGCGTGTAGGTATCTTTAATATTTTATTGAGGTAACAACCAAGGGCCAGCTCTGTTTGAATAAGAATGCCACCCAAGACTTTCTCAAGTACTTGATAAGTTTTTTCAGGGAAATGGATGGCCCATTTTTCTTCCAACTCTGCAAGGGCAAGTTCTTCAAAATGTGGGGGAACAATTAGGTAAAAGGTATTCATTATTCAATTCTATTGGTAAGATTTTGCTATGCAAGCATTTTTAAAAAAACATGGTCATTCAGTTGGTGAGAATAGGGTGAAAGTCTCTTGGACGCAAGTTTCTTTGAGAGAAATCTCAATTAGCTTTGAAGTTCAAAAAAGACACTCTCGTACATGGTACGGTGACTCTAAGTTTGGGGACAATTATAAAGAAAATTGGGGACTGTGGAATTTCGATGTGGTGGAAGCTTTTCTCCAATTACGAAAAACAGAAAACGATCTCAACGCTCCTTATCTTGAAGTCCAAGTTTCTCCTTTGAATCAACCATTTGCTCTTGTTATCACTGAGCCTCGTAAAGTTTTTCATGCACCTGAAAACTTGATCATGAAAACGGAAGTTGAGCTTGATGAAAAGAATTGGAAAGCTAGTTTTCTAGTGACTATTCCAGATGAGATTCAAGGTCAGTTTATTTATGGTGGGTTCTTTGCTTGTTTAGGAAATGGTCCTCGTGAGTTTTATGCTCTTGAGCCAAATGAAGAGGCCAATCCCGATTTTCACCGCCCTGATTTATTTCTAAACTTGGGGACTTTGTGAGCGGAAAACTCATTCTTGTTCCCACTCCTATTCATGAATCTCTTCCACTGGAAACCGTGGCCCAGTCACTTCTTCTTGAAGACTCTCTAAAAGAGAAAACAATTATCGCTGTGGAAGAACATAAAGTGGGAAGACAGAGATGGCTGAAATGGGGACTTCCAAGAGAGACCATTGAGAAGTTCGTACTCTTCAATGAACACACATCAACAAATGAAGTTCCTGAACTGATAAAAAAATTGAAAGCAGGTTTCACTGTTTATTTAATGAGTGATGGTGGACTCCCAGCATTTTGTGATCCTGGACAAAAATTAATTGAAGCTTGTCACAGACAAGGCATCAAGGTGACATCAACTCCCTTCCCAAATTCAATTGCACTGGCAGTGAGTCTTAGTGGATTTCCTCATGAAACTTTTTATTTTGCTGGTTTTATTCCGATTAAATCTCCTGAGAGAGAGAGTAGTTTAAAACGCCTGAGTCAGAGCAAAGAGATGAGTATTTTAATGGATACTCCCTACCGACTAAATAAAATCCTTATGGAGCTCAAAGAGGTGATTTCTCCCTCTCGCGAGGTCTTTTTGGCCAGTGATCTTAATTCTCCAGATGAGCTTCTTTTAAGAGGAAGTATCGACTCCGTCCTAGGCGCCCTTAAGTCTTCGGAAAAACGTGAGTTTATCCTCATCATCGGTCCCCAGACAAAATAACTAATTGTGCCCCTGGCCGTAAATATGACTCAGGGTCAAGAAATTCATGACTTTGAGTCTCAAAGTTGGTAGTTTCCTGCCAATTATGACTAATCAAAATGATGGGGTTTCTAGTAGTGAAACCCGCAAGAAAGACCATTTGGATCTTGCTATGAAATCCTGCACCAATCTGATGCAGATTGATCATCGTTTTTATTATGAACCGGCCCTCGGTATTCATCCTCGTCCTGATCAAAAATCTTCTCAAAAATTTTTAGGCCATGAATTTGATTTCCCATTTTGGGTCTCAAGCATGACTGGTGGCACTGAACACGCTTTTGTCATTAATGAGCGTCTGGCCCAATTATGTGCTGAGTTTAATCTTGGGATGGGTCTTGGATCAATCAGGCCACTTCTTGAATCTCATAGCCGTCTGAAAGATTTTAATTTTAGATCAACTATGGGTGATAGACCTTTCTACGCCAATATTGGTGTGGCCCAAATTGATGAACTCCTTCAGAAAAAAGAATTAGCTCGTCTTGAAGACACACTTGAGACACTTCAAGTGAATGGTCTGTTTATTCATTTAAATCCTCTCCAGGAATGGTTTCAGCCTTCAGGGGATAGATATGCACTCAGTGCACTTGAAGTGATTCGTGAATACACGGCACTCTCAAAAACAAAAGTCATTGTGAAGGAAGTTGGACAAGGAATGGGGCCCGCTTCACTACGAGCTCTTCTGAAACTTGATATTCAAGGAATAGAGTTCGGAGCTTTTGGTGGAACAAATTTTTCTCTTCTTGAACAGAAAAGAAAAATTGAGAATGAAGTGAATCCCCTGACATTTGTCGGGCACTCAGCTGAAGAGATGATTGGATTCATTAATAAATTAGAAACAAAAAAAGAATTTATCATCTCTGGTGGAATACAAAATGCCATTGATGGTTATTATTTAAAACAAACTTTAAATTCAAACTCAGTGATTGGGCTTGCTTCCGCTTGGTTGAATCCGGCCCGTGAGAGTTATGAATCGTTAAGAGCTTTTTTTATGAATTTAGCTCAGCAGTATCAAATGTGTGAGGCTTTTTTAAAGCTCAAAAAAGAAGGGGAGTAATTGTGAGACCGATTAGTGGTTTTTCAAAAATGACCAAAGAAGAAAAGATCCAATGGCTTTCAATGCAGGTTCCAGTTGAATCGGCTCCGCTTATTGAGTCCATGAATAATTTTTGGCATCAAGACCAATCAGTGCAAAAGAAATTTGATGAATTCTCAGAGAATACATTAACAAATTACTACCTGCCTTTTGGTGTGGCCCCAAACTTTCTTATTAATGAAAAACTTTATGCTATCCCGATGGTGATCGAGGAAAGCTCTGTTGTGGCCGCCGCGAGCTTAAGTGCTAAATTTTGGCAGACTCGTGGAGGATTCAAAGCTGTTGTTCACTCAATGACTAAGATCGGCCAAGTTCATTTCTTATGGCAGGGTCAAACGGCAAAGCTAGAAAACTTTTTCTCAACTAAAAAACAAGAACTCATCGATTCGGTAAAAAGCATCACTCACAATATGGAAAAACGTGGTGGTGGGATTGAGGATATTGAACTTGTTGTGATGACTGATAAGATTGAAAACTATTATCAGTTAAAGCTTAAGTGCAAAACTCAAGATGCTATGGGAGCAAATTTCATTAACTCAATTCTTGAAGGAATGAGTGATGTTTGGAAAAAGATGATTGCCACAAGCGAAATCTTTGAAGCTAGCGAGCGTGATCTTGATATTGTGATGTGTATTCTTTCTAACTATACACCTGACTGCGTAGTCGAGGCTTGGGTTGAGTGTCCCATCGAAGATTTAGGTATGGTGGCGGGCCTTGTGAGTGATAAGTTCGCTCACAAATTTGCGACGGCCGTGAATATAGCCAAAGTTGATCCCAGTCGTGCAGTCACTCACAATAAAGGAATCATGAACGGGGTAGATGCAGTAGTGCTCGCTACTGGAAATGATTTTAGAGCGGTTGAGGCCTGTGCTCACGCCTATGCTTCTCGTGACGGTCAGTACCGATCACTGAGTGATGTGAGTCTTGTGGACGGCAAATTTAAATTCTCAATTAAAATACCTCTCGCCATGGGAACAGTTGGCGGACTAACTACACTTCACCCATTAGTTAAAACCTCTCTGGCCATTCTAGAAAATCCCTCTGCTGAAGAACTGATGAAAATTACTGCTTGTATGGGCCTTGCTCAGAACTTCGGAGCAGTAAAATCTTTGGTCACAACAGGAATCCAGAAAGGTCATATGAAACTTCATCTTCTTAATATTTTGACTGGTCTTGGGGCCAGTGTAGAGCAAGTAGAAGAAGCAAAAAAATATTTTACAGATAAGATTGTCTCGTACACAGCTGTGAGAAATTTTTTACAATCAAAAGAATTACCTCAATAGGAGTTAAACTCAATGCGCGATCAATATTTTTATGGGCATGGTAAATTACTTCTAAGCGGGGAGTATCTCGTTTTAGATGGTGCTGAGGCCCTCGCTCTTCCAACGACTGTTGGACAGTCGATGACTATCAAGTATCGCCAGTCTTATCAGCCGATGCTTAATTGGAAATCTTACGATCACTCAGGAAAGCTTTGGTTTGAGTCTGATTTTGAACTTTGGCATTTTGAACCGGTAAGAATTGTTGATGAAGAAAAGCAGCGCTTTATTCAAAAAGTTCTCAAGATGGTTCGTACCTTGAATCCACATTTTCTTCGTGAGGATGTAGATGTTCTGGTTGAGACAAAACTTGAGTTCCCTATAGATTGGGGTCTGGGTTCTAGTTCAACACTCTTATATAATGTTGCTCAATGGGCCTATGTAAGTCCTTTTGAACTTTTAAATAGATCACTTGGTGGGTCAGGGTATGACGTGGCCTGTGCTCAATCTATGGGCCCCATTAATTACCAATTAATTGATCGCAAACCTCAATGGTCGGCGGCGAGTTTTGATCCTAAGTTTAAAGATGAGATTTTCTTTATCTATCTTGGGAAAAAACAAGACTCTCGTGAAGCAGTGGCCAAGTATCGTGAGTTAAAAATTGATAATAAAAAAACCTATATAGATCAAATTTCATTAATCACTAAAGAGATGTGTACGACTGGGGAAATTTCTAGTTTTGATCGTCTTGTCAGAGAGCATGAAAAGATTATGTCTGAGATCCTTGGTATTCCGACTCTAAAAGAGTCTAAGTTTTCAGACTACTGGGGAGAGATTAAATCTCTTGGAGCTTGGGGAGGGGATTTTGCCCTTGTCACAAGCGAGAAAAGTTTTGCTGAAACAAGAGAATATTTTATCTCAAGAGGAATTGAGACGATTATTCCTTTTAGTGAGATTGTTCATCGTGGAAAACTGAATTAGGTTTTGTTATGAGCAGTATTCTTTCATCTCTCACACACTCTCATTGTACTAAAGAAATCACGGCAAGTTGGCGAGCTCCTTCTAATATTGCCTTGGTTAAGTATTGGGGGAAACGGGGACATCAAATCCCGGCCAACCCGAGTCTTAGTCTTACACTTTCTAAAAGCTATACAGAGACTCATCTTGTTTGTGAGCCGAGTGATAAGCTTTTTGTTGAATTTGAGTTTGAAGGAAAAGAGAATCTTCTTTTCGCCGATAAAATTAAAAAATTTCTTCTCTCAATCTCAGATGAATTGCCCTTTGTTTTAAAAACGAAGTTTGCCATAAAGTCTAAAAATACTTTTCCTCATTCTGCTGGTATTGCCTCAAGTGCCTCTGGTATGGCCGCATTCTCACTTTGCTTACTTGATTGTGCTTACCAAATGAGTGGAGTTGAAAAAGATTCACTCTTCTATATAAGAGCAAGTTTCCTCTCAAGACTGGCCTCCGGAAGTGCCTGCCGTTCACTTTTTGGAGGAATTACCGAGTGGGGACAGGACTCTCAGTTTGCAGAGTTCAGTGATACTCATGCAACAAAACTTCATCAGATCCATCCTGAATTTGCTCATCTTCAAGACTCAATTCTTATTGCTTCAAGTGAGGCGAAAAAAATCTCGTCTCGTGATGGGCATGAAAGAATGGGAGAGCATCCTTTTGCAGAAAAGAGATATGAGCTGGCAAAAAAACATTTTCATCAAATGCTTGCCGGGCTTAAATCTGGGGATTGGGATACTGTAGGGCCAATTATTGAAAAAGAAGCCTTAAGTCTTCATGCCATGATGATGACTTCACCTCAGCCTTATATTTTGATGAAACCAAAAACAATTGAACTGATTCAACTTGTGACAGATTTTAGACATGAAAGTAAATTGCCTGTCTATTTTACCTTAGATGCGGGCCCAAATTTACATTTGATTTATCCTGAGTCAATTAAAGGGAAGGTTCAAACTTTCCTTGAGCATGAAGCAGCTCCCTTTATTGAATTTCTTATTTTTGACGAAGAAGGATCAGGTCCTCAGTCATGTTAAATTATCCTTCAAAAATTTTATTATTTGGCGAATTTACTATTTTGAATGGATCAAAGGCCTTGGCCGTTCCTTGGAATGAGTATTTTGGAAAATGGAGCGAAGAAAAAATCGCTCACCAAAATGACGAATACTGTTATCAATCTCTGCTTGAGTTCTCTATCGCTCATCCTCTTGAGAGTATTGATGGCAAACGATTACTTGCAGATGTGAAGAAGGGAATCTGGTTTGATTCCTCTATTCCTCACGGCCAGGGTGTTGGAAGCTCAGGCGCATTGATTGCAGCTATTTATGAGCGCTATGGAAATTATAAAAATAAAAGTTTAATAGAAATTAAAAAAGATTTAGGCCAGCTTGAAAGCTATTTCCATGGCTCAAGTTCTGGATTTGATCCTCTTGTGAGTTTTTTGAAAAAAACGCTTCTTATCCACTCACCTGAGGAGATTGAGGTTCTAGAGTCAACACCAAGGCTTCCGGTGAGTTTTTTAATAAATACCAAAAGAGAGCGTAAAGCCGCTCCGTTAATAGAAATTTATAAAAGAAAAATCCTCGATCCCTCTTTTAAAAAAGGGGTGGCGGAAAATTTAGTTTTTGCTGTGAATTCCGCCGTTGAGACACTTCTGGCCCAAGATTTTGAAAAATTCTTTCATCATACTTGGCTAATATCCCGATTTCAGTGGGATGACTTTAAGGAGATGATCCCTGAAGAAGTTCAGGGTGTGTGGAAGCAAGGACTAGATCAAGGTGATTTTGTGCTTAAACTTTGCGGTGCAGGTGGTGGTGGACACATTTTAGGGTTTTCAAAAAATAATAGTTTTGAGACGCTGAGTCCGCTGATTACAAATTTTGAACTGAAGGAACTCAAGCTATGAAAATTGCTCTTATCCTATTATTTCCTGTTTTATGTTTTGCTATGCCGTCAAAGCAAGAGCAACTTAAATATTCAGTCAGTGGAATCATCGCAAACGCCACTAAGCCAGATGTTAAAGCGGGAATGGTTGTCGCTTCACCTTCAAAGTCTGATCCTAATTATTATTACGACTGGGTTCGCGATACTTCACTGACATACTCAGCACTTGTGGATTATTACGCCATTAAAAAAGATCCTAAAATTTTAGACATGATCAAAAATTGGATTGGTTCTGAAACTTCACGCCAAAACAAATGGTCTCTTACAGGACTTGGCGAACCAAAATACAATATTGATGGAACTTCTTTTGACTGCCCATGGGGACGTCCTCAAAATGATGGCCCAGCACTTCGCGCCCTTGCGATGATTAAATTCGCGCGAATTCTTTTAAAAGACCCAACTACCATTTCCTAGTGCAACTTTTCTTCATCATAACTTCATA
>DZBG01000162.1 GCA_022729855.1 Bdellovibrio sp.
AAATCAGCAACTTAAATGTGGAGTTGCACTAGGAAAAATTTTTCGGGTATTATAAAGAACTTAAGTTTCGTTCATTTCTTACATAAACTAGACCGAAACGAAGATAAGATGAAGGAAAAGTTAATTTTATGAGTATGACTGGCAAAGCAATTTTAGTTGTAGATGATGAGCTGGATTTGCGAGAAATCATTGCTTCGGAATTTGAATTTCAAGGAGCTGTTGTTTATCAAGCAGAGAATGTTGCAAATGCTATTCAAATTCTTGAATCTCAATCTATTGATCTAGTTATTTCAGATATTCGTATGCCGGGTGCTACCGGTATTGATTTACTCGATATGATGAAAACAAAAAATATCGTGATCCCACCAATTGTTTTAATCACTGGTTTTGCTGACATCACTTTAGAAGATGCCTTTAATCGTGGGGCCGAAGCACTTATTAATAAACCATTTAAGCTAGATGATCTTGTTGAAACAAGCCTGAGGCTCCTTCTCACTCCAGACGAGCGCTGGGCCAAAGAGATTGAAGAATCGGGCGAGAAACTCACTCTAGAGTTTGATCAAAAGTTTGCTGAAATACTTGGACGTGGAGATTTACTTATTGGCCGCGGTGGTGTGAGTTTAAAGTTTAACGGGGCCAAGGATAATCTCGATATCAATGATCGTGTGCAATTTGAATTTAAGTTTCAGGATATTATTGTCAGTGGAGTAGGCGTTTGCAGATGGTCTCGTGCTCAAGAGTCTAATGGTAAGGCCACAACCTATTTTGGCATTGAGTTTTATTATCTGAAGCGACCAAGCCTAGATATTGTTTCTCATCATATTGGGCTTCATAAAACCCTCTCATTTATTCCCGCATGGCCTGTGGCCTAATCTCTTAACCAATGTGCATTATGGCCATTAGGATTTCTTTGTAGATAATCTTGATGATAGTCTTCAGCTTTGTAAAAACACGAAGCTGGTAAGATTTTAGTTACTATGGGAGCTTTCCATCTCTTAATTATTTCTGCGGCATTTTTCATCTCGTGAGCAGTTTGTCTTTGATCCTCAGTATGATAAAAAATAATTGAACTATACTGACTACCTCTTTCATGGCCTTGACCATCTAATATTGTCGGATCGTGGATTCGAAAAAAATAAATAATAAGTTCGCGGAAGCTAATTTTATCTGGATTAAAACTAATGAGAACGCTCTCCACGTGTCCAGTGTCTCCATTTTTAACGAGTTCATAAGTGGGATCAATGATATGCCCACCTGTGTATCCTACACAGGTTGAAGTCACTCCAGGAATATTGCGAGTAAGCTCTTGCATGCCCCAGAAACTTCCGCCTGCAAGTATTGTATTTTCAGTATTGGCCATAGCTTCAGACTATGGCATGAATATGATTAACTGAGGATTCAACTTTTCTTTATTTTTGGTACCCAGACGGTACTTTCTTAAGCACAGATTGTTTTCTTACACCGGATGCGACTCCGCGATCCTTTTCTGAGGGAGTGAGAAAAAATGAGAGGGCAGAGAGGGCAAAAATAAAGGTCATAACAATAATTGATTCTCGCATTTTGTCCCTTATGCTTTGAAGTTTCTGATCTTGATCTTAATGAATCTTGAGGTTAGGGTACAGTGGGAAAATTATGTTTTTCAGGTAAAGACCGAGTGGATTGCTCGGTGGCGGTTTAACAAAATCTGGTCATAGAATTGAGATCATTTTAAAGAATTAATGTAGAATTATTTTATGGGATTACGTGGATTAGAAGCATTCGATTTATTTTATGGTGAGATGTATAAAGAGCGTTGGGAAGATTTAAAGGCTTCACTGTCTGCTCCCAAAAAACATGTCGCTATCTTAAACCCACACTCTGGATTTGAGTTTCCGAGTGAAGGGTCAATTCTTAATGGTCTGAGTTTTAAGCATCAGATCCAAGATATTTTTCCTCATCCTGAAAAAACAACTCTTGGTTATATGAATTATTATCTTATGGATGCTGCCTCTATTCTCGCTGTGGAGGCCCTTGATCCAAAACCAGGTGAGAGAGTGGTAGATCTATGTGCAGCACCTGGTGGGAAAAGTTTTTTGTGTGCGCTGAAAATGCAGAATCAAGGTTTGCTTATTTCAAATGATCGCTCGGCCTCAAGGAGAGCGAGAATTCATCGCATCTTTGATGACTTCATTCCTAAGACTCTTCAAACTCAGCATAAAGTTACTTCTTTTGATGCCACTAAATGGTGTCTCTATGAAAAAAATCTCTACGATAAAGTTTTGTTAGATGCTCCTTGTTCAAGTGAGCGCCATGTTTTAGATGATGCTAAAGAATTATCTCTTTGGGCCCCAGGGAGAACGAAGGCCTTGGCCGTGTCTCAGTTTGCGATGCTGGCCTCAGCTCTTGATATTATTAAAGTTGGGGGGACTGTTGTTTATTCAACTTGTGCTCTTTCTAAATTAGAAAATGATGACATCATCGATAAGCTTTATAAAAAGCGTGGCGGAAGATTTGAAATGGTCACCAAAACATTTCCTATTGGTGAAAAAACTGAACATGGCTGGCAAGTTCTTCCTGATAAGGAAGGATGGGGACCATTTTATCTAACTATTATCAAAAAACTAAAATGAAACACCTTATTTTTCTTCTTATTCTCATCACGAGCTCGGTCTGGGCCAAGAATTCTCGCATCGAACTGAATCGAATGGATGGAACTAAAATCATTGCAGTTCTTAGTGTACCAGATCCAAGTAAGATTTTTTCCGTCTTTATTCATTTTCAGGGATCAAGTTGTATGGACCCAGTGAGTGAAGAATTAAGTGCTGAACTTCTTGCTAAAAATATTGCCACTCTTATTGTTCAAAAGCCTGGTCTTTCATACCCATTAAAAGAATCAGAGTGTGCAGGTGAGAAATACCTCACTCAAAATAATATTTTTAACCGAGTGAAAGATGCGGAAGAAGTTTTAAAATTTGTTTTAAAGAAATTTGGTCACTGGAATAAGCAACTTTATATCTTTGGTAGATCAGAGGGGACAGTTGTCGCTACACTTTTAAGTCAGAAAGTGAAGGCCAATCTTCTTATTCTTTTTGCGGGAGCAAATGGGATGACGATGGAAGAGGAGATGTACACACTGATTAAAAAAGGTGAGAAGGTATGTGGAGAGAAAGACAAAGAAAAACTTAAGCTTCAAATCGAGAGAGTTTTTAATAAGTCTGTGCCGACAGATTTATGGTGTTCAGGCAGTAGTTCTCCCAATTCAAATCAGTGGTGGAGCAAGATCTTGCGTCTTGATGTGACGGGAGAGTTACTTAAAGTTAGTTATCCCATCTATATAGCTCACGGAAGGCTCGATGACATGGTTCCAGTGGAATCAAGTTATGAACTCGTGAAAGATTTTGAGCGATACGGTAAGAAAAACTTTACCTTCAAAGAATATCCTGAACTCAATCATAAATGGCGAGACCCTAAAGGTGTGAAGCACTATGAGGAAGTCATTTTTGATATGAATGAGTGGATGAAGAAGAATATCTAGAAGTTCTTTTTTGTAATTATTACTACGTGTACCATACTAATGGTACACTTTTGTACCATGCTGGGTAGTTCAATTTAAAAAACATGCTAATTTCCGTTCATGATTAAACACAATCATTAATTAAATGAGCTTCGGCTCGAGGAGAAAATCATGAAAACAGTAATTGCAGTTCTAATTGTTCTAGGATCACTTTCGGCATCGGCACAATCAACTAAAAAACCATCATGTGAGTCAATTGTAGTAGAGCAAATAATGAGGACAAAGGGTGTAACAGAAAAATTAGTTGATCTATTGAGTGATAGTGATTTTTCAGCAGTTGAAGACATTCAAAACAGTTCAAAAGAATTAGCAAAACTTGTTTGTAAGAAGTAAGCGCTTATTCATTTATCATTTTCCTCCTTCTATAATGAAGGGGGAAAATATTAAAATCTATTTGGGCGCACACTCGAAATAGATTCTCCTTTAAGAAAGCAAGTGACATTAGAATATTTTTCTCCCTGTCCCCCT
>DZBG01000056.1 GCA_022729855.1 Bdellovibrio sp.
AAATCAGCAACTTAAATGTGGAGTTGCACTAGGAAAAATTTTTCGGGTATTATTATTAATCAGGAATACAGTGTGGGAATTTTAAAGTTCGAGAGCTGGGCGGATATTTTCTTTTTTATCCTGATAGGACTGGCGGTCACGATCGCTTGCACTTGGCCATGGTTTAAAAAACTAAACCAAAAATAAATCTCCCACCTCAAGTCAGACTTAAAGTGGGAGATGAAAATACTAAAGAGTAATTTTAGCGCCTAGAACTTTAAGAAACGATGCCATCCAATTTGCATGAGCTGGCCAAGCTGGTGCAGTAACAAAGTTACCATCAGTCACAGCTTCATTCATTTCTGTTTTAATATAAGTTGCTTTCGCCATTGTTACTTCAGGAGCACAAGCTGGGTAGCCAGTGATTTTTTTCCCTTCAATAACATTAGCTGCAGTAAGAAGTTGAACTCCATGACAAACAGCTGCGATTGGTTTGTTAGAATTAGCAAATGATTGAACAGTTTCAATCACTCTTCCATCAAGACGAAGATATTCTGGAGCACGTCCACCAGCAATAACTAGACCGTCGTAATTTTTAAGATTTACGTCAGAGAAGTTGTAGTTAAGTTCAAACATATGACCAGGTTTTTCACTGTATGTTTGTGCTCCATTGAAATCGTGAATGGCAGTAATGATTTTATCGCCTTTCTTTTTGTCAGGGCAAACAGCGTGCACTTCATAGCCAACCATTTGTAGCATTTGAAAAGGAACCATTGTTTCATAGTCTTCTGCGTAGTCACCAGTAAGTAAAAGAATCTTTTTAGTCATAAAAACCTCCATGTACTAATTTTGAATCGTTGGCATCATTATAGACCCAAGATTTTCCAATTTGGTTTTAAGACAAGCTAAATTAAGCTGAAGTCTTTTAGTAAAATACTGAGGCCTTCGCTTGCATAAAAGAGAAGAAAAACACGGCGTTCGGATCGTTTGCTACACGGTGCAGTTCTTCTTGAGCTTTTTTGACTGTTTCCTCGTCTACATAATTTTCTTTTAGTAACGCTTCTGCACCACTCATCATTAATTCTGTCCAGAATAGAATCGTCTCTTTGCGTTTTGCTGGTGAGCGATTATCTAAATGCCATGTTTTAATTTCTGTACGAACATTTTGGTAACCAACTTGTGTCAGAAGATTTCCTAGTTTGACTCCAACGAATGGATCACCAGCTTTATCATATTGATAATCATTAAAGGCCATCCAATATTTCCACACATGAGGTGAGTATGGATCGAGAAAGAATGAGTGATTCATCACTTCGTTCACAACAATTTCTGAACCAGGTTTGAGGACACGACGGACTTCACTTAAAACTCTTGCTGGCTCAGGGACATGTTCAAGAACCCAGCATAAATAAGCTCCATCAAAACTTGCGGCTTCATATGAGAGATTATCTGCACTCATTTTTTGTAAATCAAAGCGTCCCTTGGCGTAGGGAATTGAGTTTAGGTATGAATTGGCCGAGCCTAATTGGGCTTCACTCAGATCAATTCCTGTGACATGAAGCCTAGGGAAACGTCTGAGCATAATTTCTGTTTGTGCTCCCACTCCACATCCAACTTCAAGTAAGTTTTTTACATTGCTGAAATTAATATTCTGAAAAATAGTGTGCTCAGCAAAGGCTGCTTGAGTGCGAAGACGAGTTTGTTCTTTATCAGTAAAGCCATGAAGATAAGGAAATTCAGAAGTCTTAGTCATTGGTGGTGTCCTGTTTATGTTAAGGAAAAGTTTTTTGCAGCAGTGATCATTTCTCGTAATGAAATTCCTGCGACATAATTTCCAAAAAGTATTATGTTCGAATTTGTTTGAGAGAGCTCATGCATTGACTCAATTGCTTCTCGTCGCTCTTTATTATAGACCGGTAATGCCGCTGGGTAGAGTTTTGATTCCATGAAAAGAAAATCACTCTTCTTTATGTTTGGTGCAAGTACTTGAAGATCGGACATTATTTTAGCATTTAGATCATCTACTTCAGGAGTGATAAAAGTATAACTTGGATACTGTGAGTAGTTGGCCGAAAAAATATCTTTGTTTGAAAGAACACCAATGGAATGAATCTTTTGATCCCTTGGAATTAAAACACCAAAAGATTGTTTCAGCGGAGCAATCTTCTCTTTAAGAAAAAGTGTTGTCGTTGAAAGCTTTGCATATTGAATGGACTTTAAATGTGAGGCAAATGGAGTTTCTTTGAGAAGCTCACCGGCCGTTATTGCATCAGCGGTAATGACTGTATTTTCTTGAAGATGAAATGGTTCATTGTAATTGAGCTTAATTTCGTCTTTTAATGAGTCACTAAGCGCATTGATAAAGATTTGCATGCCACCTTTAAAACTCACAGAACCAGAAATTCTCATTCCACGATTTTTCTTAAGTCTTAGTCGTATGCGTTTTATAAATTCACCATAAGTCTTAGCACTGAATTCCTCAGGGAAAAGACTTTGCATATCTAGCCCTCTCGCCTCTGTGGCATAAATTCCACCAAGAGAAGGGGAGACCAGATGGTCAATAAGTTCTTGTCCAAGAAGTGGAAGAAGATAATCTTCAACTGTTGGGTTTGATAGTTGAGGAGTCTTTTTATTTCGTCCAAAAATTATTTTTAAAATGAGTGAAAGCGATAAAGGTGAAGTGAATTTCCCGTTGATGAATAAATGTCTTTTAAGTTTGAGGGCCGAAGGAAGGGGAGCGAGTTTTAATTCATCAAGGAGTTCAAGTGCATCGGGACTTAAGAAGAGTGCATTGGCCCCATTCTCGATTGGCCCAAACTCAGTAAGAGTCGTTCCAATCTTTCCTCCCACACGATTTTCTTTTTCATAAAGATAAACTCTGTGGCCGGCTTTTTTAAGATAGTATCCGAGAATCAGACCAGAGACTCCGGCGCCCCAAATATGGACAGGTTTGCCTTTGATGAGTTTGCCAATGATCTGATTCATAACTCTCTATTTAAGAGCTTCTTTTAAATACTCTTGAAGGTCCCCTGATTGGTACATTTCTGTGATGATATCGTTTCCACCAATAAGTTTTGAGTTCACGTACAATTGTGGATAAGTTGGCCAATTAGAATATTCTTTAAGACCTTGGCGAACTTCTGGATCATTAAGAATATTAAAAGTCTTAAATGGCACAGCTAAGTGCTTTAAGATCGCAATTGAGTTTGCAGAGAAACCACACTGAGGGAAATCAGCATTTCCTTTCATAAAAAGAACAACTGTTCCCGATGAAAGAAGAGTTTCAATTTGAGTCTTGAGTTCAACTTCTTTGTTGGTCACTTCGATCTCTTCTACTGAGTTATTGATTACGTTAAATGGATTCGACATAACTTATCCTTTCGTTTGTAAAAATTTTTCTTTCGTTAATGTTTGAAGCTTCACTGCATGGATGCGCATCTTCAGTTCTTCTTTCAGAATATTCATCAGAATCTGATGTTGATCGATAAGAAGTTTACCTTTAAAAACATCACTTGCGACCAATATACCTAAATGATCTTTGGTCCCAGTGAGATCTGTCACTTCAATATGTGCATCAGGAAGTTCTGTTTTAATTAATGATTCAAGCCAAGCAAATTCGCTCATACAGCCTCTTCAGGAACAACAGCAAAAAAGCTCGTTGCAAAAGTTAAAATACGCATTACTAATGTAATATATCCAATACGACGGTGATGAGGAAGAATATCAGAATTCCCTGCAAGAACCTTTCTTCCAGTCATAATCATCACAACATAAAGAAGAACTGTTGAGACTGCAATAGAGACATGAATATTTAATAAAGCTGGATTTGTGAGAGCGCGTGACGCTTTCATAATTGCTTTACGTCCTAATTCCACTTGAAGAATAAGAATAATATCCCAAATAATGACTGAACTCATTATTTTTACATGAAGTGAGCGACGACGATGAACTACAATCCCCGCGATCATCAAGATGACCACAATCAGAGATTGACTCTGCATTAACCATTTACCCATAAAAAATCCTCGTTTGCGGCAAGGTAGCATAATTGACTAAGGTCTGCACTTTTTTTAATCTATGGCGACTCACTTGTCACATCGCAAAAAGGTACAACCATGTCTTTAGGTCATTGGGCCGTCATTGATATTGAAACTACGGGAATTAATCCTGGTAATGATGCCATCATCGATCTTGGTTTTTACCAATTTGAGGGGACTAAACTTGTCCGCACTTTTTCATCACTAGTGAGATCTGAGCATCCGGTAAGTCCCTTCATTACAAAGCTCACGGGGATTACTAATGAGCAGGCAATGAAGGCTCCGGTCTGGGATAAGGTAGAGCACGATCTTTTAGAATTAGAAAAACATGCCCTTGTGGCCCATAATGCAAATTTTGAAGAAAGCTTTTTGAAAAAGTATTTTGATAAAGTAGAAAAGAGCTCTACCTACCGAGAGACTTATCAAGATTCAATTCTCTTTTTTGGCCTTCTCTTTCCAGAATTCTCAACACTTAATCTAGAAGTGATTATGAATCATCTTCAGATCGCTGAGAAAGAGGAACATAGAGGTCTTGCGGATTCAAGAGATCTGCTTAAGGCGATGCTAGTGGCCACTTTCATGACCCATCAGGATCGTGAATTTAGAATGAAGCTCTCACAAGAATTAAGTGAGTTTCCAGATGAGTTTTGGTTTAAACATTTTTTCGCCTTAGAGATCGATGAACTCGATGAAGTGGCTGCAGCCATTGATTTTCCCTTAAAAGCTGCTTATCAAAAATATAAAGAGTCCCTGACTCCGGTTGTTGAGGATCAAAGTTCTGTAAAATTAGATTTTACGCAAGAATTTAACGGACAGAATATTCAACATATCCTTCGTGATGTGGAGAATGTTCAAAAAGTGCTTCCTTATTATCGTCACCGAGATGCTCAGGAGCAACTTGCTCTGAGAGTAGGGCAATCATTTAAAAATGGTGTTCACTCACTTGTTCAAGCCCCTACAGGAACGGGAAAAACTATTGGTTATTTACTCCCGTCTGCTTTGTTCTCAATTAAAGAGAAGAAAACTGTTCTTATGGCCACAGGAACCAAAACTCTTCAAGATCAAGCGATTCAAAAAGATATTCCTCAGCTACGTAAGCTTTTAAATTTAACGACAGATCAGTTTAAAGTTGTTCGTCTGGTTGGATCAAGTAACCATTTGTGTGAACTTCTTTTTAGAGAGAATGAAGATCAACCTAATATGAATTTTCAATTGGGATCAACTTATGCCAAAGCGTATTTTGAAATGTTCTTTTTTCATAATGGTCGTGCCACTTATGATAAAAAATCAACTCGTGATCAAATCCCATTTATCTTAAAAAGACTGATGCCAGAGATTTCAGAAAAAGAAAATGAAATCGCTGTGGATTACCGCGCCTGTGCCGGACAAAACTGTCCATTCGTGAATCAGTGCTCTTATGTGCAAGGACTTCGTGAGGCCAAAGAGGCGAATTTGATCGTGGGGAACCATGCTCTTCTTCTTCACTGGCCACGCTCACTTCCTCGTCCTGAATATGTGGTGGTAGATGAGGCCCATAAAATGGAGGCAGAGGGAACGAAGGCCTTCTCTATTGAAGTGACTCAAAAAAGTTTAGAGATCTTTTTCAAGGCCCTCCCTCAAGGGATGGGAGCTTTGATTTATCTTCTTAATTCTATGGAAGATGAATTTAAAGTTGAGGACACTGTGGCCAAACTTCGTCAGCAAACAACTTCTGATATTAATATGGCCCGTGATCACTATGCGACTTTGCCGCAGATTATTGAGTCTTGGTTTAAAAAACTTCCCAATTATACTCCGGCCTATATGAATGAGCTTCCGCTTCCTAAAGACGGAAGTACTCAAGACGTACTAGCGACGGCGATTCTTAATCATATAAAGAGTCTTGAATTTATTTTCTCTGAACTCTTCACTCTTTATTTTCCTTTTATTTCTCGTTGGGAAATTAAGGATCTTAAAGAAGATAAAAATAAAATTAAAGCCTGGGCCGTTTTTGAGTCAATGTTCGGTCAACTTGAAAAATTATGTGAAGCCTTTAAGCACTATATCGATGCTCCTCAAGAATGGGTGGGCGTTCTTCAGTATTCAGAAAATGATGGCTATACAATGTCCTCATCACCTATTGATGTCGGAAGAAAGATTTTTGATGAGTTACTAACTCCTTCACACTCTGTTGTATTTACTTCTGCCACTCTCGCTAATGCTAATGGAGACACTGGTTTCCAAGGTGTGGAGTGGATGACTGGATATACTTATCTTCCAACCGAGAAAAGATTTAAGTCAGGACTCTTTCTAGATGCTGTTTATGATTATAAAAATAATAGTAAGGTTTTTTTAAGCTCTGATACACGTAATTTAAGTGACCCGATGTTTGTGCCTGATCTCGTAGAGGGAATTACCCCAGTGGTAGAAGCTCTTCACGGTCGCACCCTGATGCTTTTTTCATCTCGCATGCGTTTTGATATGGCCTCTGATTTAATGCTTAAGAAGTTCGAAGGGCATATTCCTGTTTTTATCCAAGGTCTTGGTAAAAACGTAGTGGATGAATTTAAAAAAGAAGAGTCAGCTATCCTTATCGGGATGGAAACTTTTGGAGAGGGGATTGATATCCCTGGTGATAAATTGCAATTTATTGTGATTGATAAAATTCCTGATCTACGCCAAGACTTAGTCATTCAAAAAAGAAGAGATTTTTTTGAATTTAAATTCAGCAATGAATTTACTGACTATTTCCTCGCTAATCGTGCTCGCTCACTTCATCAAAAATTTGGCCGTCTCCTCAGAACTGAGAGTGATCATGGGGCGATTTTAGTGATTGATAATAGAGTGAAGAGATGGAAAGGGAATACCTTCAAATCATTTACAAAGCTCATGGAGCCTTATCAGATTACTCACCAGCCCCTTAAAGTGGCTTGTCAGAGTATTAAGGATTATTTCTTTCCTAATTCACCTTCTTAAGAGACTTCACCAATATTTGCTGATCCCCATGGATCAGCTGATAGGGAATATTGAAGTGTTTACTTAAATAGAGCTGAACAGGGTCTTCTTGATAGATGCTATTAGCATCTCCATTGTAGAGATGCAGAAGCATGGCGGAGAGTTCTGTTTTATTAATTTTATAATCCGTTAATTCTCTTGTTTGAAAATCGGCATAAATAATCTGATCTTCAGGTGGGGCCTCATAAGTCCAAATATTTTTGCTTGAGATCATCGCCACTGCAGTTCTTCCGGTTGCGTCAAATCTTTTAGATAATGTAAAAAAGGTCGAAGCCGCAAAAGCAGGGCTTGTGATGAAATGTTTATTTGACGCAGGCATGATGAAGTCTTGACTGTCAGTGTCGTTTTGAAAATTATAATGAAGTGACTGCGCAGCAGTATCAAGAAGGAATGTTTCCTGAGCAAATCTCTTTCCTAATGAGCGAGTGATTTTCACATCCACTGGAACATAGAATTGATTCATCTCAAAACGGACATTCACCTTGAGTAGTTCACCTGAATCCATTCGCGAAAAAATCTCAGAATAAAGAATATAATGTCCTGACTCAATATTATGTGTGAGCTTAAAAGTTTCTTGGCAGTAATTACGTTCTTTTTCGACGTAATTATATTCACCTTCAACGACAATTAAAATTTGCTCACCCATTAAGACTCCTGCGATTAATCGCTTATTCTTTCGACTTATTTCTTAAAAATACTTAACCCAAATCATAGCAGTAAGTGGTGCTATTTATTTAGATGGGCCATATTTTCTTTCATTGTCATTACCTAGAAAAAGATGATAATTGTTCTATAGTTAACCTAAAGATAAAGCCTTATAATTACAAACAATTGTAAAGGGATGATCATGACTAAGATCACTAAGGGGCTTAATTTGCCCATTACTGGCTCGCCAGTACAAAAAATTTTTCCTGCAAATCCTGTGACTAAAGTTGCTTTAGTTGCTGATGATTTTGTAGGAATGAAACCAACTATGCTTGTTCAAGTTGGGGACTCTGTGAAAAAAGGACAACCACTTTTTGAAGACAAGAAAACGGCAGGGGTGATTTTTACTTCACCTGTTGCTGGTAAAGTTCTTGAACTCAACCGTGGTGACCGTCGTGCTTTCCAATCAATCGTTATTAGTAACGAAGGTGAAGAGCAGGTTGTTTTTAAGAATTTTAAAAACAAAGCGATCGCAGATTACTCGATGGAAGAAGTGAGAGATTTACTCGTAGAATCTGGATTATGGACAAGTCTTCGTACGCGTCCGTTTTCAAAGACTCCTGAGTTATCAGCAACTCCAAAAGCTATCTTTGTGAACGTTATGGATACTAATCCATTAGCGGCTAATCCAGAGATCGTGATTGAAGGTCATGTGGAAGATTTCAAAAATGGTGTCACAGCTATTGCGAAATTAACTGCTGGTAAAGTGTTTGTTGTCACTTCAAAGAATTCTAAAGTGGATATTGCAGGAATTGCAAATGCACAAAAAGAAAGTTTTGAAGGACCACACCCTGCTGGACTTGTAGGAACTCATATTCATTTCTTGTCACCGGTTTCTGCAAAGTCATCTGTGTGGCATTTGAATTACCAAGATATTATCGCCATTGGTAAATTGTTTAAGACGGGTGAGCTATTCAATCAGCGCGTGATCGCCATTGGTGGTCCTGCTGCTCGTAATCCACGTCTTGTGAAAACAATTATCGGTGCTTCAGTTGATGAACTCGTTAAGGGTGAAAACTATGACAATGCAACAATCAGAAATGTTTCTGGGTCTGTATTGGGTGGTAGAACTTCTGCTGGAACAAAAGCTTACTTAGGTCGCTTCCATCTTCAAGTTTCAATGCTTAAAGAAGGTCACTACCGCGAATTTCTTGGATGGCATTCTCCAGGACTTAATAAGTATTCTCTTAAGAGTATTTTCTTATCTAAGTTTATTCCTGGAAAACTTTTTAACTTTGATACAAATACTAATGGTTCACACCGCTCAATCGTTCCAATCGGTTCTTTTGAAGCAGTCATGCCAATGGATATTCTTCCCACTCAACTTCTAAGATTCATGATGAGTAGAAATACTGATCAGGCAGCTAGTCTTGGTGCACTTGAATTGGATGAAGAGGATCTAGCTCTTTGTACATTCGTAGATCCCTGTAAGAATGAATACGGTCCAGTTTTACGTGATAATTTAAATATTATTGAGAAGGAAGGATAACAATGAAATTCCTTGAGCATTTTTTCGAGAGCAAAAAGCATCTCTTCGAAAAAGGTGGAAAATTTGAAAAGATGTATCCACTTTACGAAGCGATCGATACTTTTGCTTTTACTCCAGATTCAGTAACAAAATCGACAGCACATGTTCGTGATGGAATCGATCTTAAAAGAACGATGATCACTGTTGTTATGGCGATGATGCCAGCGATCCTTTTTGGGATTTATAATGCTGGTCTTCAAGCAAACCTTATTTTAGCGACGGGAAAATTTCAAGCAGCAGGATGGAGATCTGATCTTCTTCTTAATCTTGGTTTTGCTCACGATCCAGCTAACCATATTGCTAACTTCGTTTACGGTCTTCTTTACTTCATCCCAATATTCTTAGTGTGTAATGCTGTGGGTGGTATCTGGGAAGTTCTTTTTGCGACTGTACGTAAGCATGAAGTTAACGAGGGATTCCTTGTGACTGGTTGGTTACTTCCCTTAACACTTCCACCTACAATTCCTCTTTGGCAAGTGGCTCTAGGGACTTCGTTTGGTGTTGTGTTCGCAAAAGAAGTATTTGGTGGAACTGGAAAAAATATTTTTAACCCGGCCCTTATGTGTCGTGCGTTTTTATTCTTTGCTTATCCAGCTCAAATGTCTGGAGATGCAGTTTGGACTGCTGTTGATGGTTTCACAGGTGCAACGGCACTTGCTCAAGCAGCAGCGGGTGGTATCCAAGCTATTCCATGGTCATGGTCTGATGCTTTCTTCGGATTTATGCCAGGTTCAATCGGGGAGACATCTACACTTGCTTGTCTTCTTGGTGCTGTTTACTTAATTGCTTCAGGGATTGGTTCTTGGAGAATCATGCTCTCGATGCTTTTAGGTATGGTTTCAATGTCTGTTGTTTTTAATGCTATTGGCTCTGATACAAATCTTATGTTTGCTGTTCCTGCTCATTGGCACTTGGTTCTTGGATCATTTGCTTTTGCTTGTGTGTTCATGGCCACAGATCCTGTTTCAGCAGCAATGACTGATACTGGTCGTTGGATCTATGGATTTCTGATCGGAATGATGGGTGTCATGATTCGTGTTATTAATCCGGCTTATCCTGAGGGATGGATGCTTGCGATTCTATTCATGAACGCATTTTCACCAACGATTGATTACTTCGTAATTAAAGCAAATATTAAAAGAAGGATGGCACGTCATGTCTGAGACAGCTGGTAGAACCGTCGTTGTCGCAACAGTTCTTTGCGGCTTCTGTTCTGTGCTTGTGGCCGGAGCAGTGATGGTGTTGAAACCAAAACAAGATATTAATAAAGAACTCGATTTTAAAAAAAATATTCTTCAATCTGCAGGATTGATGAATGCAGGAACAGACATTGAGGAAGCCTTTAAACAGGTTGAGCCAATTGTTGTTGATTTAAGTACAGGAGATATCGCTCAAGGAGTTGATGTCTCTAAATTTAATCAAGATAAAGCGGATAAAAATCCTGAGTATGTTGAGCAACTTGATAAAAAAGAAGATGTAGCGGGTATTAAAAGACGCTCAAAACTTCAAAAAGTTTATCTTGTGAAGAAAGAGGGTCATATTGATCAAATCGTTCTTCATGTTTACGGAAAAGGTCTTTGGTCAACGATGAAGGGATTCCTTGCTCTTGATAAAGACGGAAATACTGTAAAAGGTTTTAATTATTATTCACACGGAGAGACTCCGGGTCTTGGTGGAGAAGTTGATAATCCTAAATGGATTGGTCAGTGGCCAGGCAAAAAAATGTTTGATGCTGAAAATGATTTCAAGCCTATGACAAGAGTAATGAAAGGTGGAGTAAACCTTAGTAATCCTCAAGCTGCTTATCAGATTGATGGACTTTCTGGTGCCACACTTACTTCTGTTGGTGTTGAGCATACATTCAATTTCTGGATGTCAGATATGGGATATGGAAAATTTCTCACTAAAATTAGAAATGGAGAGATCCAATGAAAACAAAAGATTTGTTACTCGGGCCAATCTTTACAAATAACCCAATTGCTCTTCAGGTTCTAGGAATCTGTTCTGCTCTTGCTGTAACTTCTCAGCTTAAGCAAGTAGTAATCATGGGA
Source organism: Bdellovibrio sp. (assembly GCA_022729855.1). Classification (GTDB taxonomy): domain Bacteria; phylum Bdellovibrionota; class Bacteriovoracia; order Bacteriovoracales; family Bacteriovoracaceae; genus DZBG01. The sequence continues at coordinate 11,295 of DZBG01000056.1, forward strand.
GCTGCAGTGGCATTAGTGACTGGTGTTTCATCAGCGATGTTCTCAGCGATTCGTAATTATACGCCAAACTCAATTCGTATTATTGTTCAGATGACTGTTGCTGCTTCGGCGGTAATCGTAGCTGATCAGGTTCTTAAAGCTTACTTCTTTGATGTTTCAAAACAAATGTCAGTTTATATCGGTCTTATCATTACAAACTGTATTGTAATGGGACGTATGGAAGGGTTTGCAGCTAAGAATTCTCCGCTTCCAAGTTTTATCGATGGAATTGGAAACGGTCTTGGATATTCTGCCATGTTACTTGCCGTGGGATTTGTTCGTGAACTTTTTGGTTCAGGAAAACTTTTTGGATTCTCTATCTTTCCTCTGACAACAGAGGGTGGATGGTACCAGTCAAATGGTCTTCTTCTTCTTCCCCCAAGTGCATTCTTTATTATCGGTTGTATGATCTGGTTACTCAGAACATATAAGCCTGACCAACAAGAACAAGATTAAGAGAGGGCGTTATGGTTGAAGAATATTTAAGCTTATTTTTAAAATCAGTTTTTATCGAAAATATGGCCTTGGCCTTCTTCTTAGGAATGTGTACATTTATTGCACTTTCTAAAAAAGTTGATACGGCCATCGGACTTGGGATTGCAGTGGTGATTGTTCAAACAATTACTGTTTCTGCCAATAACCTTGTTTATAATCATCTTCTACGTGAGGGCGCTCTATCGTGGGCCGGCTTTCCTGAAGCGGATTTATCTTTCCTAGGTCTTATTTCTTATATTGGTGTGGTGGCAGCGATCGTACAGATTCTCGAGATGTTTCTCGATAAATATGTACCAAGCTTATACAACGCTCTAGGAATCTTCCTTCCACTTATTACTGTGAACTGTGCCATTCTTGGTGGATCACTTTTCATGGTTGAGCGTGATTATAATTTCGGACAATCAGTTGTGTACGGAGTTGGATCAGGGACTGGATGGGCATTAGCAATTGTTGCTCTTGCCGGGATTCGTGAAAAAATGAATTATTCAGATGTTCCAGCAGGTCTTAAAGGACTAGGTATTACCTTTATTACTGCGGGACTTATGGCCATTGTCTTTATGGCATTTGCGGGGATTCAATTATGAGTCAAATTCTATTACCTGTTGTAATGTTTACGGCCGTGATCCTACTTCTCGTAGGGATCATTTTCGTAGCACGCTCGAAACTAGTTTCGACGGGAAAGATTAAAATCAATATCAATGAAGAAAAAGACGTTCAAATGGACGGCGGTGGGAAGCTTTTAGGAGCTCTTGCTGGAGAGAAAATCTTCTTATCATCTGCATGTGGTGGTGGTGGTTCTTGTGGTCAATGTAAAGTAATCGTAAATTCAGGTGGAGGAGATATTCTTCCTACTGAGCTTTCTCATATTACAAAACGTGAAGCTAAAGAAGGTATGCGCCTTGCTTGCCAAGTAACTTGTAAACAAGACATGAAGATTCATGTACCTGAAGAAGTTTTTGGTGTGAAGAAGTGGGAATGTACAGTGAAGTCAAATGACAACGTTGCTACATTTATTAAAGAACTTGTTCTTGAACTTCCTGCTGGTGAAGCGGTTCCTTTCCACGCTGGTGGATTTATTCAGATTGAACGTCCAGCTGGATTAAATATTGATTTCAAAACTTTTGATGTTCAAAAAGAATACCAAGAGGATTGGGATAAATTTAATATTTGGCAGTATAAGAGTAATGTAGAGGATGAAACTGTTCGTGCTTACTCAATGGCCAACTATCCTGAAGAGAAAGGTATCATTATGCTTAACGTGCGTATTGCTACTCCACATCCTAAGGCTCCTCCAGGAACTCCTGCCGGAAAAATGTCTTCTTACATCTTTAATTTAAAGAAAGGTGATAAAGTGACAATCTCTGGTCCATTCGGAGAATTCTTTGCTCGTAAGACGAAAAAAGAAATGATCTTTGTTGGTGGTGGTGCTGGTATGGCGCCAATGCGTTCACATATTTTTGATCAGTTCAGACGTATTCATACAGATCGTAAAGTTACTTTCTGGTACGGAGCTCGCTCTGTTCGTGAAATGTTCTATGTTGAAGATTTTGATATGATCCAAAAAGAAAATCCAAACTTCAAATGGCATGTGGCCCTTTCTGAGCCTCAACCAAATGATAACTGGAAAGGATTTACAGGATTTATCCATAATGTTCTTTTTGAACAATATTTAAAAAACCATCCAGCACCTGAAGATTGTGAGTACTATCTTTGTGGTCCACCGATCATGAATCAATCGGTAATTAATATGCTTGTTGCTCTCGGAGTAGAGAGAGAAGATATTATGCTAGATGACTTCGGCGGCTAGTTTTTAAAATTTATTATCACTAACAAAACCTCGCTTAGGCGGGGTTTTGTTTTTTAGAGGTCTTATGAAAATTCTTTTATCAATCCTGTTATCTTTATTTGTTCTTGCGAGTTGTACGAAAAAAGCTCCTGAAATTGTCTCAATTCAGGGAGAAGTTTTTGGTGCCTACTATATTGTTAAATACAGAGGGGATCTTGATAGAGAGAAGTTTAAGTATGAGCTAGGAGAATTTTTTAAAGATTTTAATAGTGCTTTTTCTACTTATCAGAAAGATTCAGTGATCAGTATTTTTAATCAAGAACCGGCCAATAAAAGAATTATCGTATCAGTTGAATTTATTGAACTCCTTAAAATTGCCAAAAAACTTTTCCAACAAACTGATGGCGCCTTCGATCCTACATTGGGGCCGGTGATTAAAGCATGGGGGTTTGGCGGTGGTGCTGAAAAAAAGATCCCTTCTGCCATAGAGCTAAAAAATGCCATGGAGCTTGTGGGCTTTAATTATATCCAGTGGGATGAAAAAGAAGTGAGTGTGTGGAAAACCAAAGATGGAGTGCAATTAGATGTGAATGCCTTTGCTCCTGGATTTGCGGCAGATCTGGTTGGGAAGCTACTTGAAAAGCATAAGATTACAAATTATATGGTGGATATGAGCGGAGAGTTTGTTGTCAGAGGAGATAAGGGCAATGGACTGGCGTGGATTATTGGAATCGAGAAACCAAGTGAGAATTACCAAGAAGCGGTTCAAGAGATTCTGACTTTAGAAAATCAGGCGATTGCAACATCAGGAAACTATCGTCAGTTTTTTAATGAGAAAGGTGAGAAGCTCTCTCATATCTTAGATCCAAGAACTGGAAGACCTGTGGACAATAATATCGCCTCAGCAAGTGCTATTGCAGAAACAAGTGCCGAAGCTGATGCTTGGGGAACGGCCATGATGATCTTAGGTGAAAAAGGAATTCCTCTGGCCCAAAAACATGGGGTCAAAGTTTTTCTTCTTAAGGCAAGTGGCCCAAATAAATTTGATGAGATGATGACTGATAACTTTAAGGCCCATTTAATTAAGGCAAAATAGAATTCCGATTCCAATAAAAAAAAGAGCGAAGATGGTTGTCATGACCTTTTCGCTCTTAAAATAAAATCTTCGTACTTTCTCACTTCCAAAAATTGTTGAAACAAAAACAAACCACAAAATGGTAATGGCCACGATTAAAATTGAGGCCAAATAAATTGAATTTCTGTCGGAGTTTGATGTGACGATAGTAGTAAATAATCCCATTAAAAAAAGTACTGCCTTGGGGTTAAAGAGATTGGTCACCAAACCATCTATGAAGCCTTTTAAAGCAGTTTTAGTTCCTGTGGTGATCTCTGCCTTTGAGCTTAAAGGAGCAGAGTTGTGACGTAGTTTAAGGAGAGAGGAGAGCCCCATCCAAACAAGATAGCCGGCGGCTATGAATTTGATATAGGGAAACCAGGGCATTTTCACTAAAAGCACCGCTATTCCGGCGACACAATAGGTAAGATGAATCAGGATGCCTGCACCGAAGCCGAAGGCTGTAGCAATACCAATTCTTGGCCCAAAACTGAGCGCATTTCTGAGGGTTAAAAAAAAATCAGGTCCGGGCGATATAAGTGCCAGTAAATGCAAAAGGCACATTGTAAAAATTAATTGAAAATCCATATCTACCTACAAGCCTAGTCAGAAGGGTCAAATAGCATTATAATGGCCTTATCGAAGGATCTGCTATGGAAATTATGCTTGTGACGATGGGAGTTTTTTTAGGTGCTGTTTTGGTCATGTCTGTGGGCGTGATTTTTAAACGTAAGCCTATTCAAGGTTCATGTGGTGGTATTGCAAGTCTCATGGGAAAAGCAGGTTGCGATATTTGTGAGATGAAGTCTGAGTGTGTTGATAGAAAAAAGCATGAAGATGAAGATTGTCACGAAACGGAATGCCATTCTTAATTGCGATCGGGCTCATCAATATTAGGCTCGTCGAACTGATCTTCAGAGACTCCCAATAATTCAGATATTTTCTCAACCAATTGCTGCCTTGTAAAAGGTTTCACAAGAATATGTTTCACACCAACATCAATGGCAGTTAACACGTCATCCTGTTGTAGATATCCTGACATCAAGCAAATCTTCACTCTACTGTATTTCATCGTTTTGCGTAATTGTTCTACAAACTCAAGCCCCAACTTTCCAGGAAGAACATGATCAACAATAATGAGATCAAATTGTTGATTCTGAAATTTTTGATTAGCGTGAAAAGCACTTGAAGCCGCTACCACACTATTAAAAGGGAAGGCGGTTGAGAGGAAGACCTTTACGAGTTCGCAGATCTTCTCTTCGTCATCGACCACCAGTACATTCATTTCTTCAATAGGTTTATTTGCCATTATAAAGACAGTGTAAGAAAGCAGCATCGCCTCAGAGCATAGTCCACATGGGCC
>DZBG01000057.1 GCA_022729855.1 Bdellovibrio sp.
ACCTTATGAAGTTATGATGAAGAAAAGTTGCACTAGGAAATGGTAGTTGGGTAAAGTTTTTACGCCTTATAAAAATAAATGGATTGAAACATTTTCTCAGCAAGGAAGTCACCCCGCAAACTACGAAGTGAATCTCAAAAAGCTGACGAAATGGGAAAATAAAAAAAATATTTTAGTTCATGATTTTTATGCGCAAATAGGATTTGAAAAAACAACTCCCGCACTTTCAGGTGGCAGCAAAGAAGCTTTAAAAAGACTGACGAAGTTTGAAAAAAAGATGCAGGACTATGCGGATTTGCGCAATTTCCCCTCTGTAGATGGAACATCAAATCTCTCTGTTTATATTCGTCACGGTAATATTTCTATTCGCGATATGATCCGAGCTGCAAAGATATCACAGAATCAAGGAGCCCAAACTTGGCTGTCTGAACTCATCTGGCGTGATTTTTATGAAATGATTTTAGATGTTCATCCCTATATCGAAAATGAATCTTTTAAACGTGATTACGACAAAATAAAATGGCCTGGAGAAGCGTCACATTTTAGAGCATGGTGTGAGGGAAAAACGGGATATCCTATTATTGATTCGGCGATGAGATGCTTGAACGAAACAGGGATGATGCATAATCGACTTCGCATGATTGTGGCCTCTTTCCTTTGCAAAATTTTACTGATCGATTGGCGCAAAGGTGAGAAATATTTTGCCGAAAAACTTCTTGATTATGATCTTGCCGCCAATAATGGTGGATGGCAGTGGTCATCAAGTTCAGGTTGCGATGCTCAACCCTATTTCAGAATATTTAATCCTTACACTCAAAGTGAAAAATTTGATGCTGAAGGAAAGTTTATTAAGCAGTGGTGTCCAGAACTTAGTGCCCTAGATAAAAAAACGATTCACGCTCCCCATAAGCTCGGACTCCTCAAACCAGTCAAGTATCCTGACCCAATTGTGAATTATGAAGCTCAAAGAGTGAAATGTATGGATGTTTACTCAGTAGTTAAGTCAGAAAAATGACAGTTTTTACTGTTTGAAGGCTCAAACAATCTCCGTCAAAATTTGCCTTAGATTCTAAGGGTATTTTAAACTGACAAATCGTAGAAATTTGTTAGAATTTTCTTCATTCCATTACATAAATTTTCAACAATTTATATTCATAATAAAGGGAGATGTATGACAACCGCTGTTGCCCATTACTTTGGCTCCTCAATCGGACGCAAGCAGCTCATCGCCGTAACTGGCCTTGCTCTTTGCGGATTTTTGGTAAGCCACTTAACAGGAAACTTTTTACTTCTAATGGGAGCTGATGCATTTAATTTATATGCACATAAGCTCGCTTCACTTGGTGCACTTTTGTATCTTGCTGAACTTGGTCTATTAGTTGCTTTACTCATTCACTTGGGTCTGGCGCTTAAAATCACTTTAGAAAATAAAGCTGCTCGTCCAGTAAAGTATCTTGGAAAAAAGAATACAGGACGTGGAACAACAATCATGTCGGCTTCAATGCCATACACTGGTTTAGTTCTTCTTGCTTTCATCATCACTCACCTGATGGGAATCAAGTATGGTTCTTACTACACAACAATTGTAGATGGAGTGGAGATGCGTGATGTGTACCGTACAACGATTGAGCACTTCAGCTCGATTGGTTATACAGTATGGTATTCGTTTGCCATGATCTGTGCCGCTTTTCATACGGCCCACGGATTCTCTTCTGCTTTCCAATCACTTGGTTTAAACCATGGACGTTATTTCGGAAAAGTTAAATTACTAGGTATTCTATACGCGATTTTCATTGGTGCTGGATTTGCTTCCCTCGCTATTTGGTCGCATTTGAAAGGAGTGTAATCCATGAGCTTTAATCTAGACTCAAAGATTCCTGCAGGGCCTATTGAACAAAAATGGGATAAACATAAGTTTGATTCAAAACTTATTAACCCTTCTAATAAAAGAAAATTTACAGTGATCGTTGTCGGTACTGGTCTTGCCGGTGGTTCTGCCGCTGCAACTCTGGCCGAGCTTGGATATAATGTTCTTTCATTCTGTATTCAAGATTCACCAAGACGCGCTCACTCGATTGCGGCTCAAGGTGGTATCAACGCTGCTAAGAACTATCCAAACGATGGTGACTCAATCAAACGTCTTTTCTACGATACTGTAAAAGGTGGAGATTACCGTTCACGTGAGGCCAATGTTTATCGTCTGGCGCAAGTTTCAAATAACATCATCGATCAGTCAGTAGCTCAAGGTGTTCCTTTTGCTCGTGAGTACGGTGGTTACCTTGATAACCGTTCATTCGGTGGTGCTCAAGTTTCTCGTACCTTCTATGCTCGCGGACAAACTGGTCAGCAGCTTCTTCTAGGGGCGTACTCTGGAATGATGAAGATGGTAGCGAAAGGTAAAATCAAAATGTTCAATCGTCGTGAGATGATGGACCTTGTAGTCGTCAATGGAAAAGCACGCGGAATTGTGTGTCGCAATCTTCTTACTGGCGAACTTGAATCATATGCTGCTGATGCGGTTATTCTTGCAACAGGTGGATACGGAAACGTCTTCTTCCTTTCAACAAATGCTATGGCCTCAAACGTGACAGCCGCTTGGCGATGTCACAAAAAAGGTGCGGGATTCGCTAACCCTTGTTTCACTCAGATTCACCCAACTTGTATTCCTGTTCACGGTGACTATCAGTCTAAGCTCACACTTATGTCTGAATCACTTCGTAACGATGGACGCGTTTGGGTTCCAAAGAAAAAAGGTGATACAAGAAAGCCTGCGGAAATTCCTGATGAAGAAAGAGATTACTACCTTGAGCGCGTTTACCCATCATTCGGTAACCTAGCTCCTCGTGATGTTTCTTCTCGTCAAGCAAAGTTCCGTTGTGATGAAGGCCTAGGAGTGGGTTCAACTGGACGTGCTGTTTATCTTGATTTCCGTGATGCAATTAAGCGTGATGGACAAGCAAAGATTGCAGATAAATACGGGAACCTTTTTGAAATGTATCAAAAAATCGTAGGAGCAAATCCATACGAAGAACCAATGATGATCTACCCTGCTGTTCACTACACAATGGGTGGTCTTTGGGTTGATTATAATCTTCAGTCAACAGTTCCAGGTCTTCATGTTCTTGGAGAAGCAAACTTCTCAGATCACGGAGCGAACCGCCTAGGAGCTTCAGCTCTTATGCAAGGTCTTGCTGATGGATATTTTGTGATTCCTTATACTCTTGGCCATTATCTTGGTTCAAACACTTTGGAAAAAGTGACAACTGATATGCCAGAGTTCAAAGCATCACTTAAAATGGTTGAAGAACAAACGACAAAGCTTCTTTCTGTAAAAGGAAAGAAAACTGCAGATGATTTCCATAAGCAACTTGGACACATCATGTGGGAATACGTTGGGATGAGCCGTAATGAAGCTGGTCTTAAAAAGGCCATTGCTGAAATTCGTAAAGTTCGTGAAGAATTTTGGAAAGACGTACAAGTTCCAGGTGATGCAGGAAACTTCAATACTGAACTTCATAAAGCTGCAAGAGTGGCTGACTTCCTAGAACTTGGGGAGCTTATGGCCCTTGATGCTCTAGAGAGAAATGAATCTTGTGGTGGTCACTTCCGTGAAGAGTTCCAAACTCCAGATAACGAAGCGAAACGTGATGATGAAAACTATGCCCACTCTGCTGTTTGGGAATATACAGGACCGAATTCAAGTCCAGTTCGTCACAAAGAAGAGTTAACATTTGAAAATGTAAAACTCGCAACAAGATCGTATAAGTAAGGAGCACTCAATGAGTAATGGAAATATGACATTAAACCTTAAGATCTGGCGCCAAGTGAATGCTAAGACTGAAGGAAAATTTGTAGATTATAAAGTCGATCACGTCTCTGAAGACATGTCATTTCTTGAAATGATTGATGTTCTTAATGAGCAACTTGTTCGTAAAGGTGATGATGCTATCGCTTTTGATCATGACTGCCGCGAAGGAATTTGTGGAATGTGTTCAATGATGATCAATGGTAAAGCACACGGTGGATTTAAAGGAACAACAACTTGTCAGGTTCATATGCGTCTTTTCAAAGACGGTGACACTGTTGTGGTTGAGCCTTGGAGATCACGTGCCTTCCCTTTAATCAAAGATCTAACTGTAGATAGATCTGCCTTTGATACAATTCAACAGGCCGGTGGATATATCACTGCTAATACAGGAAATGCTCAAGATGCTAACGCTATCTTGATTCCTAAGCCAATTGCTGATGAAGCAATGGATGCAGCTGCTTGTATTGGTTGTGGAGCATGTGTAGCTAGCTGTCCAAATGGTTCAGGAATGCTTTTCATGAGTGCGAAAGTTTCTCAACTTGCTCTTCTTCCACAAGGAAAAGCAGAAGCTGAAAAACGCGTTCTTGAAATGGTTCAAACTCATGATGAACTTGGATTTGGAAATTGTTCGAATCACGCTGAGTGCGAAGCAACTTGTCCAAAAGATATTTCAATTGAACATATCGCTCGTACGAATCGTGAGTATATCGCAGCAGCTATTAAGCATCATGAGAAAGATCGCTCTGGTGGTGGAGCTTAATTTTTAATTTTTCAAATTTTGAGCAAAAAAAAAGCCCTTCTCACGAAGGGCTTTTTTTTAACTCTATGACCATTTTGCAGTGAAGATGAACTAGCATAATCAAGACAAGATCAATGAACATAAAGGTTAATACCACGGTGGTGCCCATTCGCCACCACCCTTGTAGATTTTACATAGACAGTCATAAAAAAAGGCCCTAAAAAGGGCCTCTTTTTTATTGAATTGGTAAGCTAACTGTCCCAATTCTCTCTTCTTCATCTTTATCTTTACTACCACCACCACAAGCAAAAGCACTTACTGCGAGCGTAAGAGCAAGTAATGTCACAATAAATTTCATAGATACCTCCATGGTTCCGTTCCAAATATTATAACACCAAAGCATGCAAAAATGATGGAATCTGGCCGTTAGACATTTTTGAGACTAAAATGGGCCATGTACGTGTTTTCAGAAACCACCCTCGCCTTTATCAAAAAAGCGGAGTCTCTTCTCAAAGAGATCATCCATTATGAACTAAAACTTCCAGTTCATCGTTCTCGTTTTGAATTTAATAAATTTCTCTACCCCATTCATATTGTCGTTTTTGAAGGGGCCGAACTCGGTCACTTTAATCCGGCCTATATGCAAATTGGCCTGAATAAAAAACTCATCTATCTTTCAAAAGAAAGTGTGCTTAAAGATATTCTCAGACATGAACTCGCCCACTATATGACACTTCTTTATTATGGAAGTATTCAAAGTCACGGTGTTGAATTTAGAGAAATTTGTCAGCGTTTTGGATTTCCTCAAGAAGTAAGTAGTGCCACCATGGATTTAAATCAGGCCAATCTCTCAAAAGTTGGTGATCTAGAATCTGAGCGTGTGATTGAGAAAGTCAAAAAACTATTAAAGCTTGCTGAAAGTTCAAATGCTCATGAAGCGGAGCTGGCCACCTTAAAGGCCAATCAACTTCTTCTTCGCCATCATCTTGATTTTCATTTTGCTGCTGACGAGAGTGAAGAACTTTTTATGGACCGAATTCTTATTCGTCCTCGTAAAGATGCAAAGATTTTGGCGATCTATGAAATTCTCAAACATTTTATTGTTCGTCCTGTTCTGAGTTTTGGAAAAGGCACTTGTGCACTCGAAGTAACGGGAAGCTATACAAACGTCAAACTCGCTCAGTATATAGCAGGTTTTCTGGATCACGAACTTGATCATCTTTGGAAGTCGGCCCAAAAAGAAACAAAACTCTCAGGTCTTCGTGCTAAGAATTCATTTTTCTCAGGTGTGGCCCGTGGCTTTGATGAAAAAATGAAACAACAAAAAACTCAATTTTCAACAGATGAGCAAAAAGCCTTAGTTATTATAGAAAAAGATTTAGAAAATAAAATCGGAATGATTTATAGAAGACTCTCGACTTCAGGAAGTGCTCAAACCTTGGACTCTGCGGCCAGTGCTTATGGAGTTCAAAAAGGACGTGAGCTCACTGTTCGTGGAGCAGTGGAATCTAAATCAGGCGGTCTCTCAATTGGATACAGGATATAATTATGCAAATTCCATTAGATCAATTTGTTAGTTTCTTTAAATCTATTAATCATTTTGATAGGGACAATGGACTAGAGTTTGAAATTCACTCTCCAGGTGAAATTACTTATAAAATGATTATTCAAGAGAAACATCTTAGCTCTCCCAATACCGCACATGGTGCCGTCATTGCAGGATTTATGGATTGTGTGCTTGGTCTCTCTGCACTCTCGCTTGCGGTGACAGAAGGAAATCTCACTTCAACCGTTGAGTTTAAACTTAATTTTATTAAGCCAGCACTTCTTGGAAATGAACTTATTGGCACTGGTCGAGTTGAACACAAAGGCAAAAGTCTTCTCATCTCAACTGGTGAAGTTCGTCTAAAAGAAACAGGAGAGCTCGTGGCGAAAGGTCAGGGAACTTTTAATACTTATCCCATGTCTAAAAAAGGATTCACTAATGATATTCACAGCTGATTCAAAACGCATTCTTATCTTGGGATCAATTTTAGCGGCTCTTGCTGTGATGATTGGGGCTTTCGGAGCGCACGGGCTTAAAAATATTGTGGCGGAAAACCTACTTCAAACTTTTGAGACGGGTGTTCGTTATCATTTCTACCATGCCTTCGCTCTTCTCTTTCTTGGAATTTTAAAACTCAATCTTCCTCAACTTAAAACGAATCTTATTAGTCTAGCTTTTGCCGTCGGTATTCTTCTCTTCTCATTTAATTGTTATTTTTATGTGATCTCAGGAATTAAAATTTTTGCGATTTTAGTTCCGATTGGGGGAGTTCTTTTTATTGTGGGATGGCTGGCCTTGGCCTTTGGATTATTAAGACTTAAATAATCCAAACCCACATTTGTCTTTGAGATATTTATCAAAGCTCTCATCTGTAGGAAATTTAAACTGAATAGGACTCACATCTAGTGGCTCCCAAAAATCTTTTTTCGGACGACGGCATCTCTGCCCTGTGGCCCCGTTCATAATCAGAACTTCTGCTGAACCTGTGATCCCGTATTCCATATCAATCTTTGTATTTTCAAACTGTCCAAGCTCAGGTGACTGTCCTCGAGCATTCACTCTTAAAACAATTCCTGCTCCTTGATATTTTAAATCGGCATAATGGCGTTTAAAGCGGTCTCCTGAAATATCAACTGGCCCTTCAGTAAAGGCCCCTCCAATCACTTCTTTAGAATCTGCACTAAAGATAACCTCCTCACCATTTGAAAGAGTCAGTGTGAGTTGCCCGTCACTAAAGCTAGCGTAAGGAAGATTTTTTCGAGGAAAGAACATAAAGATTGAGTGCATCGTATGAGAGATTGTTTCATTGGGAGAATCTCCCACTTGCAATTGAATATTTTGTCGTGCTTGTTCAATGTATTCGAGATTAAAACTTCTTTGTGAGTAAGGGTGCTTAGTCGCATCCACAATATTATTGTCACCCACATTTGAAAAATTAAAGCCTTCAAACATATTTTCAGGAAACAAATCTCCACGAGAGTAATCGAGTTCACCTTGAAAAGTTGATTCTACATATTGATAAGAGTTGGGTTTTAATTCATCTTTAAGAGGGGCCATGGTTGTTTGTAGGACGACAATCTTACTTGTCACACGTCCGAGCCAATCAACTTGCAACTGAATATCTGCACTTTTGAGTCTTGGTTTGATTTCTGCTTTATAAACCCCTTGCTTAAGGGAGAATGGTTTCGCTTCAAGATCTTCACTTGAGGCAAGACTTAATTCTGTTGGAAGAATTTTAGTGACCTGCTCTCCCTCTCTGTTGAAGAGTTTCACCAAAATAAAAGTAGAGTCCACACCATTTGAAAATAATTTTGAATCTCTTAGTGTGACTTCGATTCGACTCACAGTGGCCTCTGAATTGAAAATGACACTTGAGGGAGTACGATTCTCGTTAAACTTATATTTCAATAAGCTTGAGCATCCACTGATTACGAGAATTATGAGTAGGAGAACCAATCTCAAACAATACCATCCCTAAGATATGACCTAGGTTCTTATCGGTTTGTTGAGGATGAGACTTGAGTAGTTTTGTCTGCCTTTAGACAGACTTTTGATCGGCCCCGTAGACCCATTTGTGCTGTTGTCCGATAACTCTGAATGGGGCCCCAAACTCTTCGTTAAGTTGTAGAATTTGTTGGAACCTTTCCATTGGAAACGGTTCAGAAGGTTCATAACAAGGAGTCAGAACCCAAGTTCCAGGAACTTTATCAAGTTTACTTTGGGTCTGGTAGTAGACTTCGTAAGTGGCCTCAAAATCTTTCTTATGCGCAATCACAGATTTGATCTGAGATTTGTGTCCGTACTGCTCCACCATCTTTAAAAGAAGATCTTTTGATGTACGAACTCCAGTTGAAGGAGTTTTAAAGTCGTATGAAATAAAATCGACGAGATCAAAAATTTCATCAACGACACGAGTCCCTGCGGCTTCGATATTGATAAAATAATTTCTTTGCTTTAATTCTTTAATAAGAGCGAGAACACCGGGGACATGTCCTGGATGAAGTGGATCTCCACCAGTGATGGAAACTCTTTTGATTTTACCTTGCGAGATTTTTTCAACTTCGCTCACGGCCGTTTCAAGTTCCATCGAAAAACTTGGATCAAACTCCCAAGTCTCTTTTGAATCACAGTTCACACACCCAATTGAGCATCCCTGAAAGCGCACGAAAATCTGTGGGATTCCAACATGGATCCCCTCGCCTTCGGTGGCCTTATAAATGGTGTTGATAAGTAAAGTCGTCATCTGGCCGGGATACTAGCACAGGACAGTATGTCTTGGAAATAACTAGAGTTAGTAGAACTCTGGTCTTGAAGTTTTTACACTCTTCACCTTGTGAGGGGGAGATAACTCCTCTAAAATAAGGGGCTTATGAGTAATTTTAGAGAAAAAGCCGCTGAAATTCGTGCTCAAGTGATTAGTGGCGGACGCGGAATAACCAAGTTTTCTGAGGAAGAGTTCGATCTTTTAGAGTTTGAACTTGGACGTTTCACTGTGGGCCAGCAAGACTGGGCCTATTTAAAAGATATACTCTTTTTACTCGACCATAGCTCAGTCACGGATCGACGCTTTGAAGCTGGTATCCTAGCTCTTCTAAAAAAGCATGATCTTGAACCTGATCTTCTGATTTTTTTACTTAATGTCTCACGAAAACATATCGTCACTGCTCGTTTTAAAGATGGTCAACGACTGGACTTCCCTTTTCTTGAGGCCCTTCAAAAACTGCTTTATCATAAAGATCCTGAAGTGGTGGAATGGGTTTTACGAACCATTGAGGAATGCGGAACTCAGGGAGTTTATTTTTTAAAAGATATGGATAAAATAAAACCAAGCGTTTTTAAAATGGTGAACAAACATTTTCGCGCTATTCGCGAAATTATTGCCATGCTTGAGCGAAGATGGGGGGCCTTTGAAAGAAGATAATATTAGAAAAATTTTAAGCAATCCCCATCTCATCGAAGAAGAAATTAAAAAAATTGAGAAGCGAACAGAACAACCTCAGTACGAATATAGACCTGAGGATATTAAGGTAAACATTCGTTTAGACGAAAGTGTTCCTCCTACTCTTTTCAAACCAGACCCGCTTATTCCCAATGGATATATTGCAAATTCGTTAACGATTAGGGCCATGCGTCCAGATATTTTTGTTCTAGGTGAATCCATTGATGATTTAGAACTTCTTTATAAATGCCCTTCATGCAACCACACTTCAGATCAACAATTTTGGACCTGTTGTCCTTATTGCGGTTCTGCGTTTAAAGAGTGACAATAGAACCATGATAATGGTTCAAAAGTATCATTCCATTCATGAAATAGATGTTGAGTTTATCCCAGCATTAGAAATTCTTCTTCAAGAAGAAATTCCCTATTTTGATAAATTAGTCCAAGAGCACGATGAAGCGCCTGTTGAGCACTCTTTTACTTATTTTCTTTTTTTCGGGCACACCCAAAATACGCCCATTGGATTTGCCCAAGCGAGAGTGACAACGATTCATTCTGCCGGAGTCCTTCCTTGGCATAAAAAAATGCTCGGACCTCTTAGCAAAAAAAATAAGAATCTTAAGCAAGTGACATGGAAAGTATTTGATGGTGGTTCTGGTTACGGAGTTTTTGATAGTCGTTTTTATCGTTCATGTCGTGACAAGATGAATTCACTTCTTCATGATTATGAAATCAGACCAGAGATTCAAGCGGAAGAGTTTTATTGTATCAAGGGTTCATTTGAGGTGAAGGCACCGTGGCCTCAAATTCAATCTCAAAAGTTTGAGCAATATATTCTTGAGCCTTATATGAAGGCCCATAAAACATATCCTGAATATCTATCCTCTCTTAAAAAAGAAACTCAGATTGATATTAAATCTCAGTGGAAAGAAATAAATCAATCTGGTGAAATTAAGCTAGGTGATTATCCTGATCTGTCAGAAGCCCCTAAGTATATTCCACTGTCTCAAGACAAAATAGATTACTGGCAAGCTCATGGCGCGAGTCTTCTGACTTTTGAAAAAGACCTTGAGATCCTTGGATGTGTGATTGTTCTCCAAGGGAAAAATGGAAATATCTTTTTTGAATCGATGCCTTTTGAATCTCAAGATGAAATGATTATTCATGATGATCTCTATATTCAGTATGCTCTCTTAAAATTTTTCGAAATGGATAGTGCTAAGAAAGCTCATATCCTAAGAAACGGTGAAAAGCTTCTGTTCAATCACCCTGATGAAATTGATTATTTTGCCCACCAAGGGTTTAGTGTGAGAACTATTGAGCACCATTATTTCTCGCGTTGCCCTTACCTCACCTCTCCCGTATGAAGACAGAAGATTTCATCCTCTCAACAGTTGAAAAATTTTATGCTGTGGCCACAGTAGACTTTCTCATTGGTTATCACTTCCGTCACATCACAGATTTTGAAACTCATATTCCAAGGATTGCCGCGTTCTGGGATCTCCAATTAATTGGTAGCACCGCAAGAACTCTAGATGCTCCTTTTGATGTTATCAATAAACATATGCCACTACTTATCAAGCCTGGAGAAGTAGGAAGATGGGTCACGCTCTTTAATGAAGTTTTGGTAAAACAAGAAAGCCTTCATCCTGAGATGTGTGTCCATATTGAAGCTTGGAAAATGAAGCTGATCTTTTTTAGAGATAAATTTTTGAGCTTAGAAAAACTCTATCCAAAAAATTTTTAAGGCTTTTTGGCATCTAGTTTTTTAAGGATTTTTTCTAGGACAGGCTCACCAGTCACATCATCAAAGGCCCAATTCTCAAGAACATAACCATTGATACGACGAGCAGCTTTCTCAGCTTGAGCGTGAGACTCATATTCTATAGCGATAAGATCAAGCTTTTGGAGTTGAAAAATTTGTGCAGAAAGGCAGCCTTCAAAATAGCTTGTGCAGCTGACAGCACCATCATCAATAGACCTAGGAAGAATAAGCTTATAACTTGAATCTAGATCTTTGATACGCCCTTCTAAAGTCTTCTTCTCCACTCTCATTCCTTCATTTGAACCAGAACAAGAAAAGAGAAGTAAACTACTCAAGAAGAAAAGGAGATTGGGTTTTCGAAGTATCATCGCTATCATAATAAAAGTTTACAGCAATTTTAAATAAAGGGCCAAATATGATTCCTTTGCCGCTTCAATTCCCTATTAACTTTAAAGAATCAAAAGGTCCCTTTAAACCTCTAGTCTCTCCAAATGATCAGAAAGTCATTACAGAAATACAATTCTCAACTGCTGAAGATATTAATTGGGTTCTCTCTCACCTCAAATCATCTCAAAAAAAGATGCAAAGCTTAAAGGGGTTTGAACGTGCAGAAATTCTTAAAAAGACAGCAGAGCAAATTAAACATAATGCTGAAAAACTTGCGTGGCTGATTGCTACTGAGGGTGGCAAACCACTGATTGATGCTAAAGCCGAAGTCGCTCGTGCCCAAAATACGATGGAGATCTGTGCAGAAGAGGCCATGAGAATTGGTGGTGAGACACTTCCCATGGAAAGAACGGCAGCTGCCCTTAATCATCTCTCTTACTCAACTCGCACACCTATTGGGCCAGTGCTAGCAATCTCTGCTTTTAACCATCCCCTTAATCTTCTCGCTCACCAAGTGGGATGTGCCATTGCTGCAGGATGCATGGTTGTGATTAAACCCTCACCGAATACTCCGCTTTGTGCTTTTAAGCTCGAAAAATATTTATTGGCCGCAGGTCTTCCTCCTGAATGTTGTTATGTACTTAATTGTGAAATTCCTGAAATAGAAATGATGGTGAGTTCAACTGAATTCGGCTACGTCAGTTTTATTGGCGCCGCTAAAATCGGTTGGGGTCTTAGAAAAATTTTGGCCCCAGGCTCGCGCCTTGCTCTTGAACATGGTGGACAAGCTCCAGCGATCATCGCTGAGGATGCAGATTTTGATAAAGCGATTCCTTCACTCTTAAAAGGATCATTCTATCATGCAGGTCAGGCCTGTATCTCAACGCAAAGAATTTTTGTGCATGAATCTCGCTATCAAGATTTTCTTTTGAAATTTACAACAGAAACTAAAAAATTAATTACGGCGGATGCACGAGAAGCGAGCACACAAGTGGGACCACT
The DNA here is from genome assembly GCA_022729855.1 of Bdellovibrio sp. Classification (GTDB taxonomy): domain Bacteria; phylum Bdellovibrionota; class Bacteriovoracia; order Bacteriovoracales; family Bacteriovoracaceae; genus DZBG01. The sequence continues at coordinate 12,687 of DZBG01000057.1, forward strand.
TATTCGTCCCTCTGAGGCCAAGCGAATTTTATCTTGGATTAGTGAAGCAGTAGCAGCAGGAGCGAGAGTTGAGACAGGTGGAGAACATCTTTCAATTGGTGAACAATTTATTGCTCCCACCATCATCACTCATGCTCCAAGAGAAATGAAAATTATGAGTGAAGAGGTTTTTGGGCCACTCGTCTGTGTTAATGCGTATTCTGACGAAGATGAACTTTTAGATTATCTCAACTCAAATCAATATATTTTTGAATCATGTCTATTCACTGAATCTATCTCTACAACGATGAGAGTGACACAAAAACTAGAATCAATGACTATCGTTGTAAATAATCACAGTGCTTATCGTGTGGACTGGATGCCATTCGGAGGACATAAACTCTCGGGCCTTGGTATGGGTGGAGTGAAGTACAGCATTGATGAAATGACTCGCTTAAAACAGATTATTATTAAAGGATAACTTATGAAGTTTTTTATTCTCTTCTTTCTCTCATCTGTGGCCATGGCGGCGCCTAAAGCAAGCTCTGAAGGATTTACGAGCATGCTGGCCGAGATGCATATGAGTGTTCCCTTTATTTTAGGAGAAGGATTTGCGGGAGAAACTGTTTGTCCAAAGCTTGAGCTGAGAGTGAAATCAGTAGTGACTCCAGATAAAAAGGTAAGAATTAAATTCTTCCTTGATGAAGATGAAAACAAGGCCTTCTCAGAGAGAGAACCGAATTCTGATGCCGTGATCACGAAAAGAAATCTCATGCATCCACTGCTTGATATAAAAAGCACAAGAAAACAAATCCGTTTGAAATCGACAAAAGATTCTATTCTTTATTTAGTCTCTGACTTTAAAGCATTCTCTGGAACTATTTTTGCGGATGTTGAAGATCTAAAAGAGAAGAAAAAATATACCGGCTGTATTTATTATGTTCATCAAGAAATAAAAAAATAAATACAACCGATCAATTAAACTAGTAAGCAGTTTCTTTAAGGGCCATCTCAAGAGTTGGATAGCGGTAACGGAAGTTAATGGCCTTAAGTTTCGTTGGTAAAACTTTTTGTCCTTCAAGAAGAACAGTACTCATCTCACCAAAGGCAAGCTTTATAGCGAAAGCCGGAGCTGGTGCAAAAGCGGGGCGTTTTAATACTTTTCCAAGAGCTGTTGAAAACTCTTTATTTGTTGCAGGATAAGGGGCCGTTCCATTGTAGACGCCACTCATAGAATTATTTTTAAGGGCCTCAATATACATTCCTGCCAAATCTTCAATATGAACCCAGCTCATATACTGATTACCACTTCCAATTGGGCCACCAGCACCAAGTTTAAAAACAGGAAGCATTTTTGAAAGTGCTCCACCGCCGTGGCCAAGGACAACTCCTACTCTGATAAAAACTAAACGTTTTACATATTCTTTAACTTTAGAGGCTTCTTTTTCCCATTCAGAACAAACATGAGCGAGAAAATCATCTGCTGTTTTAGAGTCTTCAGTAATTTCTTCATTTTTACGGTCACCATAAATTCCGACAGCAGAAGTTGAAACAAAAACAGAAGGAGCCACTTTTAATTGAGAAATAACTTCAACTAGTTTTTGAGTTCCATTAATACGTGAATTATAGATTTTTTTCTTTTGCTCTTCACTCCATCTCTTATCAGCAATACCTTCACCCATGAGATTAATCACGGCATCAACACCATCAAAAGCAGCAGTGTCTGGAAGCTCATTAGTATCTACCCATTGGTAATAGGTACAATCAGAACCAAGAGTCAGTGCGGCCTTCGGTATATTACGCGTAAGAACGACAACTTGATCACCAGCTTCTAACAATTGACGAACTACCACTTTACCAACAAACCCAGTGGCACCAGTCACTAATACTTTCATAGACCTTCCTAAGATTTAAAATGAAATTAATGTAAAAACTATTACACTCCCTTATAAAGGTGAAACTGAGAAAAATCTAGATGTTACATTTTTATTTTGAACAAATATTGAACACACTCTTCCTTTGGCTACTAATCCTCACAGGATAGGAGGATAACTATGACATGGAAGACAAAAAATTAAGTAATACTAAACACTTTGATATTCAAGAAGCTTCAGAAAGAAGCGGGCTAAATCCTCACACTATTCGTGCATGGGAGAAACGCTATCAGGCCGTAGTTCCCAAACGTGCAGAATCAGGCAGAAGAATTTATAGTGAATCTGATCTAGAGAGATTGACACTACTCTCAAAACTCGCCCTTTTAGGGAACTCAATTGGCCAGATAGCTCAATTACCAATGAGTGATTTAAACAATATTTACTTAAAAACAAACAAAGGTGGGGCCCCGGCCCTGACTTCTCTGGCCAACTATTCAAATGAGCAAGGTCAGAAAGACTTAGAAGATATTCTCTCTGCGTTAAAGACCTACGATATGGGTGCCATCTCCACAGAGCTTCAAAATCTAAAAGATAAGTTTTTTATCCGTGATATTACTTTTAACTTATTTGTCCCTCTCATTAGTAAGATCGAAGAACTCACCCTCAGAAGTGAGTTAAGGCCCGCCCAGGTTCACGCCCTCAAGGCCCTGATAAAATTTCATCTTGGAAATATGATTTACTCACGCTTTGACAGCAAAAAAAAATCTTCTCAGGTAATTGCTCTCACTTCTTTTGAGGGAGATATTCAAACAACAAATCTTTTACTCACAGGACTTCTCTGTTCACACTATCCCTCTAAACTTTACTATCTCAATGCAAACCTTCCTGCTCATTCGATTATTGAAGCCGTGAAGGGCACAGAAGCGACCATACTTATTTTAATTATTAGTGAAGAAAGACTAGGTTGGAAAACCTCTCTTGATCAAATCATTGCTTCGATCAAAAAAGAAATTTCAATCATTCTTGTCGGGAGGATCAACTCCTCTGTACCAGAGAAGGTTTTGGTCATAAAATCACTTCGTGAACTTGACCATTATTTGGAGCAACACCTATGAAACATTTTGATAATATCATTATTGGAGCTGGACTTGCTGGCCTTCATCTCTGCTCACATCTAAAAAAAGATGAGACGCTTATTATTGAAAAATCTCGCGGAGTTGGTGGAAGGATGGCGACGAGAAGAATAAACGATCTTCCGGTTGATCATGGTGTTCAGTATATAAGTAAAGAGTTTACCTTCATTAAAATGCAAGAGCATCCTCTTCATGGGTATTACTCATCCCGAAAAATTTTTCCTAGTGCAACTCCACATTTAAGTTGCTGATTTCAGAAG
>DZBG01000006.1 GCA_022729855.1 Bdellovibrio sp.
CCGTGGATTTATATTATTTCAGTTGATTATGATTAAATGAGGACACGCCCTAGTAGTTTCAGCTAATCCCTATATGCGGGGAATTCTCAAATTTGTTCTCGAAACTCAACTCCATTTAGAAGTCACAGAATTAGATACAGAAGAGAAGGCCCTCACTTATCTTCGTGAAACTGGCCCTCGTCCGGCCATGATAATTTATGACTACAATCCCCATGCCTATTTACTTGAAGATTTTATCTCCCATCTGCATGAGGGCTCAAAGGATGTGAGGATTATTATTCTGATCGATAAGGTGCGTGAGGAAGGAGTGAAGTTACTTAAGCCCACTCCTCAGATTAAGCTGATGGATGAACCTCGCATTCCAGTGGATTTGGTGGAAGCGGCCAAGGATCTTTTCGCAGGATCGCCTTACCAAAACACAACTGATTATTGCCGCGTGGATGTTAATTTTTTAAGTATTTTGGATGGGATTAATAAAAATCTCTATATCAAAATTGGCGATAAGTTTATCCAGCTCTTTCAAGAAGATGATGACACTGATGTCGTTGATTTTAAAAAATATATTGAACGTGGGGTGAAATTTCTTTATTTAAAAAGAGACACTGCAGAATGGGTTATTGAACAAATTCAAAAACAAATCACGATTTTTCTTAAGACAAATAATTTCCGTTTCGTTCTCAGAGGATCAAGTGAGTCCGCAGAGAAAAAATTCGAACAAAAAATTCTTCGCATTGGGAATGAAGTTCATATTGATCAAGAGTTCCAACATACGGTCGAATTGGCGATTGAGAAAATCAAAGAACTGGTAAAACATAATCAGCATGTGGGATCTCTTCTGGCCCAGTTTAAATCAAACCAAACAGAGTTTGCATATTATACCCAAAAAATTAATATTACTTCACTTATTGCGTGCACACTGGCCAAGAATCTTGAATGGAATTCACGTATCACCATTGATAAACTCGTTTTTGCTTCTGTTATCTGTGATATTACTCTGGCAGTCAGACCACAATTAATCAAAATAAGAACTCTCCACGAGTTTAATGAAATGAGAGGAACACTCTCACAAGAAGAGATTAGACTTTTTCTCAATCACCCCAAAGAGAGTGCAGACCTTCTTAAAAAATATTTCTCATCAGCTCCGCCAGAGACTGATGTGCTGGCCGAACAGCACCATGAACAACCCGATGGTTCAGGCTTTCCCTTTGGGCTGAAGGCAGATCGAATCTCGCCTCTCTCTGCTCTTTTTATTATTGCGAATGATTTTGCTTATTATTTTTTAGATGAGGAAGAGCCACATCTCCAAGACTATATCCTTCGCTGTCAAACTCGTTATGATTTCCCGAATTTCAGAAAAGTGATTAAGGCCTTGGAGAAGCTCAAAAGATCTTAGTTATCTTCTTGAATATAAAATTCGTACTGCTCAATATGATAATTATTATCCGCACGAATTAAGAGTGTTTTATTATACATTTCTTCAATCATATCCTGCACACCGAAGTCTTCACTTGTAAGCTTGGCACAAACTTCAGGATGAGCAAAAACAGTAATTTTGTTGCTCGTTGTTTTCTTCATCGCTTTATGAATTTCGCGAATCACCTCAAAGCATACTGTTTCCATTGATTTCACTCGTCCCACACCTTCACAGTATGGACAAGGCTCACACATCGTACGTACGAGAGTGTCTCTCGTACGCTTACGAGTCATCTCAACTAGGCCCAGACCTGAGATAGGAAGAACATTGGTTTTAGCACGGTCTTTTTTTAGAGCTTCGAGGAGAGCTGAATAAACACTTTGTCTGTGTTCTTCTTTTTCCATATCAATAAAGTCGATAATGATAATCCCACCACAATTTCTTAAACGAAGCTGATAAGAAATTTCTTTCACTGCCTCAAGATTCGTTTTTAAGATTGTATCTTCGAGTGTTTTTTTACCAACAAATTTTCCCGTGTTCACATCGATTGAAACCAAAGCTTCGGTTTGATCGACATTAATCGATCCACCAGACTTTAAGAAAACTTGATTTGAAAGAGCGCGCTCAATCTCAATATCGATACTATAGTGCTCAAAAAGAGGAGTATCTCCGTCGTAGTACTTAATTTTAGCTTGATGATGAGGAATATATTTTTCAATAAATTTCTCAACTTGCTTCATTGATGATTTTGAATCCACTACAATTTGATCCACGTCTTCATCGGTAATGTCACGAAGTGCGCGAGCAATAAAAGAGAAGTCTTCATGCAATGCTTGAGGTGCTTTACTGTTTTGTTCTAATTTTTTCTGAACGTCTTTCCAGATTTTAACTAATGAATTAAAATCATTTTTTAAAAGTTTATAACTCTGCCCTTCGGCATTAGTTCTTGCAATCACTCCCACACTCTCAGGGCGAATCGTATCAAGAATATCTTTCAGACGACGTCTCTCTTCTTCTGATTCAATTCTGCGAGAGACACCTGTGTGTTCAATGAAGGGCATATAAACAATATGGCGGCCAGCAAGAGTGATATGACGAGTGATTCTCGGTCCCTTCGTTGAAATCGGCTCTTTAGCGATTTGAACAACGATCTCATCCCCTTCTTTTAAGAAGTCTTGGATTTTGATATCTGGACGAAATTTCATATCAACTGTTTCAGTTAATGTTGAAAGTTCATCAGGAATCACTTCACCCACTCTTTTAGGGCTGTCAGTTTGCGAAAGACGCTCGGCCATAGTTCTCTGTTCTTCAATTGTGGGAAGATAAGCATCATCCACATAAAGAAAAGCAGCACGCTCCATTCCGATATCAACAAAAGCTGATTGCATACCAGGAAGAACTCTTAAAACTTTTCCGAGATAAATATTTCCAACGATGGGTGCAGAGGCATGAGGAGTAGTTCTTTCGATGAGAAAGTCTAGGATCTCCCCATTTTCAATCAATGCAATACGAGACTCATGGTGAGTCTGATTGATCACGAGTTCTTTCATTTGAATGTCCTAATATCTAAAAATTGCTTAAAATATAATCTCTTTCAGACTACTAGGAATTACATCAAATAAAAAGTCCGGCAATACATGCTGTCATGAAGCATGCCAAAGTTCCCCCTACGAGGGCCTTCATTCCGTACTTGGCCAACACAGGGCGCTTATCTGGCGCCATGGTACCAATCCCACCTAATTGGATCGCAATTGATGAGAAATTTGAAAAACCACATAGTGCATAAGTTGTCAGAATAGCTGAACGCTCAGATATATTTGCTGTATTCGCAGTCAGGTCTAGGTAAGCGACGAATTCATTAAGAACTAATTTTTTTCCAAGCATTGATCCCACAATAAAACAGTCGGCCCAAGGACATCCCATCAGCCATGCAACAGGTGCGAAAACAAAGCCCATGATCCATTCAAATGAAAGTGTCGGCATTCCGATGAAACCACCGAAATAACCAAGCATTCCATTGAACATAGCAATTAAAGCAATAAATGCCAGAAGCATTGCTGCTACGTTAACTGCAAGTTTTAAACCGTCTGAAGCTCCTTGAGCAGCAGCATCAATCGCGTTAGATGCCATTTGCGGAAGTTCGACTTTCACAACTCCGGCCGTTGTTGATTCTTCAGTTTCTGGAACCATTAACTTGGCACAAACAAGGGCTGCAGGAGCTGACATTACAGAGGCTGCAAGTAAGTGACCTGCATCTACTCCAAATCCAACATATGCAGCAAGAACTCCCCCTGCTACAGTCGCCATCCCACCAGTCATAAGACACATAAGCTCTGACTTAGTCATCTGAGCAACATAAGGCTTAATCACGAGTGGAGCTTCGGTTTGGCCCACAAAAATATTGGCAGCAGCGGCCAGAGATTCTGCTCCCGATGTCTTCATGACTTTCATCATAACTTTCGCCATGACTTCAACTACCTTCTGCATCACACCTATGTGATAAAGAAGAGACATGAGTGAGCTCATAAAAATAATTGTTGGAAGAACCATTGTAGCGAAAATAAAACCGAGATTGGCAGGATTTGAGAGTCCCCCAAATAAGAATTTTGAACCTTCAGTTGTAAAACCTAAAATGGCATTAAAGCCTTGGCTGGCAGAAGCAAAAATGGCACGTCCAAAACCTGTCTTAAGAATCACTAGTCCAAAAAGAATCTGCAGAGCAATCCCTGTTAAAACCGTTCTCCATTGAATGGCTTTTTTGTTTTCACTGATAGCGTAGGCCACTGCAATAAAAGTAAAAAGTCCTAAGAGGGAAATCAGTTTTTCCATTGATGGTATCCTTAAGAAATAGTTTGAGACCAGATAAGTCGGTTTATAACTTTTCTCTAAGGTCCATGCAAGCAAAAGTCTTCGATTTTACTAAAAATCTTGGTGCCAAACTGAGACTGAATTATTGCTTTGAGAAGTTAGATTAAGGCTGAATTTTTCATCGTGCCAGTTGCGTCTTGCCGTTGTCTCGAATGATTTCCCATCAACTTGAGATGTAAGATCACCTTGGTTTCGCGTAGCACCATTATAGGCCACAAAAATAACTCCGACAATCACACCAATTGCCGCGCCTGTCCAAATATTGGGAACATGTTTACTTGGCTTATCATAAAAGGAAAGTGTTGAGAGACCGAGAATTGCTCCCCCTACACCAGCACCTGCTACGATAATTAAATCTTGCTGAGTTGTTTTTACAAACTCATCTTCATTCTGAGCGAACGCACAGTTCATCACAAGTATTTGTAAAACTAATATCAAAGATAAGAACTTCTTCATATGTCACCTTTCATTGCCAATGGGGATACCTAAGTCTATGATAAGTTTCCCTTTTAAACTTGGCAAACCCCTAATGATGAAGTGAGCGACAATGCCCAAAAAAATTTCGAACGAGTTCAATGTTTATACCTTAATTGATAAAAAGAAGAAGAAAGAGAAGCTATCTCCGACTGAAATCAAATGGTTTATCGAAAATTACACTAGTGGCGTCATCGCTGACTATCAAATGTCAGCTATGTTAATGGCCATGTTCATTCAAGGAATGGACATTCAAGAAACGGCTGCATTAACAGATGCAATGCTCGAATCTGGTGAGCAATTAAAATTTGTAGGAAAAAATGTTATCGATAAACACTCTACAGGTGGAATCGGCGACAAAGCTTCATTCATTCTGGCACCTATCGCAGCGGCTTGTGGTGTGAAAGTTCCGATGATCGCTGGACGTGGTTTAGGATTCACTGGTGGTACAGTTGATAAAATTGAAGCCATTGAAGGTTTTAAAACTGCCCTCTCACTTAAAGAATTTCAAAATCTATTAAATAAAAATGGACTTGTTCTTATTGGGCAAACTCCAGATATCGCACCGGCCGATAGAAAGATTTACGCTCTTCGTGACGTGACTGCGACTATCGACTCTATTCCTCTCATTACAGCTTCAATCATGAGTAAAAAACTTGCTGAAGGTGCTAATGGAATGGTCTTTGATATTAAGTACGGCTCTGGTGCTTTTATGAAAGATAAAAAAGATGCCAAGGCACTTGCTAAATCTTTAATCGCAACTGGAAAAAGATTTAAGAAAAAAGGTGTGGCCCTTATTACTGATATGAACCAACCACTTGGTCAAGCGGTTGGACACTCTCATGAGATCATTGAATCAATTGAGACACTAAAAGGTAATGGCCCAGAAGATTTAACTGAACTCTCTCTAGAGCTTGCCGCTTATATGGTTCTTCTTGCTGGAATTGATAAAACGATTGAAAAAGCAAGAATCAGAGTGAAGAAAACAATCACTGATGGTTCGGCCCTGGAAAAATTTAAAGTCATGCTTAAAGCTCAAGGTGGAAATCCTGAAGTGGTTGATGATTATTCATTACTTCCAATCGCTGATGAACACACAACACTTCTTGCTCCTAAATCAGGTTATGTAAAAAGTTTTGTGAATGATAAGATTGGTCTTCTTCTTATCGACTTAGGTGGTGGTAGAAAATCAAAAGACGATGAGATTGATCATTCTGTAGGGTTTGTTTTCCATAAAAAAGTGGGAGATCAAGTTAAGAAAGGCGATCCAATCATGACTATCGTTCACCATGCTTCACAAGTGAATGTTGTGGCGAAGATTCTTGAAAAGATGAACAAAGAAGTGATCACTTTAAGTTCACAAAAAGTTAAACCACTTAAAATGATTGTTGATAAAGTCATCTAGGAGTCACAAATGAGTATGCAAAAAATTATTGAGGCAACTAATTATATCCAGTCAAAAATTAATGCGAAACCAAAGATTGGTATTGTACTTGGTTCAGGCCTTGGAATCTATGCGGATCATATTGAAAATAAAATCATCATTCCTTTTAATGAAATTCCTCATTTCCAAAGAACGACAGTTGAAGGACATGAAGGACGATTGATTTTTGGTGATGTGAAAGGTGTGAAAGTTCTTGCCCTTCAAGGACGCATTCATGCTTATGAAGGTCACCCTATGGAGGATATTGTTCTTCCAGTGCGTGCTATGAGCATGGCCGGAATTGAAATTCTTTTTACCACAAATGCTTCTGGTGGAATCAATGAAAAATGGGCCCCAGGGGATCTTGCTATTATTGATGATCATATAAATCTCTCTGGAAGAAACCCTCTGGTTGGACCAAATATGGCAGAACTCGGACCTCGCTTCCCTGATATGACAAAGGCCTACGATCCTGAGCTTTCAAAAGTTTTAAAGGAAGTTGGAAAACGCCATCATGTTGATATGAAAAATGGCGTTTATGTTTCTGTTCTTGGCCCTACTTATGAGACTCCGGCAGAAATCAGAATGCTTCGAGTTTTAGGTGCTGACATGGTGGGAATGAGTACTGTTCCTGAAGTTATAGCTGCCAACCATCTTGGAATAAAGGTGGCGGGTGTAGCGTGTATTACAAATCATGCAGCAGGAATCAAACCTGAGAAATTAAGTCATGCAGATGTAAAAGTAGTGGCAGAAAAGGCCATGCTTGGTTTTGCAACTATTTTGACAGAAACTATTGGTGAACTAAAGCACTTAGGAATTGTTTAATGTCTGACGCTAAACTTCGTGAACTGGCCTTAAAAGCCTCTACATTTTCTTACTCGCCCTACTCTAAAGCCAAGGTTGGAAGCGCGGTTGTCACTGATGATGGAACTATCTTCACTGGTTGCAATGTTGAAAATTCAAGCTTTGGTGGAACTGTCTGTGGAGAGAGAGTTGCCATCTGGAAAGCTATTTCAGAAGGTCACAAAATAATTAAAAAAGTTTATGTCTATACTGAACCTGGTTGGCCACCTTGCGGAATGTGCTTACAGGTTATGTCTGAATTTGCTCACCCTGATCTTGAAATTACGATTGGGGACAAAAACGGAACTGTTAAAACAAAAAAATTGAAAGAGCTTCTTGGCGAAGCCTTTACGCCTGATTATTTAATAAAAAAATAATCAGACACATTAACTGGGGGCGAATGTCTCCAAGGATCTAAAATGTCTAATCCCTCTCATGAGTTACTCTCATCTCTTAATTTTTGCGTCATCGATTTAGAAACGACTGGCGGAAATCCTGAAATTGATAAAATCATCGAAATTGGAATGGTTAAAATTGAAAATCTTAAGCTCACTGAAGAGCGAGATTATTTAGTGAATCCAGAAAAAGAAATTCCGGAATTCATCCAAAAGCTTACTGGAATTAAAGGTCATGATGTGGCCCACTCACCAAAGATCGAAGAAATTATTGATGAAGTTGTTCAATTTATCGGAAATGACATCTTAGTCGCCCATAATACATCTTTTGATATTCCTTTCATTAATGGGATTCTCAAAAAATTAGGACGACCTACTCTTGAGAATAAAGTTATTTGTACTAATGTCATGACTAAATATTTGATCCCAGACATCATGAGTTCAAACCTTACTTATATGAGTCAGATCTTTGATATTGAACATTCTCATGCTCACCGTGCAGATGAAGATGCCAAGGCTTCAGGCAGATTACTTTTAAAATATCTCGAAATTTTTGAGAAAAAAAATATTAGAAAAGTGAATCAACTTTATTACCCAAGAAACCGTTTTGAACTTGATCGCGTGAATATTGAAAACTCAGAGGGTCTGCAAAAAGTAGATGAAGTCCTTAGGACCATTGATCGCCCTATTATTCTGACAGTGAAAGGTGATAATGGAGTGATTCTTACGATTTTACCAATTAAAGATCCATCAAAAGAAGCAGATCAATTAAAAGTTTTCCTTGATGAATACCGCTGGGATCAAATCAGCATCCGCCTTTGTGGACCATTTCTTGAGGGCTTATTTTTTCTTACTCAAAATTTTGTAAAAATCCCTGAATTTTATCGTCAAAAGACTGTGGATTATTTCACTCAGCAGTACGGCCCTTTTAATTCAGAGAACGTATTTAATAAGTATGATTTCCTTGTGACTCCTCATTTGATCTCAGGGCAGTTGATTGTTTTCTCATTTCTAAATTTTTCAACTTATAGCCAGCTTGTTTTTAAATATCCCGCCCACAGGAAAAAACTCAATCAGTTTTTGCTAGGCCAGATTGGAAGATATGAAGTCCAACAAAAAGGGAAACGAAAAATACATATTCAAAATAGTATTAAAGAAGTGGTCGAACATCTTTTTGCTCAGGAGCTGATTGCTAGACCTGATCTCTGCCTTCCTATTTCAATCGGTGAAATAAAAGAAGATACGAAGGGATATTTAAGTCGCATTGAAAAATGGGCAGAAAAGACCGCTAATCTCTTTAATTTTCCAAAGAACCATCTTTAGGTGGATGGTATATAAAGCGTAAAGAATACTCAGTGGTTTGAAGAACTAAGTTCTCAATCGTAAGTAAATTCTGAATCAGTTTTGAAAATTTAAATGATGAGATATTCAACTCAGATAATTGAATTTGAATCTCTTGAGAAGATTCAATGATCTCTCCTTTAATGACTTTCTCAAGTTTGTTCTGATCAGAAATTAAAAGATGGTGAGAGTATAAAGTCATGAGCTCCCCCAAGATCAAATAAAACGTCATCGTCAGTAAGCTCAAGTTCACTGATGGCCTAAATTCTGTATGGCATGAATACTCAAATGAGAAACGAATCCCACTCTCTACAGTTCTAAAGCGAAGCAAATTTTGTGCTTGTTCATAACACAACTTCACGACACTTTGTTTGGCCTCAAGACTTGAAGCCGTCCTGCTAGGTGTCGCTCGTGAAAACCCTAAGAAAGTTTCCACTAACTGCTTACACCTCATGGCCCCATTTTTCATCTCAATCAAAATTTGACGAGACTCTTCAGTCAGTTCTTCATCTAACATCATAAAGCTCAGTGCGGCCTGAATTCCAGCGATTGGATTATTTAACTCATGAGCAATGGATGAGCTGATAATACCTAATTCTTGGCCCGAGGGAGTAAGTCCCCCTTGATCCTTTAAGAAAAAACTTTCTGTAAAAAAAACAAAAAGATATTTGATTTCATCAAGATGGTAGATTTCTTTCCTGAAAATATTATAAGGAATATCATTAATGAGAATTTTTTCTCGGTGTTTTAAGCGAAGGCAATCAACTGGTGTATTTGAGAACTTCGAGAACAATGTATTATGCTGAAGAAGCTCCCCCTTACTACTCATCAAGCTCACAGGAAATGGGATAGCATCAATGGCCTCTTCCCAAATTCCTTCCGAACTAAAAGGATCGGCGACAATTTGATTTGAAAATAAATAATTAACAAGGGTGAAATAAAAGAGATAGGCCTTCACGAGCTCAATTGAATCAAGATTTTCTTTACCTAAGAAGATAAAGAAAGATTGGTCTCTATAAGGAGGCAATGGCAAAAGATTTTCAGAGTCAGGAAGAGATTCAAAATCACTTGATGATAAAATTTGAATCTTTCTTTTATTAAATCCAACTTTTCCGAAGTTCTTAATATTTTTATCTATTTCATTAGCATTTTCAGACTGAATCAATTGTTTTTCAAATTCACCTAGAAGTTGAGAATAACTCAGAAGCTCATCATGCCCGAGATTTTCATTCTTAATAATGTTTTTAACTTTTACTTCAAACTTCTTTAGATTTTTAACAGCAAGCTGCTCTTTCTTCTCAAAGGCAAATGAAGACTTCTTCTGCCATAAAGGAGTTAAGACAAATTTTAATTGCTCAAAATCTATTGTGTCATCGAGTAAGAAATCCATTTGTGAGTCATCAAGACTTTGCCCATAACTAAACAAGCTTTGAGTGGACTCAACAATTCCAATGGCAAAAGAATCAGGGATTTTTTTAAACTCAGTAAATGAGTCTTGTCCCACAATAAAAACATTGATCTTTTTATGATCAAGTTTGAATTCACTCGGAAGATTAAATTCTTCCTGGATTGAGTCTTCAAAATGATTAAGAATACCCTCAATATGTTTTCTTAAAGTTGGAGAAAACTTATTATCAAAACGAAAATGAAAATATTCAGAAACTGCGGCTAGGTTCATTCTTTAAATTGTTTTTTAGTTTGCTCAGCAAGGTCAATCCCATCAATATACTGACCATGAATTTTTACACCCCAGTGTAAATGAGGGCCTGATGAGCGTCCAGTACTTCCTGCAAGACCGATAAGATCTCCACGCTGAACAATTTGTCCAGACTCAACAAGGGTTTTAGAGAGATGACCATAGACAGTAAAAATATCAAGTCCATGGTCAATAATCACAGTCCAACCTGTATAGAATAGGTCTCCTGAGAATACGACTTTTCCTCTATTGGCCGCTGGAATTTTTTCACCGACAGGAGCACGAAAATCAGTTCCAAGGTGTTGTCCCTTGTGTTGTTTATTATAAGTTCTTCTTATTCCATAGATGCTCGTGACATAAGAATTAAGAGGCACCTTAAAGGCTGTTTGAAAATAAGGAGTTGAAACAGAACTAGCATAAATATTATTTAAGACTTCCTGTTCTTTTGCCACACGTAATAAATCTTTTTTTCTTAAGTTGATTTTACGACCATCAACTTTCAGTTTTTCTTCAGGAAATTGTTTTTTATCAACTTTAAATTCTACAGCAACAACTTCTTTTCTTGCTTCCTTTAATAAACATTTAAAGCCACTCATGTCAGAGAAGTATGATTCGGCCACATAGGCAATATACTTATCGCCTTCACTATAAAATTTGTATTTGTTGTCTCTACAAACCAGTTCCGCTTTTTCAGACATTCCATTTTTATCAAAAACAACTCTTCTGGCTTCACCTGGGCGAATTTCAACTTGGGGAGCCTTTGAAAGGATTTTTCCATTACTATTTGTCGAACAACCAAAAAGTGCGAGTGAAAATAAAAGGCTGATAATTTTCTGATTTCTAAACATGGCCTATCCTTAAGCTTTTTTGACTTTTCCTTCACCATCGTGAAAGTGAATGGAAAACGATACTTCTTTATCTAATTTATCAAAATCTAACTTAGAAGAAACGACTGAACGCTCCTTGGTTTCAATAAAACTATATCCCCTCTTTAAGACATCTTTAGGAGAGAGAGCACAGAGAACCTTATAAAAGCTTGAGAGCTTCTGATTAATTCTCTCTGGCCATAATTTAAACTGGTGAGAAAACTTGTTATAAACCTCATCTAGCTCCATTTGCTTCTGATGTAGTCCAATGAGAATTTCTCCACGAGAATGAAACGACATCTTGGCCAATCTGTTCTTATAGTTCTGAACACCTTCGCTAATTTTTGAAATCATGGCACGTGGGTGGTAATGCTCTTTCTTTTTTGCAATCTCGTAGAGACTTGTCTGCATATTTTTTTTGAGATGGGCAGAGACCGTTTGCATTCTATTTTTAAGTACTGTCTGAGGCTGAGAAAGAGTTTCTGCTGCTGCCGTTGGTGTTTCACAACGAAGATCGGCCACATAATCGGTTAATGAATAATCAACCTGATGTCCGATGGCACTTATTGTAGGATGTTTATATCCTGCGAGTTTTCTTGCTAGTCTTTCATCATTAAAGGCCCAGAGATCCTCTAATGATCCTCCTCCACGCGCGAGAACAACCACATCGATATCATCTCTTGTCTCAAGATAAGTCAGCGCCTTCAGGAGAGAGGGAGCCGCTCCGTCTCCTTGAACAAGACAAGGAAGAATTAAAATATCAAACCAGAGAGCGCGTCTTCTCATAACTTCTAAAAAGTCTTGAAGAGCAGCACCTTGCTCAGCCGTAAGGATGGCAATTTTTTTTGGGTAAACGGGGATTTGTTTTTTGCGGTCTAAATCAAAGAGTCCCTCGCTGGCGAGTTTCGCCTTTAATTTTTCAAACTGAAGTTTTAATTTACCTTCGCCTGCTGGGATGATTCTTTTTACAATTAATTGAAAGGTCCCTCGTTTTTGATAAACCGACAAAGGACCGAGCACTGCAATTTTGTCTCCGTCCTTGATATTTCTTACGAGAGGATTTCTTAGTGCATCTCCTTTAAAAAGAGCACATGAAATCGATGCCTCATCATCAGAGAGATTGAAATACCAATGCCCAGATGCTGAAGTGGAGAGATTTGTGACTTCCCCTTCAACCATGACCTCGTGAAACTCCGACTCAAGTTGTGACTTGATGGCCGAGACGAGTTCTGAAACACTGGCAATATTATAACCTTCTATCATTTCTTAGTATGAAGAAATTGATCGTATTCTCTAAACGACTCAAGATATTTCACAGCTTGGAGGACTTGGTAGTCTTCATTTGGTGCGTAGGCTTTAAAAATTTCATCTTCCGTATTTTTATTCTTGTTAGCTTTAGCTTCTTTTCGTTTTTGCTCAATAGATTGAATACGTTCTTGACGCTCTTTTTTCTCTTCAGCTTCTCTAATCACTTTCTCTTCAGGCGTTTCAATTGAAGCAGTGAGATGATTCTTAAGATCTTTTTCTCTCACATAACGATCATCTCTTTTTGCCTTTGTGTAAGCGACAAAATCGACATCATCAATAAGAACATCAGGAGTAATCCCCACGGCCTGAATACGGCGGTTAAGTGGAGTCATATACTGAGCAATTGTCAGCTTCACTCCCGTTTCTTTATCGAGTTGGGCCACCGTTTGTACTGACCCTTTTCCAAACGACTGAGATCCCATAATGATGGCACGTTTATAGTCTTGAAGAGCACCCGCTACAATTTCAGAAGCGGAAGCAGATGATCCATTGATAAGAACAATCATGGGAGTTGTTAAATCTTTAAATCCTGATTTTTTCACATAACGAATATCTTTATTTTGGGGATCACGAGATTCAGTTGAAACAACAATTCCATCTTTTAAGAAGATTGATGAGAGATCAACAGCTTGATCAAGAAGACCACCTGGGTTGGCACGAAGATCAAGAATGATCCCACTGACTCCACCCTTCTTCTTGGCCTCAGTTTCCATTTTCTTGAGAGCTTTCTCAACTGATTCAGCCGCACGCTTTTGAAATTGAGTCAGTCTGATATAAGCGTAGTTTCCACTAATAAGTTCAGATTTGACTGGTTCAACTTTGATGATCTCTCTTTTAATCGTGAATTGCTTAACCGAGTCTTCACCTTCGCGAGAAATACCAAGGGTGATCTTCTGCCCTACTTTACCACGCATCTTTTCCATAACTTGATCAAGAGAAAAACCGATGATCGATTCGTGATCAATTTCAACAATTCTATCTTTTGCAAGAATTCCCGCTTTGAATGCCGGAGTATCATCGATCGGTGTAATAACAATAATTACACCATCTTTTTGAGTCACTTCAATACCGAGACCCCCGAACTCACCGGCCGTATCATTTTGCATCTTTGCAAAAAAATCTTTATTCAAAAAGTTTGAATGTGGATCGAGAGTATCCATCATTCCTTTAAGAGCACCTTCAATGAGTTTCTCAGTACTCACTTCACGGTAGTATTGAGTTTCGATTAAATATAAAACTTTATTAAATAATTCTAATTGCTCAAAGCGACCTTTGTTTTCAGAGATCTTTGGAACTGGTGAGGCGAGAATTTTTTTCTCTTCTTTGGCATAGGCCATATTAAAAACAAATGAACTGGCCAAGGCCAGAGTTAAAAGAGATTTCATAGGTAGCTCCAAGAGAGGCGTTTATACTGCTTTAGATTTTACTGACTTGATTGAGATCTAACCACAAAATAGTATTTTGGGCGGTGTTTTTCTTACGGATTTCAAAATAAAGATGATCAGCTTCCGAGCCTAATCCTTGGGTATATCCAAGAACTTCCCCATCTTTGACTTGATCGTTTTTCTTTACTTTAATCGACATTTTACCAAGGATGACTGACCTTAAATCATTTCCATGATCTAACATGACAACCTGTCCATAACTGGCAAGATCCCCAGAAAAAACAACTTTCCCTGATCCAACTGCTTTCACAGGTTGAACTGCTTTGTATTTAAATGTGACCCCTTTAGGGCTTGATTGGTAACTTAAAAAATCTTCAAGTGGGCGAGCAAAGATTCTTTCTGCCTTCGCTTGTACTTTGGCCACAGGAGAAAAAGTTTGTTTAACTTTTGCTATTTTTTGATGAAGCTTTCTTTCTTGAAATTTTTCTTCAAGCTCATTTTTCTTCTCTACTTTAGTAAGATAAGTTTCC
This sequence comes from Bdellovibrio sp., assembly GCA_022729855.1. Taxonomy (GTDB): domain Bacteria; phylum Bdellovibrionota; class Bacteriovoracia; order Bacteriovoracales; family Bacteriovoracaceae; genus DZBG01. Next base: position 14,544 of record DZBG01000006.1, read on the forward strand.
ATTGCTGTTTTCTTGCGTTTTTCAAGCTCTGAGATAACAACTTGAAGTTCAGCTTCGTTCTTTTTAAGCTCATCAAGTTTAACAGTGAATTCATCAATCTTTTCTTGAAATGAGACGATCTCCTCACCTTTTTGCTTCCACTTATTTTGAGACGTTTGAAGCAGTTGGAGATGGGCCTTCTTTTGCCAGTCTTCAATTGTATCATCAGATTCTTGGGCCAAATAATTCATCAGAATTTTTTGATTATCAATTTCAGCACGGTGCTGTTCATCTTTTAATTTATCAAGACGAGCTTGATACATTTTTAAGTCATCACCAAATTGCTTCATTGATTCAATTGAAGAGAGATAAAGATCGTTTTTTGAGCCAATCTCTTTTTCAATAGTATTAAGTTTTGCACCTAAGTGCAGGACCTCTTCTCTATATTTAGTCAGATCTCTGGGCATAGAAGGGGCCACACTAAAAACTTTAGTGCTAAGCAGGGCGATGAATAAAGCAGCTGATACTTTTTTCATGAATTAGTTATTTCTCCACTTCCAATCTTGCATTGAGAAAGTCCAAAAAACAGAAAATACCATCAAGAGAATAATCACATCAAAAACTTTTAGTGTTCCGTTAAAAATCCCAAGTCCACTAAAAAGAAGAACCACCACTCCAAGTCCTGAGGCTATGGATTTTGCGGCCACATATTTTTTACGCTGAAATCTCTCAATCAAATAACTTCTTGTTCTGAAGACATCATAACAAAGCCAAAAACTAATCATCCAGGCCAGAGCGAGAATCGCAATAATTCCCCACGAACCAGAATGCTTTAAAAATGAATAAACCGGATGACCACTCATAGACTTTGCAATTTCTGGAAACCGGATGGCCCCAGAAGTAATATGATCTTTCCCACCAGTTCTTTCCACTTGGGCCTTGATAAATTGCATCGTCTCAACTGAGATCGTTTGATTCATCACCACTTTAAAGGCAGTCATGAGTTCACTCGGGGCAGTCATTTGATAATCAGTCCCAAGCTCGGCGACAAGTTTGTTTAATTTCTCTTGGGCCTGTTGGTTCACTTTATCATCAACAAATTGAACACCTGGTAGAGAGCTCACTTTTGCAAGGAAGGCTTCTTTATCTACGGTTTGATCAATCACAATACTGAAGTACGGATTCACCATCTTTTCAGGAGTTACTTTTTCAACAATTTGTTGAACCCAGGGACGATGAGTTAATGAGAACGCAAGTAAGCAGCTAAAAAAGAAAAAACTAAAACCGCGAAAAACTGAGTCACCAATAGATTTACAAAATTCTTTTAGATAAAACATGCATGCCCCGAATAGACTAAGCGTCCCTGATCAAGATGCGCGATCTTCCCAGGAAATTGTTTAATAAGTTCTTTATTATGAGTCGCCCACACGAGAGTGAGGCCCTTCTTTTGATTATAGTGATTGAGAAGTTCAAATAGCTTGTAACTATTGTCTTTATCGAGTGAACTAGTTGGTTCATCAGCAAGAAGTGCTGTTGGTTTACAAAGCAAAGCGCGAACCATCGCCATCTTTTGCTTTAGTCCGCCATTACAATCCTCCATCTTTTTCCCGAGACAAGACTGGATACCTAGATAGCGAGTCAGACTCTCCATCTCTTGATAAAAATCTGTCTTAGAAGCATAGACACCAGAATCATAAGCGAGCCAAAGATTCTCTTCACAAGTTTTACGATTTAATAGTCTAAGATCTTGGAAAACGGTTGAAACAAAATGTTTTTCTGATCGCATAAAAGGCAGCACAGCTTTACCAGATGTCGGCTCAGTATAACCCGCGAGCACATTTAAAAGTGTGGTCTTTCCGGCACCAGAGGGGCCAGTGACGAACAAAATTTCACCAGGGTAAATAGTTAATTGCACCGATTTCAGTGCCGGACTGGCACCAAACTCTACACTCAGATTATCTAAGTGAAAGAGGTACGATTGCCGTAAAGGCGCAGAATTTTGAGAAAGAGCACGACCAGTTATCATCCTTGAACCCACCTTACCCTCATCTTGAGAGCTTCGTGATTATATAATCTGCAATTATTGTACCGAGTCTTAAAACGGATCGTAAAGAACACAATAACTGAGCTAATCAATGTGTTATTATCCCTTCGGCCTTCAATAATTCATAGGTCGAATCAGAACAGTAAACATTAGGAACAAAATTAAATTTGTTTTGAAGATCGGCGATCAGTGAATTCTCCACATCCCCTAGTAAGTAAACATCCCCATTATCCATGAGTATTTTTGCAGGATCTCTTTCAAGAAGAAGATTGTCCTGAGTTTTAGTCTTCACAAGTTTTTTGCGTGATTTAACAAAGATAATATTTTTCTTCGGAATATCCACAAGGATCCAGTCTTTCTCAGTCCCTTTCTTTTTAAGAATATCCTGAATCTCTTTTACTTTATCTTGGGCCTTCTTCACGATCTTATCGTAAACCTGATCTTCGTCCTGATTAAGCATTCTCTGCTTAAATTCATCGCATTTTACTGAGCGAGGTGGAATCGCAAAAAGAAGTCTATAGGCCAGATCTTTAATACGAGGATTTTTATCAAAATCCCCATTCATATAATAAGTATGAACTTGGTTCATAAAATAGAGATCATTAAATCCATAAAACTTTGTTGGATCATTACTTATCATTTCCATCAATTGTGAGTAAGTATAAATCTTACCTTTCTCCAAGAGATAAAAACAAATCTCTTCAGCTATGGCATCAAAGCGCGCTCCACGAGCTGAGCGAACAACTTGTGAGTACCAAGCAAAGCGTGCCATTAGAAAATCTTCTACGGCGTGAAGAGCATTATGATGGATCGCAACCACATCATGTCCTGAGATGTTCACACATCTGAAATGGTGAAGAAGATAATCTCTGTCATAAGTTCCATAACGAATTCCAGAATAATGAGCATCACGTAGGAGGTAATCCATACGGTCACAATCGATTTCTGAATGAAGAACTTGGTTGGCCAGTACACTTGGATCCACACCTTTCACAAGGTTTGAAATCTTCTGAGGATCAAGACGATACTGCTTTAAGATAAATGTAATCCCGCCTTCATAGTCGGTATTCTTAATAATATATGATCCAAGATGTTCATGATCATCTGGGATACCCTTTCCATTCTTATCGTTAGTTGTGTCGCCATAACGGATATAGGCCATCTCTGTTGTATGCGAGAACATAAAAGTTCCCAAATCATGAAGAAGGGCCGCAAGACGAAGAGATTGGTGATAAATTTTTTCTGGAGTCTGAACTTTATCATCAAACAGATCAGCTTCAGGAACTGCTTTTCCAAGACGCTGAAGAATCTTATGGGCATTAAACATCACTCCAATTGAATGACCAAAACGCGAGTGCTCCGCTCCAGGGAATGTATAACATGTAAATCCAAGTTGCTTGATCCAACGAAGGCGCTGATAAAATGGAGTGTGGATGATTTCCCATTCAAGATTTGTGAGATTAACAAATCCATAAAGAGGATCGTAGATGATTTTATTTTTGCTATAAACTTCCATGTATATCCGTAAAAAAAGAAAAAGGGCCCTTCATCATGAAGGGCCCTTTAAGAATTGATTATTGTAATGTTTTAGATTTTTTAGATTTTTTCGCTTTAGTGATTTTGCTAATCGCGTATTCCATCATCATGAATGCTTCACGACGAAGTCCATTATCATGGATGTAGCGATAAAAATTTTCGATCTCACCATTGTTCGTACGAAAGTTTTTAATCGTCATTTCTACTGGTTTAGCATCTGTTGTAACTGTTTCTACTTTTGACATATATGTCTCCTTACTTAGTATTTTACTTTTTTTACTCTAACTCTTCAACCAAAGCTTACTGAAGTTCACGTGCTTCGATCATTCCGTAGCTGTGAAGTTTGTTGTATAGCGTCTTAACTGTAATTCCAAGAGCTTTTGCTGCACGTGTCTTATTACCATTAAGGTGGTCTAAAGTACCAATAATATGCTTTTTCTCAAGGTCAAAAAGCGTCATTTCAGAAAATTCGATCACAACTTCTTCAGCTACTTCAGTTACCACTTCTTTAGCAAATTCAGGAAGGTGGTCAGCTTCGATATATTGACCTTCAGAAAGGATATACGTTCTTTCCATTACGTTTTTAAGTTCGTGAGCGTTTCCTGGCCAAAAGTATCCACAAAGTTTTTCAAGAGCTGCAGAAGTAAGAATTTTAGCTTCTCCGTTTCCACGTTTTCCGTTAAGGAAATGCTCAGCAAGGTGCTTGATATCTTCTTGACGGTCACGAAGTGATGGAATCAATGCGTGAACTGTATTTAATCTGTAGTAAAGATCTTCTTTAAATGTTCCAGCTTCTACTAGAGTTTTAAGAACGATTTTGCTTGTTACAACAAGACGTACATTTAAAAGAATGCGCTCATCAGAATCAACAGTCATCATTTCTCCAGCAACTAGTGTGCGAAGGATTTTTGACTGAATATTAAGTGAAAGTGATCCAATTTCATCAATAATAAGTGTTCCACCATTTGCTTGAACGAAAAGACCGTTCTTACCAAAAAGCTCTCTGTCCATTTGTGCTTCAGTAAAAGCTGAACAGTTAGAAAGAACACAAGCTCCTTTTCTTCCAGACCATTGGTGAATTTTGCGAGCAAGTTGCTTCTTACCAACACCGTGGTTACCTTCGAGAAGTACTGGAAAATCTTGAGCTGCTACTTTACGAGCAAGAGCAACTACATCTAGAAATCTTTTTGAGTGACCGATTAGCTCACACTCACCATCTTGAATATGTGAACGAATTTCAACTCTATTAGTAAGTTCTTTATCTCTTGATTCGATTTTTGCCATGAGCTCTTTATTAAGATTTTGAGCTACTAAAAACATATGCATATTACGTAGTGGAGCATTGATTGCTTCTAGAACATCATTTACTAGAGCGATATCTGATTCACTAAATTGACGATCTTTTTTAATTGATTGGATATTGATTGTTCCAATAACTGAACCATCAACCATCATAGGGATACAAAGCTCAGATTCAACACAGTCTTCTCTTTTCGAAGTTGAAGCGATTGGATCTCTTCTTACTGAATTTGAATAATAAGCTCTTTTAATTCTTGATACATATCCTGAAAGACCTTGGCCTTTAGCTAAAACAACTTCATTAACCGATTGTCCGTTCTCAGCGATTAAGCGAGTTGAACCATCATTAAGAGCAACAAACCCTTGAACCTTGTACTCACCAGTCATGTCATGAATTTGGCCAGTAATCTTAGAAAAGAAGACAACTTCGTTTAAGTTAGAAAGTAGAACTGTACAAAGAGTAGATAGTTCGTTGTTGAGTTGAGCAGCTTTCATAGGATCTCCTTAACAGGGTTTGGTCTAAAGTGTTTACTTTTTACACATTGCGTTAATGAGAAGATATTACACGGTGCATGAATCTTTTACAAGATCATTTTACTCCACTGTTTAAAGTTTTATCAGTTTTTCTAGTTATTTCGGAAGGTTAGTCCATTGTGGAGAGAAACATTCTCCAAAATCTTTGGTCAATTGGCCTAAAATTTCACCTTCTCTATTCATGATCCACATATCCTGGACGGCCTTATGGCTATTTACGACGCGTCTAGAGGTAAAAACGATGAATTCACCGTCTGGAGAATAGACAGGTTCCTCATTAGAGCCGAAGTCCTTCGTTAGCCTAAAAAGATTATTTCCTTGGGAATCGATACGGTAAAGATCAAAAAGACCATCTACCCAAGAAGCGAAGACAATTTCTTTTCCGTCGGGAGAGAGTCTTGGAGTGGCGTTGAACTGGCCAACAAACGAGATACGCTTAACATCTTTCTCTGTAGCACGAGGATCCATTGTATAGATATGTGCGCGACCTGAGCGGCTTGAGAGAAATGTCATTAAACTACCAGCTGTATTCACAGAAGGATCTACATCATCAGCATAATGAGAAGTGACCTTTCTCATTTTTCCACCTGTTAAGCTCATCTCATAAATATCAGCATTCCCACTATAACTGAGAGTTAGATACAAACTATTTCCATCAGCAGTAAACACTCCCCCTGAATTGATCCCTGGACGAGCAGAAATTGTTGAAAAGTGTTTTGTTTTAAGATCAAGCATCATTAAATCAATATTTTTAATGGTGCGTACTTTATTACGAGACTTTTCTTTGTGACTAGCAATCAATGAGAACATAATTTTTGAATTATCTGGAGAAACTGAAGGAGAAAGAACCATCGAGTTGTAGCTGGTTAGCTTCTCCACTCTATTACCATCAAAATCCATAATATAAAGTTCTTTTCGTTTATCTTTTTTACTTACAGAAGATCTATCTGAAATAAAAACAATCTTCGATAAAAAGACCGAGGGCTTTCCTGTGATAGATCTGTAAATAGCATCACTTAATTTGTGACCCGCTTCTTTAGTCTGAGAATTTGATATACTCACTGATGTATTGAGCACTTCAGCTTTAGTGAGAATACTATAAACTTTTACTGCAATCTCTAGCTCACTCCCCTTGTTCTGCATTTTTGTAGCAACAAGATAAGTCACTCCATTTTCTGCCCACGATTCAAACAGGGCCTTAGAGAAAGAGTTCTTTCCCTTATCTTTATATTCAACATTATTAAACTTGTGTTTATAAAAATTAAAATCGTTTTTAATGATCTCTAAAATTTCAATGGCTTGTTTTTTATTCTCTGATGAGATTGATCCAAATTCTGAATCATCAATCACTAGCTTATCTTTATCTTGTTCCGCCTCACCAATCGCAATCACTCCAGTGTTTTCCTGGGCCCAAAGTGAAAAAGAGAATACGAGAGTAAGAACTAATAATAAGATTTTTTTCATAAATACCTCTTTAAAGTGGGAATCCTAGGATTACACCTGAACGTGATAACTGAGTGGCAACTTCAGGCGTCGGCGCCGGAAAAGGAGCTGCACTTTTAATACTCATTTCGGCACGAGTATCAAACTCTGGTTGACCACTCGACTCGTTGATTTCAGTTTTAATAATTTGGCCCTGGGCCCCAATATAAACTCGAATGCGGCAGCGTAGATTTTTATCAAGAAGATAACTTGGAAGTTTCCAGTATGGTTTAATCAGCTCTGGCATTGACTGCACATAACTCACATAAGCCGAGTTCTCAGTGTCTGAATAATCCCCTACTAGACTAGATCCCTTACTTAGACGGTTCCCTTCAATAATAAGAGCATCAAGCTCCTTTCCTGAACCTTCTTTAGATCCCTGTTTCACTTCTTTTTTAGGTTTAACTTTTTTATCTGAATAATTAGACAAAAGAGAATTCAATGAAGACTTTTTCTTTGGTTTCTCTTGTTCTTTAATAACAAGATCCCCTTCTTTGATAACGTCTTCTGGAACTTCTTCTTTTTTAGGTGTTATTTCTTCTTTTTCACCCTTCACAGGTTCTGCTGGCTGAACCGGACTGTTCGCTATCTTTTCTTGAATTTCTTTAAGTTCTTGAATTGTATATTTTGGCATTCCTACAATATCAACCCTAACAGCGGCATGGATAATATCTAGTTTTTCATTATTAAAAAAACTAAAAGACATTTTTCCTACAAGTATAGCAATTAGAACAATAATCCCGTGCCCAACTAAGGACAGCCCAAGATTCTTCCAAAATTTTTGCTGTTCTAACTGATAACTATACATAGCTACTTATTCTCTATCTCTGTCACAAGTGCGATATTAGAAATTCCAGCCTTCTTTAGATTAGAAATAAGCTTGGCCACTTTTTCGTACTTGAGTTGGTAATCAGCTCTGATATAGATAACATCAGTTTTATTTTTAACAAGCTCTTCATTAATTCTTTTCACAAGAACTTTTGAATCAACGAGCTCTTTTCCAATAAAATATTTTTCTGTGTCAGTAATCGAGAGTATGACGAGTTCTGAGTTTAGATTTAAACTTGTTACTTTTTGAGTTTTAGGGAGCTTGAGCTGAATCCCACTAAACATCATAGGAGCAGTTACCATAAAGATAACAAGTAGAACTAACATCACATCCACTAAAGGTGTGACGTTAATATCTGAAACAGGGCCTTTTTTATTCCCAGTATTCATTCCCATGGTAAATTCCTTTAGTCTTTTTTCCCAATAAGGATTGATCTTTCAATTAAGTTAAGAAAATCCTGAGAAAATGATTCCATTTGCGAATTTGTACGCGAGATTTGATTATTAAAAAAGTTGTAAAACCAAACAGCTGGAATGGCAGCAGCAAGACCTACGGCCGTTGCCACAAGGGCCTCAGCAATACCTGGGGCCACCGCTTCAATTGATCCACCACCAGTCGATAGACCAGAGAATGCATCAATAATTCCCCACACTGTTCCAAACAAACCGATAAACGGAGTGATTGATCCAATACTGGCCAGAGTTGAAACCTGAAGCTCCATTTTCTCTGTTCCTAAATTAAAACCATTCTTCATCGCTCTCTCAAGTGACTGAAAACCATTTGTTGAAAAGTATTCAGCGATTGATGATTTATTATTTTGGCTTAGTTTTTCACTCACTTTATTTAACTCTTCATATCCTTTGCGGAAAATGAGACTAAATGTTGAATCGTGGTGCTCTGTTGCCTGATGAAGAATCTCCGACATTGAAGTTGAGCCTTTGAAAAAATTAAAGAACTCTTCATTCGAAGCATTAATCAGTTTTAGTTGTTTGTATTTTTGTAAAACGATAGTCCATGAAATTACAGAAGCAGCAGCAAGAATAAGAAGAACAAGTTTCACAACAAGTCCTGAATCCCATAAAATTTGCCAAATATTTAATCCACCGTGCATAAACTACCCTTCCCGTTTAAACCGTTTAATAAAAAAAGCTAATGAGTCGCGAAACTTGTAATAAACTAAAGATAACACTCCACTCACAACTAGAAAAGTCACAAGACTTGATTGTTGAACTGTAAATGGAGAAAAATCTCTTCCCCAGACTAAATCCACTCCCATAAATGTATTAAGTGGTCCTACGAAGACAATCAAAAACCAAAAAGCATTAGAGAAGCGTTTTAGTTGTGAATGTGTGACTAAAAGAAGATTGAAATAGACAAACAAAACAATCGGCCAAAGCTTAAAATAATCTGGCATCGATATTCTGTAAGCAAAAAGCCCAAGTATTAAGAAAAAAGCGTTTTCAATGATTGATTTTTTATTCTTTGGAAATTGCTCCTGCAGGTAAAGCCAAAAAAAGATATCAGCTGCAAAATAAAGGAAGACACCAAAATAGGAAACAAGATGTCCCCAGAAGTAAGATGTATACGCAGGATTAAACTTAATACCACCCACGGCCATGACCCCGATAAACGAAAAGAGTGTGATCACAAGTGACTTATATTGAACCCACTCCAAAACTAAAGCTTTGAACTGAACAAGATTAGGCCAGCTGCGAGACTTTACCTTTGACCAATAATACATCGAGAATAAGGCGATCAATTTTCCAAGGAAAACAATTTCCCAGCCATAATTTTGAAGCCAAGACTCAATAATATTAATTTCATGTTCAAGTAGAAAATGAATAAAGGCAGAGAGTGAACTAAGTAGAACCACACTTAAAATAAAAACGATTTGGTAACAAGTATAAGAGCTAAGTCTTATTTGCCAATTTTTGATCATAGAACTTTATCATCAGGAGAGAGCCACTTTAATTGCATTTCTGGTGACGGATAGAGTTGATTATAAGTTTTATACTGATTATTTGTTTTGATTAAGCGGTCAATTTTTCCAAGGAGTCTAAAGTAAGTATTCCACCATTCAATATTTGATTTTAGAAAAGAATCCATTTTTTTGGTGACTGCAAATTGTTGCTGAAAAGTGAAACCTTTCTGAAGTAAGAATTGATCGTAGTTCTTAAGAGCTTCACTCATAGGAGAGAGATCAAGCTTCTTACCATAAAAATTTGATCCAACATACGCATCTAGACCTTTGGGTCTGACAGCTTTTTTAAAGTATCCCTCTTCTGCTTTTAAATAATCTTCAAGCATCATAAGAGAAATTTCTAATTTAGAAAGATCAAGAGTTCTAATAAAGGGAACTGAAATAAGAAAAATCGTCTCACCATCAGGGCCTGGAATTGCAGCTCTCACCAAGGCCGGTGTATTTAAAAGTAAAATCCGAAATTTCTTTTGGAAAAGTCCTACGTTTTGAAGAACTGCTTTAAATGAGTCTTCGAGCCCGTAGTCAGGTTTCTCAAAATCCCAAGCGAGAGTGGGAGCATTTTTTACCAACCAATACTCACTCATGATTCCCCACCACTCATCTTCGGTGGGTACAAGAAAACGGTCTTTCTCTATTATCGCCTGTTCTTTTTTTATCGCTTCAACTTGACGTGCTTTAGACTTGGCCTGTTGAGACAAACCATCTTCTTGAAGTACTTTTTTAATTTGCTTAAAATCGACCAGTTCTAATTCTTTTTCTTCTTTGGTTTTTTTATCTTGAGCATTGATCTGAGATGTAAACATCATCACCATCAAAGCAAGACTACTGAACCTTAGACTGGCCTTGAAGATAGTTATCATATAATCGTCCCCAATAATAAAGTTCGCTTAAATCCAAATTTAATCCGTCAAAAAACTTAGGATATTTAGCCTGAAAACATTCAGGTCTTGCAGGAGCTAAAAATGATTTTAAAATAAAACCTTTAAAGTCTGCCACTTGTACATAGGCCCATTCTTCGCCCACTTTAACTTTTGATGATTCGATAACCTTAATAGGATGACCACATTGAATAGTCGTCAAACTTGAAGAAAGCTCTTTGGGTGACTGATGGACATGTCCCAAAATAGGTTTGAAATAAAAGACCCCTACTGTCTTCTCATCTTCGGCTACCGTTTCAGCAAAAGCGGAAAAAGTATTTAATATAAGAAGAGCCAGAATCAGTTTCTTCAAACTACACCTTCCATCTAAACTGAATTGTTTCCCAGTTATGACACTGAGGACATCTCCAAAAGATATCATCAGAGTTATATCCACACTGAGAGCAATAATGTTTAGTAAGAGTATTATGTAAGTTATTCAGCAATTGTTTCGTTTGAGCAAGAGCTTCATCTGTTTTGTTCACTTCAATCAGAAGTTTAATATATTCCACTTTAAGAACATCACTCTGACCGTGATTTTTCATCCAATAATCTAAAAGCTCAAAAGCATCAGTAATACGAGATGATGATTTGAGAAGTCTAATTTTTGAAAGAACGACTGAAGCAGAACTCATGAGATCAAGGTTTTTAATCTCTAGGAAATAGTTTTTTAATTGCTTTAATCTTTCAAGGTATTCAGCTTTCTCAGGAAGGTCGTTATTAAACTCTTCTAGTGAAACAAAAATAAAAGAAGCATACATAGGATGTTCTTTAAGAAGTTCTAAGAGAACTCCTTTAGCGTCTTCCATTTTACCTTGAACTAAGAAAAGCTTCAGGCGCAAAATTTTTGCCGAAACTGAAGGAGCAAATCTAAAAGCGTCCTCAATCTCTTCTGCACAAGCTTTAAACTGCCCTTTTTCAAAAAGTGATTTTGCTTTTTGAACTAGGATATGTGAAATAGTTTCTGATTGATTCACATGCCCTACTTTAGAGAGCATGATGCGATAATTATAGGCTTGATCCCAATCTTCGATATCTTCATAGATACGACAAAGAGCGTGAATAACATCTTGTTGATCACGATTAATTTTTAAAACATCTTTATAAGTTTCAATGGCCTTATCAATAAAGCCACCCTTATCAAAATCAACAGCAAGTTCTTTTAATCCCTGAAGTCTTGTGGACTCAGAAATACTCTCTCTGGCAATTAATGAACGGTGAATACTAATCGCTTTCTCAATTTCACCATTACTTCTAAAAAGTCCGCCAAGAGCAAAATATGTTTCAATGGTTTCACGATTCAGATCTACGGCGTTGAGAAATTCTTTAATCGCTAAATCTTTATTTCCATCAATAAGGTACTGAGTAGCATTCAAAAAGATCTTAGATTGAGTTTCAAAAATACTACTGCGGTACTTCTTTGAAAGCTTAACAACTTTATCACGCTCAATAACATAATGATAAATAAGAACAATAGTAATGATCACTGCTACGACAGTGAGAACATGATCTTTACTCCATTCAATTAAAAACAATGTATCCATTCTTCTCTTATTGCGCCGGTTGGTATAAAAAACTCGGAGCATTGACTCCAGACATTCTATGTTTAATAAAACTTAAAGCTTCTTCTCCACCAGAGAGAAGATCAGCAAAACTCATTTTGTTACGACGAGGTTTTAAGAACTTCATATCAAACTCACCTTTAAGTTTAAGTTCTTTATGAATAGCTCTTCCTGCTTTCCAAAGACCACCGATTTCATCTACAAGACCAACCTTCACAGCTTGATCACCAGAGAAAATTTGTCCTTGGGCCAATTCAACAATATCCATTTTAATTCTATCGCCACGAACGGCCATAATGTCTTCACGGAATTTTTTATGAGTATCAGCAAGAAGATCCGTAAGAAGACCTCTCTCCTCATCAGTCATACTGCGACTTGGAGATCCAATATCTTTATAACGACCAGCTTTCACTGTTTCTTGTTTTACTTTGGCGAATTTAAAAAGCTCAGACAAATCGGTTAATTGCATAATCACACCGATAGAACCTGTAAGGGTCCCAGAGTTCGCATATATTTTGCGAGTCCCTGCTCCGATATAATAACCACCGCTGGCAGCAATTGTTCCAAAGCTTGAATAGATTGGCTTGATAGCATCGATACGTCTGATTTCTTCGTAGATCTCTTGAGTAGGGCCAACTGCACCACCAGGAGAATCAATTCTCATGATGATGGCCTCAATTTTTTCGTCTTTTTCTGCATCAAAAAGCATTTCGATGACTTTACGAGATTCTCTAATTTCGCCTTCAACAGGAATAACTGCGATTTGGGCGTTCATTTTTGAACTCATCCAATCCGAACTCATATCTGAAGTTTGCTTCAATTGAGAAACTGTATAAAAGGCAAAAACAATAAAAATGAAAAATAGCACGGTGATTAAAATGAAAATCCCAACTATTCCTTTAGTTCTTTCGCGTGTCACGTAAAACTCCTCCATGAAGATTCAGCAATGGAGGTAGTATAAACAACTAAAAACTAAAAGGAAAAGGCTAATCCGACTAAAAGGCGCGAGCTGAGCCTTGGCAAGCCTTCTCAATGGCCTCTATATCTTTTTTCAGTTTAGGTGGGACACCTAGAAGAGCAGAAGACTTAATTCTCTCGTATTCCTGATCATATTGCTTTGCTACCGTCGCATTTTCAACAACAACAAGAGTTTCATCATTTACATAGTTAGCGTTATCAGACCAGTTCTGAGACCCTACGATCACAGATTTTGTATCAACCACGGCGAACTTATGGTGAAGCTTATCTCCACGTGGCATAATGGCCATCCCTGAATTTTTTGAGGGCTTTGACCAAGGTCTATTTCCAGGTTCTGCCTCACACTTCTGAGTCAGCATCTCAACACCTAAAATATCGAGAAGTTCTGAATAATCACGATAAGCAAATGATTGATCAATCAAAACACCAACAGAAACATTATCATTATTTCTCTTTTCTAATTCATCAACAAGGCGCTGATCAGAGAAAACAAAAAGGGCTGCTTTAAAAGACTTTGTCGCTTTTGAAAATGAACTTGCAATCAGTCCGTTTACACTTTCTTCCCATTTAAAACGGCGAGAAGTTGGTGAGAACTGGATCGTCATCTTTGTCCCGCGAACTGAAATTGTACGTGGTCCACGGTAAGTTTTGTTTTGACCAAAATTTCCACGTTTCCCATTCCCCCACATCTGTCCAAACTCATCAGAAAAAATGTCTGAAAAATTCTTCGCAGCAACGACAAGCATTGAGTTGGCATTCCCACGAGACTCAGGAGAATTAAAATCTCCATGCATCCCACTTGGAGTAAAATTGGCCGTACTCACAATAGTTACTTTTCCATCAACTACCATAAATTTATGGTGCATAAGTCCTGAGCCCATTGAGACGTCAGACTTATCATCTAAAAGGGGGATTTTATTTTCTCTAAGAATATAAATGGCATCACGAGTTTGAAGTTCTGATTTTTCAAGTTTTCCATTGCGATTAACATCCACCAGAAGCCTAAGCTCACTTAACTTCATCGCCTCTTGTTCACCTTCTGGCATTTCACGTTGCTCAACAGATGTGAAATTATAATCATGCTCAACAATCACTCGAACATCGAGACCTTGTTTTTTCTTTTCAACAAGTTTTAAAGCAATTGTTGGAAGTCTTAACTCTTGAACGGCCAGATAGATTGAAGTTTTTGCTTTATCCATTTCTCTCAAAATAATCGCTTCAAGATTATCACCTTGACGGTGAATCTGGCGGTAAGGATCGATATAGCTAGCTTTTTTATTATGATTAAAATACGCCGTAACACTGGCAAAGGCAGGTGCTGTGATTATTGAAACTAAGAGAACTGATTTGATCCATGTATTTATTGTCATGCATCACTTCCTAGGTATTATTTATACTAATAGTGGACTTAAATACTGCTAATGAATACATCAAATGTCACCCCATTTCCCCTGTCTTTTTCTGTCTTGAAAAGATTACACCCCCTTAATTGCCTGAAATTACATGAACTCTCAAGTCTTCTTAACAGAATCCGAATAGTTCTCTGACGACAGCAAGAGAGGTATGTCTATGTTCATTCGCCATTTATTTTTACTCGCTTCATTGATTGGATTAACTGTGAGCTATTCGTTTGCAGAACCGACAATTATAAAAGAGCCATTTACTGAATCACACTACAAAGTTGAAAAGCCCGTGAAAGAGCAATCAGCTGAACGTACTGTGGCCGGTGAGAAACCGAGCAAAGAAAAAAGAGATGTGGCCGGAGAAGCACCTGTAAAAGATGCTACTGAATCTGGGGTGCAGTACTGGAAGTATTCTGAGTAGAACCAGTTAGTTCCCAAAGGTTGAGTTTATTATCATAGGCACTCTTAAGTTGTCCGCAGGCAGCGAGAATATCGCTGCCCTTGGTTGTTCTTACTGTTACCGTATATCCCTTCTTAATTAACTGATCCATAAACCACAAAATTTTCTGCTCACTAGGACGCTTGTATTTTGAGCCCGGGTATTCGTTAAACGGGATGATATTAATTTTTGATTCTTTAGCGACTAAAAGATTTGAAAGTGCTTCTACATCTTCAGGAAGATCATTCACTCCATCAGCAAGAAGATACTCATAAGTAATACGACGGTGAGCTTTAAGTGGAATTTTTTTAATCGCTGCAAATAATCTTTCTAGATCATAAACCTTATTAATCGGCATGAGTTCAGTACGAACGTCATTTCTTGCAGAGTGAAGAGAGAGAGCAATATTCACAGTAGGAAAATCCACGGCCAGTTTTTCAATGGCGGGAACAAGTCCAGAAGTAGAAAGAGTGATTCGGCGCTGACCAAAACCAATTCCTTTCTCAGTCATAAAAATAATCGTCGCCTTCTTCATATTTTCATAATTATGAAGTGGCTCCCCTTGGCCCATATACACAATATTTGTGAGCTTCGCTTCAGGAGATTCATTTTCAAGAAGCCATTTCTGAACAGTCATGAACTGTCCCACAACTTCAGAAGCTTTCAAGTGACGTTTTAATCCTTGAGTCGCTGTATGACAGAAAGTACACCCTACCGCACATCCCACTTGTGAAGAAACACAAAGAGTAAGACGCTCGCGCGCAGGAATGGCCACTGTTTCCACAGTCTGCCCATCAGTCATTTTTACTAAAAATTTACGTGTTCCATCTTTAGAAAGTCCCTGCCAAACAATCACAGGAAGTGACATATCTATATTGGCGAGAAAATATTCTCGTGTGGCCTTCGCTACATTTGACCAGTTCTCTGGATTTGATTCCATCTTACGATACACCCAATCAAAAATCTGAATTGCACCAAAGGCAGTAAGGCCATTAGCACTTAAATGAGCTTTGAGATCATCAACTGTAAAATCATAAAATGAAACTTTCATAGTGCTGGTTTTAGAGCAAAAAAACCATGGGTTCAAGGAAAAACAAGGAGGTAAGTCAAACTTACCTAGCGGAAGAATTTACTAAGAAAGCCCTTCGACTTAGCGACATCCTCGTTCACTAGTCTTTCCCCATATTTTTTGAGGTTTTCCGATAACTTAGAAGCCTCAGAAGTGGCTTCAAGGGCAAGATTAAAATCTTGAGCTGAAAGGAGATAAAGAGACTCCGCACTATAATCATTAAAAAGACGATCCCCAAAACTCTTGATCTCATCCAAAGAGTTAAAAAATAACTCCATGAAATTTTCATGAATAATGGACTTGGCCATCTCTTGTAATTCGCCTACAGGAATTGCCCCACGGTCATGATAAACACCACGGATATGATAGCGGGCCGGACTCAGTTCCGCCTCCCTCTCCTGAGTATTGACGAAACTATAGACTAAATAAAGTGCATCTAAGTTTTGGCTCATGCGAACTTCCCAAAATCAAGGTTTACTGCTCCCTGAGGAAGCAGTTCGACTTCAACTCCATGGGGAGTTGATTTTACTTTTGCTGAGACCGGATCAAGCTGTCTTAAAAAAGCAAAAGATTTTTGCGAAGGAATAAGCATCGACTTGCGATAGCTAGTTGGATTGTAGAGATAAATTCTTCGAACTTCCTGATAATTTAAATCATCTCTTGAAATGGCCTTCACTTTCCAGCACCAAATAATACCCTCTTCAATTTCTGCATTTAAATGTTTGAGTTCAAGATAGTTCATTATATTTTGCCAGAAGTCCGCTTGCTCTTCTTTATTTTGAGTACAAAGTGTGGCGCCATCGTAAACGAAAAGTCTTCCTTCACCTAATTTTGTGATAAGAATTTGTGTTTTATAATTAACGATTTGAGTTTCTAAATTGTTTTCAGCAAGAAAGAGATGAAACCTTCTCTCCTGTTCCTCACTCCATCCCGAGCGATCTAAAATGACTTTTTGACCCATTAAAAATAGTTTTAATAATTGGGCCATCTCAGAGCGAGAAAGGCCTTGAAGACGAGCTAGCTTAATTCGCTCTTGTTCAAGATCAGGTCCTAAAAATGAAGTTTCAAAATGCTCAAGAAAACGATAACTCCATCTGAAAGATTTACTTAAAAATGGAATCAGTCCCTGACTTGAAAAATTATGAGTGTCTTGTTGATTCTTCTCCCAGAGGTAAAAGAATTCTAATGGGATGAGTTCATCGGTCAATTCTTCAGGACGAGAACGAAGCTTGGCTTCTCTTTCTAAATAAGTTCCTGATAATTGCTCCGTTAAAAATCTTGTGACAAGTGGTGTTTTTTCATGGCTTGTTAGAATCGCACTTGAGGGAAGTTTCCCTTGATTGAGACAATGAAGAATTTGAAGCATGATCTCAGTTGGAGCGAGTCCATCTCCCACACTTCTCACCATCAAATCATTTTCTCTGGCCCCAATAAAAACAATATTTAATTGAGACTTGTACCAATTCTGTAATACTTCCGCCGTTGATTGAGCAAATAATTCACCTGTGGTTTCTTGAAATTCTCTTTTTAAGATGAGCTCTTGTTTGGGATCACTTAATTGAGATTCATTTTCAGCAAAACGCTGCTTTAAGAAGCGATTAAAATTCTGATCAAATGCAGGAGAATAATCCTCACGTGTTGAATTAAAATGCGTACTGAACTCTCTCCCCTCAAGTCCGTAAACGGGAACATGAAGTTTGTGTTTAGTAAGATATTTATGAACCACATCCACAAATTCTAAATAAGATTGAAAAACCTTCCCCCCGTAGAATGAATAAAACTTGTGTAGTTTTCCTTCGTGATCCACTCCGGCCTTCATGAGACCGTGAGAATTAATCGAGTGGTGTCGCGTGATATGAACTGGCATTCCTCCATTGGGAAGAAATGGCATGGGTGACATGGGAAGGAGAATGGCCACTTGCCTACGATGCGCCCCGCAAAGATCTATTAAACGTTTTAAATCTGCTTCAGGAGATAAATCTCCAAAGTCCCAAGCCCCCTCTTTTGGAGCATGCAACCCCCAATAGAGTGGCAAAAAGAGGACTTCATCCTTGGGATGATGAGAAATTTTACTCTCCCACATGGCAGCAGAGGTCTTCCAATAGAAAAACCATTGCTCACCAGGGAACACTACGTCCGTTTTACTCAAAGCATTGAAGACAGTCTGATTCAAATTTAATTACTCCGCATTTCTATCCTAAGTTTATCTTAAATAACTCGAAACAGTGTATCAAAATAAAACATCTGGTTTGTTTCACAAAAACTGATTTTTTCGATACACTTTTGGCACTTGAAATTTCAAAAAAGGATGAAGTTATGTGGTTTTTCAGCAATGAAGAAAAAGAAATCCAAAAAGTATGTCGTGATTTTGCGCAAAACGAGCTCGCTCCAGTAGCAGAGAAACACGATAATGAAGAGTCTTTCAACTTGAAGGCCTTCAAACATATGGGTGATCTTGGACTTCTAGGAATCACTGCTGATCCTGAATATGGTGGAGCTGGCCTTGGGGCGACAGCGGCCACAATCGTGATGGAAGAATTCGGGAAGGCCTGTGCTGGTTCAACGCTGTCATACCTTGCTCACACAATTCTTTGTGTGAACAACTTAAACAATAACGGATCTCCTGAACAAAAAGCGAAATACCTTCCGAAACTTATTTCGGGAGAGCATATCGGTTGTATGGGAATGAGTGAGCCAGAATTTGGTTCGGATGCTGTTGGAATGCAAACAAAAGCAGTAAAGACAGGTGACTTCTACGAAATCACTGGAAATAAAATGTGGATTACAAATGCACAGTACGCTGACATTGTTTATCTCTATACAAGAACGGGAACTGGAAAAAAAGATCTCACAACTTTTATCGTTGAAAAAGGGACTCCCGGTTTTTCTGTTTCAAAAGAAATTCACAAAATGGGAATGCGCTCATCACCTACTGGTGAGCTTGCTTTTCAAAAAGCCAAAGTTCCTGTGGTAAACCGTTTAGGTGAAGAAGGTGATTCAGTTATTCACATGATGAAAAACCTTGAGCTAGAACGTATTACCATTTCAGGTATCTCACTTGGTATTGCTCAGGCTTGTCTTGATCAGTGTATTAAATATGCCGGAGAGAGAAAGCAGTTCGGAAAAAATCTTGCTAACTTCCAGCTGATCCAAAAAATGATTGCTGAGATGTATGCAGAGACTGAGGCCATGAGACGCCTTCTCTATACAGTTTGTTATGAATACGATCACGGAAATAAATCAAACTCTCTTGCTTCAGCTGTAAAACTTCAGCTTCCAAAAATGGCGACAAAGATTGCTCTGGATGCCATCCAGCTTCATGGTGGATACGGATACTCTCGTGAATTCCCAGTGGAGCGCATGATGAGAGATAACAAGCTCAATGAAATTGGAGCAGGAACAAATGAAGTCATGATTATGATCATTGCTAAAAATCTTTTAAACGAAGCGCTTAAGGGTTAATTCATGAACGATTTTCAAAAAGAACTGATCGGCCAGTTAAGTAAATATTGCAAAGAAGCCATTGAACCACATATGGAACACGATGATGCCGAAGGAAAGTTTCGTATGGAAATTTTCAACGGTCTCGGTGAGTATGGAGTGACAGGAGTGACTCTACCTGAAGAATTTGGAGGAGCTGGTCTCTCTTACACAGACTATTGCCTCATCTTGGAAGAGATAGCTAAGTACTCTGTTCCTTACGCTGTCACTGTTTCAGTTTCTTCGATGGTTCAAACTATTTTAAATAATTTCGGAAATGCAGCTCAAAAAGCAAAATATCTTCCGGCCCTGACTTCAGGGGCAGAGATTGGAGCTTTTGCTCTTTCTGAATCTCACGCAGGATCAGATGCGGCAGCTTTAAAAGCGACTGCTAAAAAAACAGAAGGTGGGTATCTTCTTAATGGAACAAAGATGTGGATTACATCGGCAGGAATTGCAAAGACCTATATTGTTTTTGCAAGAACTGGTGGAGAAGGTTCAAAAGGTGTTTCAGCTTTTATTGTTCGTGATGGGGCCAAAGGTTTTACTTACGGTAAAGCTGAAAAAAAAATGGGATGGAAAACATCACCTACTCGCGAACTTGTTTTTGAAAATTGTTTTGTCGCCGATGAAGATCGCCTTCTTGAAGAAGGAAAAGGTTTTCATGTGGCCATGGGTGGACTTGATCGCGGACGTGTAGCCATCGCCGCCATTGGTGTGGGATGTGCAACTCGTGCTCTTGATGAATCAATCAAGTACTCTCTAACTCGCAATCAATTCAAACAACCCATCTTTGATTTTCAAGGTCTTCAATTCATGATGAGTGATATGAGTGTTGAAGTAGAAGCTTCAAGACTTATGGTTCATGCTGCAGCAGCAAGCTTAGATTCAGATAATCCAAATTCTAAACTCTGCTCAATGGCAAAACTTAAGGCCACTGATACCGCAATGAAAGTGACAACTGACGCTGTACAGATTTTGGGTGGTGTTGGTTGTACCTCAGAATATCCAGTAGAGCGGTTCATGAGAGATGCAAAAGTTCTTCAAATTGTAGAAGGCACAAATCAAATTCAACGTGTCGTTATTGCTCGTCATCTTAAAAAGGAATACGAATCTCATGCTTAATCTTAAACTTCACTCAACAGTTAAACCTAAAGAGAATTCTAGTGCTGACTTTGAGGCGTTTGTTCATACTCTCACAAAAAATCCAGAGATTGGATTTTTTGGACTTCCGAATAGAACTGATCTGCTTGAGCAATCACTCGCGGCTTATGAAAAGTTTAAAGATAAAAAAACATTTATCCATATTGGGATTGGTGGAAGTGCACTTGGCCCAGAAATGCTTCTTCGTGCTCTTGTGCCAGAGAAGATGAATCAATTTGTTTTTTTAAATAATATTGACCCAGATGATACTAAAGCAAGACTACAAAATATTCAGATGAAAGATGCTGTGGTTTTTGTTGTTTCAAAATCTGGAACAACGGCCGAGACAGTGGCCTCAATGGCCATTGTTCTTAATCTTTTCCATGAGCAAGGTCTTACTGAAAAAGATTACACAAATCATTTTGTTTTCTGCACTGATCCTGTTCATGGTGATTTCAGAAAACTTGGTGCTGAAAAAAATATTACCTGCCTTGATGTTCCTTCAAATATTGGTGGACGTTTTTCTGTGCTCACTCCTGTTGGTCTTTTCCCAGCTCTTTATGCCGGAATCAATATCAAAGAACTTCTGCAAGGAGCCGCTGACTATCAAGAGTCTGTGGTGAATCCTGCCAAGAATAAAGATTTCATCAATCTTGGAAATTTAATTTTAGAGCTTCATAATAATCATCATGTTCACCAAACAGTCATGATGCCCTACTCATCTCTTCTTAAAGAATTTTCTGCATGGTTTGTTCAGTTATGGGCAGAGAGTTTAGGAAAAAATGGAAAGGGCCTTACCCCTATCCCAGCCTACGGGGCAACAGATCAACATTCTCAAATGCAGCTCTTTATGGAAGGGCCAAATGACAAGATGATGTTCTTAATCGAAGTCGAAAACTTCAAAACTGACTACCCACTAAATAACTCATTTGATGCCTCAAGCTTTAACCTGCTTAGAAAGTTCACACTTTCAGAACTTTTCAAAGCAGAATTCTCAGGTTCATTGAAGGCGCTCCAAGAGAATAACCGCCCTATAGCTCAACTAAGTATTAAGGAATTAACGGCCCACACTTTGGGACAACTTATTATTTTTAGTGAGTCTCTGACTGTCTATATGGGAGAGCTCATGAAGCTTGACCCTTTTAATCAACCAGGTGTTGAGGCAGGGAAAAAATACGCTAAAGAGTGGTTAAAAACTCACCGAAAATGACGATAAGATAAGTGTAGTAGCACCTGTTTGCCGTGTCTTGCTGAAGGCCAGATTCAGGCATAAAATGAATAAGTTCTAACATATTGTTTTTATTGGAGAATTCATGTCTGACGACTCAACGATTGTAATTACCGATATCAGAAAAGCACTGGCTGCTGCTGAAGATGAAGCTCAAAAAAAACCAGCATGTTTGTTAGTTGTTGGTGGAGATTTGAATGGATCAATTTATGATCTTGTTCCAGGTGAAGCGATCATTGGAAGAAATCCTGATTGTACAATCAGTTTAGATTTTCATGGTGTCTCTCGTCGCCATTTTCAAATTTCAACAAATGAAGAATCATCAATCCTCACTGATCTTGGATCGGCCAATGGAACTTATTTAAATAATCAAAAACTTGAAGCTCCTACTGAACTTAAAAAAAGTGATGTGATTAAGATTGGCTCGATTGCGATGAAGTTTCTTCCAAAGGGAGATCCTGAGCGACTGACTTATGACAAACTTCACGAAGAGGCCAATACAGATGGTCTGACTCGTTGTTATAATAAATCTTATTTTAATAATGCTCTTGAAGCCGAAGTAAAAAAATCAAAACTTACTGGTAAGCCACTTACACTTATTATTTTTGACTTAGATCATTTTAAAAAGCTCAATGATAATTACGGTCATGATGCTGGTGACTATGTTCTCAAAGAAAAAGCACAACTTATTCGCAGTAATGGAGTTCGCCAAGGTGATGTCTTCGCTCGTTATGGTGGTGAAGAGTTCTGTGTTCTTCTTCCTAATACAAATTTAAAGCAAGGTTTCGAGATTGCTGAACGTCTAAGAAAACTGGTTGAGAAACACGAGTTTATTTATGACGGTAAACGCCTCCCAGTAACAGCTTCAATCGGTGTTGCTGATTACCGCCAAGGTGTGGCAACTGGAACTGATTTGTTTAAGCGTGCTGACTCATCTGTTTATAAATCAAAAGAAGGCGGACGAAATCAAGTAAACTTCTTTAAGGGCTAGAGGGTGCAATCCACTCCCCCAAAGATTGATTTACTCCCTGAGCATCTCATCGACCAAATTAAGGCCGGTGAGGTTATTGAACGACCTGCCAATCTCATTAAAGAAATTCTCGAAAACGCCATGGATGCTGGTGCTACGGAACTAGACCTACAAATCAAAAATGGTGGTCTTGATCTTATTGCCCTCAAAGATAATGGCCATGGCATGACCTATAACGATCTTCCTCTGGCCTTCTCTCGCCATGCCACTTCTAAATTACAAAAATTTGAAGATCTTTTTGGCCTACATACTTATGGCTTTCGTGGTGAGGCCCTGGCCTCAATCGCTTCAATAGCCAGAGTTCACTGTACAAGTTTTATAAGTTCTGAAAAAGAAGGGTCAGAGATTAAAATAGAGGGTGCTCAAACTCTTTATCATGGTCAACTTCAAAAGAGTGGTAAGGATCATGGGACGGAACTTTATATAAAAGATCTGTTCTTTAATACTCCAGCGAGACTTAAATTTACCCAGTCTCAGAATACAGAAAAACTTTTTCTAAAAAAAGTTTTTTACTCATTTGTGGTTTCTCATCCCGAAGTAAAATTTAGTCTTGAGTTTGATGAGGATGAAAGAATTTTCTATCCCGCTAAAGCAAACTTAAATGAAAGACTGATGGATCTGTTGCCTATTAAGTCTCGTAAAGAAATAGAGATCCAAACGGTTTCTCATGCTTATGATGGTATCGAAGTCCAGGGAAGCTTTATCCCTCAGTTTGTTAAGACTCCAGTGAAGTGGGCCTATCTGTTTATCAACAACAGGCTCATCTTAGATAAACAACTTCACCGAATTATTACAGAATCTCTGCAGACTCTGTTTTATGGGCAGGAGATGTTTCAGTACTGTATCTCAATAAAAGTTCCCACTGATGAAATTGATGTCAATGTTCATCCAAGTAAGACCGTGGTGAAATGTCTCTCACATTCAAAACTGGTTTCACTTCTTACGGCTTCAATTAAGCAACTTAAACCAACGACTCCAATTACTCCTTCCATAGATAATCGTCATCCTACTTCTGAGCAACCTAAGTTTGACTTAGATAATAAAAGTAGCTGGAATCTGACTCAGCAAGAGCAGAATTATAATTTTGATGGAGTTTTCTCTCCACATCAAAATCAAATGAACCCCAATTCTTCAGAGAATTGGACATGGGTGACATCTGAGCATGTTATCCTTCACGAGAATGATGTTTTTTTCTGCCTTCAGATTGAAAAATGTCTCTCCCTTTTTATTCAAGAGAAATTAAAACTTCCCACTCTTTCAATTCCTCTCCTCGTGAGTGAATCATTTTCTTATAATTCTAAAAACAATCTTTGGAAAAAATTAAACGATTATGGTTTTGAGCTAGAACCTTTGGGAGATATTCTTGTTCTCAGAGGAATTCCTGATTGGTTAAACGGATACCCATTGAAACTTATTGTGGAAAAAATACTCGCTCAAAAAGATTATGATCGTATCGATATAAAAGACTTAGAACTAAGATCACGAGACTTAAGTCTTCAGACATTAGAGGAGATGATTAATTTTTGTGGGCATTCTAAACTCCTTGAAATGGGTTTAATGGTGGCCCTAGATAAACCTCATCTTTCAAAACTATTCAAATCATGAGTAAAAAAGTCATTGTCATCAGCGGGCCAACCGCCTCTGGTAAGACAGATATAAGTATTGAGATCGCTCAAAAGTTCGGGGGAGAGATCGTTAATTTTGATTCCCTTCTCCTTTATAAAGAAATAACTATTGGAACCGCCAAGCCGACTCTTGATGAACAGAAAATGATTCCTCATCATATGATTGATGTGAATAGTATCTCCCATGCACTCAATGCCGCTGACTACTCTCGCATGGCCACTCCTCTCATCGAAAAACTTTTAGAGGAGAATAAATTAGTCATTCTTGTTGGTGGTAGTGGATTTTATCTTCAAGCAATTCTCAAGGGGATGTATGACTCTCCTACTACTCCTGAGAACATAACTCAAAAGTCTGATCTTCTTTATGAGAAAGAAGGCATCTCGCCCTTTCTCACTTTCTTAAAAGAAAACGATCAAGAAAGCTTTGAGCGATATCACGAAAATGATCATTACCGCGTACGAAGAGCAGTGGAGCACTTCTGGAATACAGGAGAGAAATTATCACAGGCCCGTATAAAAAAAGATCAAGAGAATGAAAATCTTGGAATAACAAAACACGATTGGGATATTTTAAATATCTATATGAATCTTCCTCGAGAAGAGCATTCAACTATTATTGAAAACCGGACAAAGAAGATGATTAAAAATGGCTTAATCGAGGAAGTGAAAACACTGCTTAAGAATGGCTTTACAGGAGATGAGAAACCTCTTCAATCAATTGGCTATAAAGAGACTTTGGATTATATCAATGGTCAAATTTTGAACTTAGAAGATCTTGAGGAACAGATAGTTATTCATACTAGGCAGCTCGCAAAATCTCAGCGAACTTGGTTTAATCGAGACAAATCAAAACTCGAATTTCATCCACTCACTCAAAGAGATGAACTCTTTAAGCAAGTGGAATTATTTTTACGAAAATAGAACTATGGATCTGGAGTATGTGTCGTACCAGGAGTCATAGGAAGTCTCGGCATGGCAATCTTTGGAAACTCACCTGTGAGTGCATTTAAAAAAGCTACAATATCTGTCACCTGATCTTCTTTAAGATCAACATCAAGTTGGGCCTTGGCCATAACTCTTACTGCTTCATCTAAAGTTCTTACTTTTCCATTATGAAAATACGGTGCTGTCAGGGCCACATTTCTCCAAGTTGGAACTCTCCACTTATTTTTATCTTCAGGGTCTTTTGTGACATCAAAACGACCTAGATCTTTTGTGATCTCGTATTGTTTATCATATTTTGAACCAGGAATCTGTGGAAATGGTTGGTAATTCCCTTCTCCCATTTTAAACCCTTCACCATTGAAGTTGTCTCCCACATGACATGAAGTACATCCGATCTCTTCAACCAGCTTCATTCCTTTAACGGCAGATGCAGTCATTGCTTTTTTATTTCCACGTTTATATTTATCAAAAGGAGAATTGGGGGTGATGAGAGTTCTCTCAAAACTTGCAATGGCCTTAGCAGTATTATCAATATTGATTTCTGCTTTTTTTCCGAATGCTTTTTGAAATAAAGTCACATAACCAGGAATAAGTTTAATACGTCCAATCACCATATCGTGATCTTTCATTCCCATCTCAACAGGATTTGTCAGTGGGCCCTTGGCCTGTTCTTCTAATGAAGCAGCACGACCGTCCCAAAATTGAACTGTATTAAAAGCTGAGTTCCACACTGTTGGAGAACCACGACCACCACGTTGTCCTTGAACTCCCACCCCTACAGGACGTCCATCCGCCCCATCGGCCATAATATTATGACAAGAGTTACAAGAGATCGTTCCATCCTGAGATAAACGAGGATCAAAATAAAGAATTTTTCCAAGTTCAATTTTTGCAGGAGTTTGTAAATTATCTGCAGGGACAGGAACTTTTGTGGGAAGTGCATTCAATGCCAATGCACTCAATGACATCATCAGCAATGCTGAGATAGAGAGAACTTTTCCTAGATACATGGGGCCTCCTACTAGGGTAAAATATAAGCTAATATTATTTTAATCTTAGAATGAATAATCTCAAGAGAACAAATCATGATTAATTCAAATGATCGCCTTAAAGTTATCGTAATATCCGATGGTACTGGAGAGACCGCCTCGGCCATTACCCGTGCCGCCATGGCCCAATTCCCTGAAAAAGAAATTTTCTTTACCAGATATAAAAACATCAGGTCAAAGGAACAAATTGATGCCATTTTTCAAGAAGCGGCCATCCAACATGATATTGTTGTATATACCATTGTTTCAGTTGAATTGCGTGCTTATATTGCTGATATTTCGCGCAAAAAACATGTACGCTCAGTTGATCTTTTAGGCCCTATCTTAACTTCTTTTTCTAATTTTTTTGAAAGTGAACCTAATTATCAACCTGGACTTTTACACGCTGTAAACGATGAGTATTTTAAACGAGTGGCGGCAATTGAATTCACTTTAAATCATGATGATGGAAAAAATATCACTTCACTTGAAGAAGCCGATGTTGTTCTAGTGGGTATTTCAAGAACTTCTAAAACTCCTCTCTCAATCTATCTCTCTCTTGAAGGTATTAAAGTAGTCAATGTTCCTCTTGTCATGGGGGTACCTTTACCTGAAAAACTTTTTCAAATTGATCAAAGAAAAATTTTCGGTCTTACTATTGATCCAGACACACTTTTCCAAATTAGAAAGAACCGCCTTTCACGCTTAGGTCTTCAGAAAGATGAAGGCGAATACGCCGATATTTCAAAGGTTAGTAGTGAAATTGAATTTGCCAATAATATTTTTTCTGAGAATAAAAGATGGCCTGTTTTTAATGTCACAGGGAAAGCCTTAGAAGAGACTGCTGCGGAAATTATAAAGCTGTTAACAATGAGAAAGGTAAATAGATTTAAAAAG
This sequence comes from Bdellovibrio sp., assembly GCA_022729855.1. GTDB lineage: Bacteria > Bdellovibrionota > Bacteriovoracia > Bacteriovoracales > Bacteriovoracaceae > DZBG01. The sequence continues at coordinate 41,972 of DZBG01000006.1, forward strand.
TAAACAATCCCTAGTTTTATTCTAGGAATTGTTTTTTATTTTCTTCGATTCTAAATTCGACTTTTTTCTCTGTCCCCAAGATTGGATTCACAACCTTAGCTGAGTAGTTTCCTTCAGGAACTTGATAATCGTTAAACGGCATTTCTTTCTCAACCGTTTCTCCGTCTACATCAAAAATGAGTTTTGATCCTGCTGAATAATTAAGAGAAGTTGTGAGTAGTCCGATTCTCGCTCTATCAAGGGCCGGAACTGCGACAACCACAGAACTTTGATTAGCAGTTGTAATAACTCTTTTCACAAAACTCGCATAGCCCTGCTTTTTAATTGTCACTGTCATCTCTCGATTAAGTGGAACTTCAATAGCATTTCCGACATATTCTTTTTTCTGGCCATTAATAGTAATATTCATACTCATATCAACACCAGAAAGAATAATCTTTCCAAATTTTGCTTTGGGAGCAGGTTGATTTTCTTCAGAGTTGTCTACTCTTGCAGGTCCAACTGAAGAGACCTGTCTTGAAGGCTCGCCGTGAATAATATGATGAATATTGATACCAATCATACTCTCTACTAAATCAGACTGTAAGTAAGCCACTCCAGCAAGTGAAGCCGCAATAATCATAATGATCACTGGACTCAAAGGTGAGCTTTCAGGTTTAGAGTTTTTAAAATCTCTCTTCGTGGTCACTCGGCTACCCGTACGAGTTATATTCACATCTCTTTTTGAGACACTCGTCGAAGTTCCTGACTTATGAGAAATCGTTCTTGTTGATTTAGGTGCAGAAGAAACAGCCTTCGCTGTATTCTTTCTTTGTGATGTCGCTTCAAGAGTGGGCTTATCAAGCTCAATACCTGTGACATCCTCAACTTGAAGATCAAGAACTTGCATTTTTTGAGGATGACCTTTTTGAATAGCATCCTTCACATCTTTACGTGCAATCTTCCCTGTCTTACTTTCTTCCTGGGCCATTTCATTGATATAGGGAGTAATATCAATACTTCCGTAATCAACAAACTTTACTCCATCCTCTTTAATCTCTTGGCCGAATAATTCTTTGGCAAAGAATGATAAATCACTCGCATTAAAGTCTGGATACTGAGAATAAAGAAACTTAACCAATGCACGGTTAAATTGATCCATATTCTCATATCGAGCAGATCTATCTTTAGCAAGGGCCTTCATCACGATAGCATCAAGTTCCTTAGGAACATTTGGATTGACCTGTGATGGAGGAATAATTTTACAAGTTTGAATTTGTTTTAAAACGGCTAGATCATTAGCTGCTTGGAAAAGCTTGCGTGAACAAAGCATCTCCCACATCGTAATACCAACAGCAAAAATATCATAGCGCTGATCAAGCTCAAGTCCTTCAAGATATTCAGGAGCAAGATAAGATAACTTACCTTTAATCGTTCCCGCTTGAGTGGCCTCAGAGTTTGTATCAGCTTTTGCGATACCAAAGTCAATTACCTTCACAGCACCATCATAAGTGAGCATGATATTATGAGGAGAAATATCACGGTGAATGATATTAAACGGCTTACCAGTTAACTTATCTGTAAACGTATGGGCATAATAAAGCCCCTGACAAACTTGTGAAATAATAAATGTCGTAATCTCAACAGGGAAAACAACCTTGCGCTCTTTAAGACGATCAAGATACTGCTTTAAGTTTGCACCATGGATATACTCCATCGCTGTATAAAGCTGACCATTGGTTTTACCGTAGTCATACACCTGCATCACATTTGGATGTAGCATACCAAAAGTAATATTCAATTCATCTTGGAACATTTTTACGAATGAAGCATCGTTAGAAAACTGAGGCTGAACCATTTTAATGGCAACAATTTTATTGGCCTGGTCACCCAAATAACGGGAACGACAGATCTTTGCCATCCCACCATCAACTAGATGATCTAGGATGAGGTATTTACCAAAACGTTCAAATTTTTTTTCACTCATATTTATGCCTCAAAGACCTATCGGCAAAGAAGCGAAAAACTTAAGTAAAAACACCCAAATGAAGCTTGTTTTAAGTAATATTAAACAGATATCACTCTTTAAAAATCAAAGGTTTATATAAATTTCGTGGAAACTTGGAAAGTTGATCACTAGCCTTCCCTGGCGGATTCTCGTGGGAGATCTTTTACAAAACCCGAGGATCTTGTAGTTTTTTAAGCTCCAATTACTATTATCAGGATGGTTTCTTAAAGCTGAAGCAAAGTCATTCACTACCACATCGTCATAACCATTCAGGCGCATTTGTTCACGAAAATCCACATGAGAGATCTTAGTTGGATCGGCACTATAGTTTACTGTAACGATCAGTTTTTCACATTTATTGAAATACTCTTTTTCTGTGGCCGAAAACCAATTCGAAAAAGGAGAAGCAGGATCAGCATGATAAACCAGAGTATCAAAATACAGAGTCATCCCATGATACCAGCTCATGCGCTTAAACATCATTGAATCATCCCAAGTCAGCTCTTTGTAGACGCCGCCTCGGATCTTCACTCTACCTGTATCAGTTTGATTATAGGTCTTGTAGGTTGCACAACCTGCGATGAGTGAAATAAGACCAAACAATAATAATTTTTTCATAGCTCTATCCTAACTGATTTTTTGAATCCAACTCTTAATATCATTAAATACAGACTCTCTATTTATGTCATTTAATAAATCATGTCTTGCTTGCGGATATTTTATAACCTTAGCATACCTTTTATCAATTCCATGAGTGAAAAGCTCAGCTGTATGACTCTCAACTACACGGTCATCTTCAGCTAACTGAAACAAACAGGGCGTCTTTATATAATAGGCCAGAGGGCGAACCTGCTTACCTGCTTTAATAATTTGATAACCCATTTCTGCACAGACAAATTTAGGGATCAAAGAATCTGTATCAAACTCATTGGCCTTAAACTCATCTCTGGTTAAATCACTCCCCTTATAGATAGCTGGTAAGTGAAGCTTAGGAGTTATCATATGAAGTTTTTTAAGAAGATTTTCACCAAATTGCCCGAGCACTGGAATAGGACGAACACAAGGGGCAGTAAAAACAATTCCGGTAGGGAGCTCTTGGCCATTCTCTTTCCCAAGAAGCCATCTTAAACTCACGAGCCCACCCATACTATGAGAGAGGATAATCATTTTCTTTTTTTCAAAAGGATAACGTTCTTTGCACAGATTGAAGACTTGATCTAGGTCTTCAACATAATGATCAAAGTCGCCCACATAGGCCCTTGCTCCACCACTTCTTCCATGTCCGACTTGATCAAAAGAAGTCACAACACTTTCAGGAAATACGTTGAGTAGATACTGAATTAAATCGAGGTAGCGATCGGTATAAGCAATCGCCCCGTGAAGAAAAATAAAATGAAACTTAGGCTGAATGCTATTACTAAAATGTTTAATATAAACACTGGCGTTTCCCGATTTTGAGGAAATAGATTCTTCAAGAATAGTAAAGCTCGCCAATGGTTTCACTGATTAGTTAGCTTCCATGCCAATGTATTTATCAATCGCTTTTTTAGCTTCATCTGATAATTGTTGAAAACGAAATGAGAATCCATTATTGCCTTCGAGTAGTCTTACAATTTGTCCTGACGCCACAAAGTGATATTCAGAGTTTTCTGGATGAACATTAATAGAGATTTTTTCTCCAGCTGCTCCAGGAAATTGATCAATTAAAACCTGCATTCCACCAATGGAAACATCACGACAGATTCCTTCAAAAACTTTCTTATTATTCTGAATAAACATTCTTGCGACAAATGGTTTACGAGTAGCAGTTCTTCTATCTTGGGGCTGAATCACAGGTGGTTGAGCTTCAAAGATATCAGAGTACTCTTTATGATCACCAAGAAGAGACCACTCTTTCATTCCTTTGACAAAGAATGAAGTCTTTCCATTAATTCTCTTTTGTTCAAAAAGAGTTTTTAATTGATTTAAACTAAATGGACCATAATCAGCAGTGGCCCCCCCTCTATCTGTTCCAATACGGACAAAGATTTGTCTCTCATCTGCACCAATTTTAGAGAATGAAAAATCAATCGCAGCAGGAGTATCCATCACTGGCGGAAGATGTGCTGGAACTTCAGGTGCCTGGACCTTTGCCACTTGCACTTCACTGACGTCAGTGATTTTTTTCCAATTCTCAAATCCCTTCTTCCAAATAAAGTCCTGAGGATTCAATTCGTCTTTAGTCATCATTTGTTGAAGAACTTCTAAGGACACAGGCCCATGTCGTTGTCCTTTAAGCACATAATACCAAGATTCTGCCATATGATTTCCCCTATTAACTGGTTGAAATGATTATCAGTTTATTTTATCCCAGGGGTGGCCTCTAAGGGACTTTAGGAAAAACTTTCCCCATAAATGCTAAAGTTTTAGGCGAAACCCTCCGATTAGCTGACAAGTCGACTCAGTTCAAACTAGGTGTTGTTATGAAAAATTTAAGTTTAGTCTCATTATTACTACTATTCACCCTCATCAGTTGTGGGAAAGAACAGTTTGGATCTACTCCAACAAGTTCAAGTGAAGTGGCCAATGGTGTACAAAGTTATGAAAAGCTTTCATGTGCCTCATCTACTCTAGTCAAACCTGCCGTTGATATTATTTATGTTGTCGATAACTCGACATCAACAAACTATATTACAAGTAATATTAAGACTGCGATTCAAAATACAATTAACTCAGTTTCACAACAATTTGATTATCGAGTCATTGGTGTTCCGCTTATTTCAACTTCAATGACGGACTTTCAAGTTCTCGCAAGTAACCCAGATACAATTTCTGGTTACAGCTCAAATAAAATTTCAAGTTCAAGCCAGTTTACTTTTTTCCAAACCACTGCGAATGGCCTAGAAAAAGGGTTCTCTCGTGTTTATAGTTTTGCAAATCATCACAAGAATGGACTTCTAAGAACTGGTGCACACACTATTGTAGTCCTTATTTCAAATGGTGTTGATAGTGATACAACTTCACAAACTTCAACTGGTTATACATATATTAATACTGAAGCCTATGGAACTAAACTCAATCAGATGTCGACATTAAAGGCAACTCTAGGAAGTTTACAATTTAGATTTATGTCAGTGGTATCACACTCACCAAGCCCTACTTGTTCAGTAGGTGGATCACTTGCAGGAACAGTTTATAAAAACATGTCTAAAGATCTTTATGATGGATCAGGTGCATCTGATAGCCCTACTTATAAGGATAGTTACGATCTTTGTAATAATGGATTCAGCGCTTTATTTACCGGAATTAATAGTTCGATCAATCAAGTGCTTCTGGCCCATACTTATAATTATTGGCCGATCACTCTGACTTCAGGAACTCTCGATCCGAGTACACTCCAAGTGTACAAACAGTCAGGGAGTACTTCGACTCAACTTATTCTTGGAACAGATTGGAGTTATGAGGCCAGCTACTCTGGTAACTCACGAATCCTTCCGACACCAGGGGAACCAATTAGTGGGAAAGCAATTAAGTTTTTAAGCTCTGATAAATATATTACTTATCCAGACTGTGTAGTGATCAAGGCTTCAAACTATGTTGAGTACTTCCAATACATCGTTCTTCCAAGAGCGGCAGTGGCCAGTACAATTGTGGTAAGAATAAATGGAACAATTCTAGATTCTTCTAAGTGGGAGTATGTAGGATTAGTGGGAACACCGATCAATATCAAGGTGGCCTTCAATGGAGCTCCAGCGACTCCAGCAGTTAACAAATCTGGTTATATGATTAGAGTGCTTTCTCCAAGCTATTATAAGAGTGGAGATAATGTAGAAGTCTTCTACCAACCAGATGCTATCTAAATCCTAATTCGAGCCACCTTTCTCGCGATTGCCGCGAGAAATGTGGTTTGTGAATTTTATAATAGGATAAAATCTTTCTGCTTTAATTTGATCAAACTCAACCATGGCATTTCCTTCAACGGCCATCACTTCACCAAAAATTCCAATATTTCGTCCATCATCAACATGATCAGCATTGATACTAATATTCTTGGCCTTGAATTCTTCAATGATCGGAGTGAGATTTAGATACTGAGTAAACTTAGGCTTAACTTCCCCATCAAGTTTTAAATTAGGAATGGCCACTGGTGGGTTGCGCTTAATATTAACAAGAATTTTTTCTAAGAGTTGCTCACACTTCTCAGAGATGCGCATTTTTTTCTCTTCTGGCATATGTCTTTCACCATTAGAGAAGATAAAAATCTGTCTGACTGTTTCAATATTTTTAAGTATCAAAAGATTGGGTAATTTTTCTTCATCCTCGCGAATTTCAAGCCATCCCAACTGAACCAGTGAAGTTAAAATCGTCTCTAACTTTACTTCAATAATTTGATACATATCAAAGGTATAAAGAGTCAAAGTCTTGCGATTGAGATGAACCTCATTTCCGTGAAAATCTCCATGAGATTTGAAAACAAGAAAAATAGTCCCTAGAATTCTCATCACTTCAAGCGGCTTTAAAAACTCATAGCCCTTGTGTGAACCACCGTAACTAACACTTGCTTGATTATCTTCTAGTTCTTTTATTCTTCCATTGGCCTTACGTAAACGAGTCGCCAATGTATTAATAATTGTTTTAAACCATGGATTAAGACTCGCCATTGTTTTACCAACAGGGGCTACGCATCTAATTTGAATTAGTTTTCGGCCACTTACGGCCCAGCGT